>NZ_JBFOCX010000026.1:0-316556 GCF_040908025.1 Aeromonas sp. R9-2
TCCTAAGAAACACCCTCGATTGCCTGTAGGGTAAAACCAAATTCGGCGGCCCGACGGTGCAATCCCTTGACCACCCGATCGCGGTACTGCTGCTCGTAGTGATCGGCGCCAGGATCCTGATATTCCATACCAAAACGCATGGCGTTATAGAACAAGACCGCAATCTTGCGGGCCGTGGCGGTGACCGCCTTCGCTTTGCTGATGCGCGCTGACAACCGTCGGTAGAATGCCCCCAGCGCTGTATTTGTTCTGCCGATGGTCACCGCTGCCAGTCGTAGGTGGGCGGTGACTCGATTCTTGGTCTTGCGAGTATGAGCTGACAGTACCTTGCCACCACTGATCCGGCAGCCCGGAGCCAGTGTCAGCCATGAGGTGAAGTGTTGGGCCGTTCGCCAGCGACTCAGATCCGTTCCACACTCGGCCACCAGACGCAGTGCCAGGTAAGGGCCAATGCCATGGATCTGGGTCAGATCGATACCGACCAGTTGATAGAGCAAGGTGCGGACATCAAAGTTGAGTGCGTTCGGCTGCCGGGTACGGTGGCGAGGCTTGGGTAGCGCTTCGCTGGGACGGGGCTTACCACGAGAGAGTTGTTGCAAGCTTTGGGCAATCTGCTCATCACAGAGAGAAATCTGGGCCTGGTAGGCGTCATACATGGCCAGTGCCTGACTCAAGGCAAACACATGCTCGGGCTGGTAATTGCCAACCAGCGCACGTTGGATGGTTTCGACGCTCGACTGACAGCGCAAGTCGCGCATGGCGGCGAGCATCGTGGCATTTCGCTCTCCTGCGACAATGGCACGGATGATCCGCATACCGGTGGCGCCGGTGATGTCACTCACCACATGCTGCAATTGCAGGTTCATGTGAGTTAGCGCCTTCTGCATGTGCTGGATATGGGCCGCAGCGTAATCGAGGTGACGTTCACGTAGCCGCAGATAACTGCGCAGCGCGGCGATCTCCCGCTCAGGATGGAAGCTGGCGCGCAGTAGACCGCAAGCATGCAGGCGCTGGATCCATTGCGCATCGTTGACGTCAGTTTTGCGCCCAGGTACGGCCCGGGCATCCCGGGCGTTAGCCAAGATGACCTGTAAGCCATGGGTCTCCAGGATCTCGTACACGGGTATCCAATACACACCCGTTGATTCCATTGCCACGGTAGTGATCCCAAGCTCGACCAACCAAGCAGCCATACGCTCCAGGTCTGCCGTGAAAGCCTGAAAGGTTTGCACTGGTTCTTCGGCGAGCGCGGTGGGCACCGCAACCACATGGAACCGTGAACCGATATCAATGCCCGCGGCGCGGGCATGGATGATCGGCAAACCGTGTTCTGTGTTGTGCTTTTTCATGAATACCCCTCCATCACAAATAGTGCCGGACGGGGACTCGGATTCGATCACATTCCTAAACGGGGTCACCAAGGTGCCACCACTCACGGGTCCGCAGCTTCCCCTGGGTCAGGTTTTTTGACGGGGACTAAGCCTCCAAAAAGCAAACGACCACTGTCCGGTGAGATCAGTGTAGTGGACGTGTTTCTAATTCCATGGGCCACGGAGTGCCGGGGAGGCGGTTTTTTAGAATGTCCTTTTCACGTTCGAGCCGGTTGATACGGGCTTCCAGCTCCTGAATTTTTTGCTGCTCCGGAGTCAGTGCTTTGCCGATTGGGGTTGTGCCAGTTCGTTCGGATTGCAGTTGCTGAACCCAGCGGTGAAGTACGGTTTCACCGACATCCAGTGAACGGCTGGCTTCAGGGACAGAATATCCCTGGTCGAGCACCAGGGATGCGGCTTCGAGTTTGAATTCGGCAGTAAATGAGCGACGTAATCTTGTCATTGAACACCTCAGGTCATGGTGGCGACTGTACCACCTAAAAAGGTGTCCGGGATGATTAGACCACTACACAGCCTTCAAGGCTACGGTTGGAGCTCTGTCACACCATTAGATCCGAGCATTAGTAAAATAGGGGGCGAATCAAGTGCAGAATTTGACATTGTTAGTAATGGCGATCAACTGCTCTTCTCTGGCTTTTATTCATTACGGTTGAGTGCTGCTTGTATATAGCGATATTAGCGGTGTAGTTGCCCAAATAAGCCATCAAAGAATTTATTTCCCAGCCTCTAGTAATTGCTTAACTTGGGGCTTTATGATAGGTATGTCAAGAGTATTCAGCTTGTTTATAGCGCTTATATACGCCATAATTTCTCCCACTTGGTCGTTGTAGCTACGCAGACTGATATCCCGCTAGCAGTTTCATGAACCGATACATCGCCATTTCAGCCAGCGAGTGACTGTGATATACGATATCTTTTTCTAGGCTGTGTTCTAAATATGCTGGTTTTCAGTCCGCCAATAGCTACCGTAAGTAACGAGGGCAGAAAGCCAGCTTGATAAAAGCAGCAAAACTTCCCGCCAGCTTTTCATATTTCGTTGAGAGTCGGCCAAACTTCTTCAACCATCCGAAGCACCGTTCGACCACATTTCTACTACGATAACGAGCTTTGTCTAACACCAGTGGACGTCCCTTATGCAGCCGTTGCTGGCCGCAGAGCCGGAGAAAAGGTACGACACGTATAGTGCTTTATCTTGCTTTCATTATAAGCCAAAAAGAAAAGCTCAAATTAAAATATCTCAACTATGCTTCTTCTTTTAAATTAACCCTATTTTTATAGTTACTTACTGGTGCTTATTGGTTGATGGTATGCTCCAAGGTTATTTATTTATTTATTTATTTATTTATTTATTTATTTATTTATTTATTTATCGCGTTTTGGTGTTTTCCTTTTGGCTGGGCTGGGGTACCTTGTTGGAGTTCTTGTGTGTTTCCTTTTTGCGTGTTCCCCCCCCCCCGCACAAAATGCGTTTGTGGGGTGTGGGGGGGGCTTTCTTTAAATAATTTTATGTGGTCCCTTATATGGGGCTCCCGTTCTTAATTACCTGATAAATTCAGGTCTTTCTTTCATGTAAAGTTATTTTCCTGTGGTGACTGTGTAGCAAATATCTCTCATTGCCATGTTGACTTCATGGTGTTGCATCTTTCATTCTGATTGTTAAATTTTCCGGTTCCTAGGGAAAGCGAGTGGGGCAATAATTATCATGATATAGCTAGTGTAAAGAAAAGTAATAGGTTTAATATAGCAAATTTGATTTTCTGTTTTCCGCTTGCAGTTTGTTGTGTTGTGTTGTGTTGTGTTGTGTTGATTTCAATGCTATCTTTTCACCATACACTTACGCATTAACAATAACAATGTGCACGTATTTAGGCTCACTGAGATAGCATTTTTGGGGTGGCATTGTCCTAAAGTAGGTGCGTAGCGTAGAACGTATATTGAAAGAGTCAGTTGTAGTTTTTTCTATTACTGCTTTGGGGTGAAAGGGGGGGGGGGCTGTTAATTTGTACATACTGAATTTAAATGTCATTTGTGTGTCAGGGGTTTTGCTTGGCTAAAATTCTTTTAGTAAGCCCGCTGTAATGTGTCATCGGTGGTTCCCAAGTTTGTCAGACTAAACGGTTCATTTCATGATGCAATAAGCATCACAATCCCGCAGTTTTAGTATTATTTTGATGTATGTAGTATAATATTAATAGGTTGGGTTTTAGTTTTCCGTTTGATTGGTGAGTCAGATTTATGAGAAAAATAAAATTAGACATTAGGACAGGTATATTATTTGATGATGGCGCAAAGTATGGCTCCTTAAACTCCAGCGAGCGAAACATACTTAATGAGTTAATATCTGCTCAAGGCGACGTATGTGCTAAAGATAAGTTGTTGGAGGTCGGCTGGCCGGGGCGAGTTGTTGTTCCGGCCGCACTAAACATATCGATAAAGAATATTAGAAGTGCTTTGAAAAATGCTGACTTAGATAGAGCATTGGTCACCATACCTCGCAAGGGATATATGCTTGAGCCGGACATTATTTCTATTTATGAAGATAGATATAATCTGTCTACTTCATCTTTATCTTTAGATAGCGAGTCGGTCACGCATGAAGAAAATATTGAATTAGCGAAGACCTTATCGGGTGACATGCCAAACGATAATGTAGAGACAGAACTGATAAATAGTACGCCACCAGTATTTAATTTTAGATTTTTGTGTTTTATTGTGAGGAGGCTATCATTTTATATTTTATTGCTGTGGGCTTGCGGATCAGTCTTTTTGAGTATTTACATGTATGTTTTGACTCCTAAATTTGAGTGTTTTACCGTTGAAAAAGCTCTGTTTTGTGGTCGAGAACGCCTATCTATCGATGATATAACTGTACCAGTTTCTGGTGATAGTATCTATTGGTTTACTAGTGAGGTTGACGAAGATGAAATCGTTTTCCATAAAATTCGCTAAAATAGCTATTGTTTTTTGTTTGTTTTTTTCATCTTTAATGCCATTTTTAAATGGCTTGGGGTGTGATTTTTCATTTTACTATGAAGATGGGAAAATAATTAATCACGGGGTTTGTAGAGCTGGTGTTTTGGATGTGGTAATAAGTAATAAAGAATCCGGCTCTGTGGTTACTCAGAGAATGTTGTGGGGCGTGTTAGGTGAAGCCTTTTTTGGCTATATAATAAGTCGTGAAGTAGTTAAGCCACCGATAATTCCGGATAGCAGGACTGTACTTTTTGATGGTACTGGATTCATTGCAGGTAGGTATTATCTGGTTGGCGGTAATTTATTGGCTACATATATAAAGCACCCCGTTGAAATGGTAAGGTTAAATTATTTAAACGGTAATTTAGCCTTTAAAGTGGCTAAGTAATAACTTTTGGAAAATATTTTAAATTGTGTGTAAGATTTAGTGGCGACATTTCTATTTACTAAGTCAAAAATCCAATTTTTAATTTGGCACTTGAATTCGTTCTTTTCTGGGAGCAAGGACTATCCGTACTGGCGGCATGGTAATGGGGGGACAAAATCAATACCAGCCTAATTTACACAATTAGTTATCAGTAGGTCGACTCGTAGTAATTCTGAAGAGGTGTCATCCACCGGCACGTCATTTTCGAAATGTTTGTGTTTCAGAAACCATTCGTGATGCCCCATTACATATTCACGGATGTCAGCCAAGCCGCGACCTCCGGCCATGATGGCGATGGCGCACAAACTGCCGAACAAGATATCAAATAGCGGATAGACTACTTTGGCGCTTTGCTTATGATCGTGGATCTCGATGAAATGTTCTTTGATGCTGTCGATATCCATGCTTATGCCCTCAAAAAGAGAGCATAATAAAACACCACGATCTTCGGGGTCAACAACTTGATAAATTAGGAAAATGTTCATATTATTGCCCTGAGGTTAGGGTATAATTCAAATTTACATTGAATTGAAAGGAAATCATTTTGAAACCAAAGGCTGAACATATAAAAGGCTTCTGCGTGGCAGGGCTTCGTGTACGAACGAAAAACCTTGATGAGTTAAATTCTGAAAGTGCAAAAATCCCTGGGCTATGGACACGGTTCTATTCAGAGAAGGTGACAGAGCAGATCTCAACACGGTTACCAGATACTCCAATTTTTGGCGTTTACTCAGGTTATGAAACTGACTCTGCCGGCTTCTATAATTTAACCGTTGGTGTATCTGTTGATAAGTCAAACAGTGATTTTGAAAATATTTTTATTGAAGCTGGGGAATATCTCGTTTTTGAAGCAAGAGGGGCTATGCCCGATGCGATGATTCAAACCTGGTCTTATATCTGGTCTTATTTTGATCAGCATTCTGAGATATGTCGAAATTTTCTTACTGATTTTGAAGAGTATAGAGGACCAGAAGGAGCTCATATCTATATAGGAATTAGCGCTACATAATTTTTCCAAATTCCATTCCCATTAGTCTACGTTGTGGTTCAGCCCCAACATATACAAGGAATATGTCCAAAATTCATCAATATGCATATAACATATGTGCATATTAAGCTGTTCTAAAAATGTACTTAACGTGCATTTCAGCACGGTTGGGCTTCAGACCCCACATACGGTGAAATGTTGCGCCTCGGTCAGGGGGCAAAGAAGATTACGCGCTGGCTCTCAAGCTGTATCACCTGGCCGCTCAGTAAGGAGACCGCCAAGCTCAATACGGCATGGGGACACTGCTTGAGGAAGGCCTGTGGGCCCCGCGCAATCGAGTACATGCCTATGCCTGGTTCTCACTGGCGGCAACAGAGGAGATACCTGAGGCTGTTAAGGCCCGTGACTAGTTCGAAGCCACGATGACCAAGCCGGAAGCCAAACAAGCGTTAAAACTCTCTGAGCACTGGTTTGGCAAGATGTCCTCGCCCGCCAAGAAAAGCTAAAATAAGAACATTGAAAGAAGCGGCCCAACAAGGCAGCTTCTTTCCTATTTAGTTGGTGAATTACCGGATACAAACTCAGCCCAGGCATCCATCATGGGCCGACGTTGGTCCAGCAAGTCCGTGCGGTGGTAAGCTGCTTCCACTTTGTTCTGCACTGTATGGGCTAGCGCCCGTTCAGCCAGGTCCCTGGGGTAGCCCTGCTCACTGCACCAGTCTCGAAAGCTGGAACGAAAGCCATGAGCAGTAGCCATTCGGCCAGGAGTACAACTCTCAGCTTTGGCTCTTCTCAGAAACATCGTCAACACTGTGTCTGAGAGCGGCACCTGGTCTCTGGGAGAAGGGAATACCAACTCGTCATGTAATCCCCTTAACCCCAGCAGGATCTCGACGGAACGAAGAGATAACGGAACACGATGCTGTTGCTTGGCCTTCATACGCTCGGCAGGCAAGGTCCAGACCCTTGCCTCCAGATCCACCTCGGACCATTTCATTGAGCGGATTTCACCAGAACGGCAAGCGGTTAGGATCAAGAACTCCAGCATTGAGCGGGTTACATCGTCCTGTTGCGCAATTCTCAGGTGTTTGTGCACAAATGCTGGGATATCACGCCAAGGCATTGCAGGCTGGTGTTCTACTCTCATGGATTTTCTGGGTTGGGCCGGTAGTAAGTGGCCCACCACATCCACCGGGTTTGCGGAGGTATAGCCGTGAGCCCATGCCCAAGCCATGACGGCATGTAGTCGTTGCTTAACACGACTTGCCGTTTCCGGGATCGTCAGCCAGATAGGCTGTAATACGCTAGCGATATGAGCTGGAGTGATAGAATTAATGGATATAGTGCCAATAGTAGGAAAAGCATACTGCTCCAAGGTAGTGATCCATTGTTTACCGTGTTTGGTGTTCTTCCAACCTGGTAGCAAGCTTTTGTAGACTAATCTGGCTGATGCTTCCAACGTCGGGATCTTCGGCTTGTTCTGCTCTAGCAGCCGGGTCTCTAGCGGATCCAGATTTTTCGCCAGCTGTTCCCGCATTACCTGTGCGTTTCGAGCTGCATCAGCGATGGTGATCTCGGGGTAAGTCCCGAGGCCAGCATTACGCCGTTTCTTTGTCAGTGGGCTGACATAGCGAAATACCCACTTGCCTCTGCCCTTGGCGGTAGAAGGGTGTAGCGTCAAGCCTGTAACGCCACCGTGAGCAAGGGGTTTATCTTCCGGCTTGATGTTACGAGCTTTAGTATCGGTGAGGATTGCCATCAGGGAACCTCCTTGAGAATTGAATATGCCACGCAGTATGCCACCAAGCATGCGCAGTGGTAATATGTGATTGGGATGGATTGGACAATGCTTGGCTCTAACTTACTGATAGTAAATGGTGTGTTGGGTTTGTGTGGAGTTGATTGGACTTGATTGCGGCGGGCACCTCCTCCGCCATATTCAAAGAGAAAGCCCAAGCGGTCACCCGCTTGGGCTTTTTTGTATCTGGCATTTCAACTGACACGTCACATGGACGATGAAAATGGCTCGGGTTGTCCCTGAGCCATTTTCACCTTGAATGATGGCTTAGATCCGCCCCTGATAGCGAAGGGGGAAGCGGCCCTGACTGTCGGGCTGGCCGAGGAGGGGGAGCCCTTGCTGCATCTGCGGTGGCAGTGCCGGGCCCGGTTTCAGGGTGCCCTGGAACAGGTATTGGCCGTTGGGTTGCAGCTCGAGGCGACCCATGGTCTGCACCGCATCGGAGCCCTGCTTGAGTTCGGCCACCAGTTTGGAGTCGAGGCAGGTGAGTTTCAGCTCGGGGTCAGCCAGATCCAGCTTGCCCGCCGGGGTATCGGCGCTGGCGTTGTACCAGTCGAGGTTGCCGTAGAGGTTGTCACACCAGGGGTTGCCCTGGGCAAATTGCTCCACTTTGAGCTGCAGCTGGCCGGTGACGGAGATCGGGATTGGCAGGCGCATCGGCACCCGGCTCAGCAACCAGGGGGCGGGGGCGTTGAGGGTCAGATCCCGGCCGAAGGCGGCGCCATTCCAGCCGGCAACGCCCTGACCGTTCAGCCCGTTGCGATCGCCAAAGCGTATGGCTACTTCGGGGGCGAAGCGCAGCAGCGACCAGCCGTTGAGATCCCAGCGCAGCTGGTTCACCGATTCGCTGGCATATTGCAGTCGGGCAATCTGGCCACTCCAGAGGGTGCCGCTCACCCCTTCAAGTTTCAGCAGGTTGGCAACATTGGCAGGCAGCGGCAGATGGCGAGCCACCAGTGCCGCGGGCAGGGTGGCCAGCAGGAAGAGCAGATAGGCGGCCAGAAACAGGCTGGCAATCAGGATGCGTTTTTTCATTGTGGACGACTCAACTGCAAACGTCTGACCTTGACCAGACCCGGGGCCAGATCCTCGCGGGCGATCTCGATGATTTGAACCTGAATGCCGTGCTGCTCCACCAGCGTGGAGAGCCAGAGCAGCAAGTCATCGAACTGGACAGTGTCGATCCACACTTGCAGCTCCTGCGCCTGGGGTTGCAGCCGGGCAATCTTGATCTTGTGGTTGAAGGCGGTGCGGTTGACCACCCCTTCTAGGGTGCCGCTGGTGTCGATCTGGCGCCCCTGACCCCCCTGCATGGCCAGCACCTCTTCACCTTTCTCCTTGAGCCAGGCGAGGGTCTGCTGCTGGTTCTGCACCTGCCGCTCCCGCTCTGCGATGCGGTTGGCGATGGGCTGCCAGATGCTCCAGTAGAAGAGACCGACCAGCAGCAGAACGCCGCCTGCGACCACCAGCCGCTGTTCCCGTGCTGTGATGCCGTGCCACCAGCTCTGCAATTTTTCCATCATGATGATTTACCCTTGAGCACCAGTGCGCCCTCTACCTTGCCCTCGGTGCTGCGCACCTCGCCTTGCTGTACCTCGAATTGCTTGCCAGCCAGCTCACGGAACCGCTCGATCTCGGCGAAGCCGGGAGCGGTCACCTGCAGCCGCAGCTCGCGGCGACTGGCATCAAAGCGCATCACCTGTGGTTTCAGGCCGGGGACTTCGGCAAAGGTGGGGGCCAGCTCGGTGAGCATCAGCAGCACGCCGTTTTGCGGGGCCTGTCCCATCTGTTGCAGATGCTGGTTCATCTGGCTGCGCACGTTCACGATGCGGCTCTCCCCCGGGAAGATGCGGGTATAGACGGCACGGATCTCCGCTTTCAGCGCCTTGTCCTGCTCGGTGAGCTGATAGAGCTGTACCCCGCGCTGGCCGAGGGCCACCAGCAGCAACAGACCCGCGGTGATGGCTACCTTGCGCCACTGCAACCAGTAGCGGGCATATTCGGTCTGCGGCCGGTAGGAGCCGGTCAGCAGGTTGGCGCGGCAGGTGAGGGCCCCTTTGGCCAGCAGCAGCATGGGCAGCTCGGGCTCCGCCGCCTGCCAGTTGGCGGCGGCAATGGCGGGCACCGGTGTGTGGCTGTGGATGGTGACCGGCTCCGCTTCGGTGGCCAGCAACATGGCCAGCAGCGGCTCGTCGGCGACGATCCCCTGACAGGGGCCCTGGCGTACCAGCCACTCATTGCCGAGTTGCAGCGCAGACCAGCCATCCGCGGCCTGTGGTAGCGCCAGCACATCGGGCAGCAGTTGCAGGCTCTTGAGGCCAGCGGCATCGAGCCAGCCGAGCCACTCGCCCATCTTCTGCCGATCCACCGCCATCAGGTCGACCTGTTGCCCTTCGTGGGCCAGCACCACCAGATGGAGCTCGTCCACGTCGGAGGCGATCTGCTCCTCCAGCAGGTAGGGGAGGGCCGCCGCCGACTGGCGGTTGTAGCGACCCGGCAGGGTGACGCGCCGGAAGATCAGATCGCTGCCCGGCACCAGGGTGACCACGGGGCGGCCACCGGCCCGCTCCTGCAGCTCGCCCAGGGCATCGGCCGAAGGCAGGGTGCCGGAGGCGATGATCTCCTGCTCCTGACCGGACCAGACCAGCCAGGCCACGGGTTGTTGTTTATTGGTCCCCAGTCGGATGACCAGACTTTCGCTCACGCATCTCTCTCCTGCGATACCGGTTTGCAAAGGGCGTTGTGCGCCCTTGCAACCGGTGCGCAGCCCGCAGGCTGCATCCAACATCTCTCGTACCCGCAGGCGAGGGCCCGCAGGTGCGCTGTTTATTCGGCGCCGCTACTGAGGCGGCGCAGCATCACCAGTTTATTGTCCTTGCCCCGCTGGAACAGGGTTTCGAGCCAGGCCCGGTTGTCGCCGACCTCGGCCACGACTCGGGCTTCGAAGAAGTCGCTTTTCACCACCAGCGCATCTTTCAGCCCTTTCACCGAATCGACCGGAGCGAGCATGTCCGTCATCAGCTTGCTCTCTTTCCACCCCTTCTGTGGCCGCTCGTTCAGCACCCGCTTGGCGTCATCCAGCCCGATAGTGCCCAGATAGAGGGCAACCAGCAGCTCGGGGCGCTGGGGGGCAAGGGTATTGATATTGATCTTCAACTTGTCGTTGGGCAGGGTGCAGACATAGGGAGCCAGTTTGGCATAGACCCTTGCCGTCACCCCGCGCACCGCCCGCAGCTCATCCTTGCCCAGCATCCACTGGTTGGCGGTGAGGTAGGGTGGCTTGAGCCCCTCGTAATAGGCGTCCTCTGCACCAAGGCTGGAGACCAGCACAGTATCCTTGTCGGTCCAGTCACGGATGGCATCGGTGAGCTGGGCCGCCTCGTAATCATCCATCGCCAGCTGTTTGAGCAGTTCGCGAAACACTTGCACCGGATAGGGCTGCTGCGCCAGCTCCTCGCCGCTCCCCGCCTTGGAGGCCACGCTCAGGCTGTTGAGGTTGAAGCAGGATTGCAGGTCGGTCACCTCGCCCTTGAGCTTGCCATCGTCCACCGGAAATACAGTGTTCTTGCGGGCCCAGTTCTGGCTGAGGTTGACCACCTCGGGATTGTCCTTGAAATCCTGCGTCAGCACCTTTCTCACCAGCGCCTCTGCCGAGAGGGCATACCACCACGCCTGTTTGCCTGTGGTGATGTTGGCGGTGCGGCGCAGCTCAAGCTGCAGGCGGCCGCTCATATTGCTGGCGATGATCACCATCACCGAGAGGATCAGCAGCACCACCAGCAGCGCCATGCCGCGCTGGCGACCGGGAGCGGCGAGATTAGCCCGCATTGGCGCCCCCTCCGTTCTGGCTGTCACCATTACCGCCATTGGTATTGCCGTTGCCGCCGTTGTTCCCGTTGTTCCCGTTGTTGTTGCCACCTTGGTCGGGGTTGCTGCTCTGGCTGTTCTCTGCGGCGCGCTGGCCACCGGCACCAATCAGGAACTGGCGGCGAATGGTGCCGTAATCTTCCAGATCCAGCTCCACTGCCAGCCCGTGTGGCAGCACGCTGCGCTGGCTCCACTCCTCTTTCCAGTTGCCCTTGTCGAAGAAGTAGAGGCGAAACGCCGTGACTCCCGCCAGCACCGGCTGGATGCGTGGCTCGGTGCCGATCACCGGATCCGGATAGAGGTAGCTCAGGCGCTCCAGCTTCTGATCCTTGAGTCGCCAGCCGACCCGTTGCAGATGGGAGCGGGGCAGCATGCCGTCCGGGTTGAGCCAGCCGCTGCGCATAAAGGCCATGCCCCAGTCATCGCTCTGCTGGCCGAAGCGGGAGGCCGCCAGCAGCACCTTGTTGTTCTCCCCCTCGATGCGACCGCTGCGCGGCACCATCTGGGTGATGTCTCGCTCCAGCAGGGTGAAGGCGAGCTGCAATTCGTTGAGGCGGACCTCCTTGCGCTTGGCTACCTCGTCGCTGGTGAGCACCCCTTGCAGCACCTGATAGGCGCCCATGCTGAGAGTGGCGAAGATGGCGATCGCCACTAGCATTTCGAGCAGGGTGAAACCGGCGTGACGGACGGTACGAGGCGTGCGGGCGGATAGCTGAGTCATCGGCTGATATAGGTCCGCATCATGGCGACCGGGTTCTCGGCCTTGGCCTCGGTGCGCACTTCCATATCGAGCGCCCGGAAGTTGTTGTCGGCGGTGGCGACGCCGCGATAGCGCCAGTACCAAGTCTGCCCGGCCATCTGCTCATCCCCTTCCACCCAGCTGTCGCCGGGCCACTTGTTTTCGAGCTTCTGTTGCACCAGCTGGTTCTCTACCACCCAGGTGGCGAGTGTCTTCTGCTCCAGATAGTTGAGGGCCGAGAGGTGTTCGCTGGCGGTTTTCATTACCGCGAGACCCGCGATGGCAAAGACTGCCAGCGCCACCATCACTTCGAGTAAGGTCATGCCCCGGGCGTTCATCGTGCCACCTGTTGAGGGTGTGGTTGGCACAGCAGTAGCGCCACCATGACTCCTTTCTCAAACAACGTCATGCCGCGAGCGTTCATTCGCTCACCTCTTCATCTTCATCGCCGGTGAGCAGGGTGAGGCGGCCGAACTCGTCCCCCTTGACGATGCGGGTGTAGCGGGCATCGTCATCCTGCTGGGTGAAGGTGAGCACGAACGGGCTCAGCTCGCCGCCCGGGAAGATGAGCAACTGCGGCGTGCGCTCCTTCTCGTCGCGCTTCTGTTCGGTTTTCTCATCGGGATCCGGCTGCCAGCCAAAGCCTTCCAGCTCAAGTGCCAGCGTCATGTTCTCGGCCAGTTGCACCGGCCCCAGCTGCTTGTCGCCAGTCAGGGCCAGCCACTTGCGATCCTTGGCCTGACGCTGCATAAACTGCCAGCCGTTATCCTCGATGCGAATGCCTACCAGCCGACCATCCATCACCGCATACTCCTGCGCCAGCTGCAGCGTCGCCATCAGGCGACGCGCCTGCTTGTCCAGCTCCCGATCCCCTCTGGCGCCTCCCATGCTGAGGGTGACAGCGGTGGCCACCAGTCCCATCAGCATGGCGACCAGCAACACTTCCAGCAGAGTAAAGCCGGATTGGCGATAAAAGGAGAGAGATCGCTTCATGCAGTCAGCTCACAAGGAGTGCGGTGGCGACATATCACTTATTGGAAATCCTTCAGGTTCCAGTTGCCGATGTCATCATCGGTACCGGCTTCACCATCCAGACCCATGGAGAAGATGTCGATCTTGCCGAACTGGCCCGGGCTCAGCAGCTGGTACGGGTTGCCCCAGGGATCTTGCGGCAGGCGCTTGATGTAGCCGCCATCGCGGTAGCTGCGCGGCGCCGGATCGATGGAAGGCTTGGTCACCAGTGCATCCAGCCCCTGTTCGGTGGTCGGGTAGCGGTTGTTGTCCAGCTTGTACATGTCGAGGGCGTTTTCCAGCGCCACGATATCGGAGACCGCTTTCTGCTGGTCAGCCTTCTCCTTGTTGCCCATCAGGTTGGGCACCACCAGACTGGCCAGAATGCCGAGGATCACGATGACCACCATGACTTCCAGCAGGGTAAAACCGGATTGACGACGTTTGTTCATGAGTTGCTCCGTAACGAATGAGATGGGATGGCCCATCAGAGAGTGATCACTGG
Source organism: Aeromonas sp. R9-2 (assembly GCF_040908025.1). Taxonomy (NCBI): domain Bacteria; kingdom Pseudomonadati; phylum Pseudomonadota; class Gammaproteobacteria; order Aeromonadales; family Aeromonadaceae; genus Aeromonas; species Aeromonas sp. R9-2. The sequence continues at coordinate 13,700 of NZ_JBFOCX010000026.1, forward strand.
GTGGGTTCGACGGGCCGCCAGCGGCGCCACCGAACACCGGAAACTTACATATTCACCATATTGTTGAGCTCGAGGATCGGCTGCAGGATCGACATCACGATAAACAGCACCACCCCGGCCATGGAGACCACCAGCATGGGTTCGAACACCCCGAGGGCGATATTGACCTGGGATTCAAACTCCCGATCCTGGTTGTCTGCTGCCCGCTCTAGCATGCTGTCGAGCTCGCCGCTCTGCTCGCCGGAGGCGATCATGTGCAGCATCATGGGCGGGAAAATCTTGGTCTCGGTCAGCGACTTGCGCAGACTGGTCCCCTCGCGTACCCGTTCGGCGGCCTCTAGAATGCGCATTCTGGCAAAGTCGTTGGAGAGCACTTCGCCGGAGATTTTCATCCCCTCCAGCAGCGGCACCGCACTGGCGTTGAGGATGCTTAACGTGCGAGCGAAGCGGGCGGTGTTGAGACCGCGACTGACCCGGCCAATCACCGGCAGACCGAGCAGCACCTGATGCCAGCGTCGGCGGCGCTTTTCATCGGTGAGCCACCAGCGCCAGACAAAGCTGCCAAGGAAGATCAGCAGCAGGAACCAGAGGCCGTAGGCCTGCATCAGTTCGCTGGTGCCGATGAGAAAACGGGTGGTGCCCGGCAACTGCTGACCCATGTGTTCAAACTGGGCCACCACCTTGGGCACCACGGCGGTAAGCAGGATCGAGATAACCCCGATGGCGACGCAGGTGAGCACGATGGGGTAGATCATCGCCTGCAGCAGCTTGGTGCGCATATGCTGGCGTTGTTCGGTGTAGTCGGCAAGGCGGTTGAGCACCTTCTCCAGATGACCCGACTTTTCACCGGCCGCCACCATGGAGCGAAACAGCTGGTCGAACACATGTGGAAAGGCCCCCAGCGAGTCGGCCAGCGAATAACCTTCCACCACCTTGCTGCGCACGGTCGCCACCAGAGAGCGCAAGTGGGCTTTTTCGCACTGCTCGGCCACCGCTTTGAGCGCCTCTTCGATGGTGAGACCGGCCCCGACCAGGGTCGCCAGCTGGCGAGTGATGAGGGCCAGCTCAGCGGTGCTGGCACCGCGCCGAAACAGGGCGAAGCGGGTCGCCTCCCGTTTCGCCTTCTCGGTAGTCTCGTTCACCTCGAGGGGGGTGAGCCCCTGTTCGCGCAGCAGCTGCCGCACTTGGCGGGCCGAGTCGCCCTCCATCACGCCGCTCTTGCTGCGCCCCTTGTTGTCGAGGGCCTTGTATTCGAATGCCGCCATCTCAATCTTCCCGGGTCACGCGCAGTACCTCTTCGAGGCTGGTCTGCCCCTTGAGGACCTTGTCGATGCCGTCACGGCGGATGCTGGGGGTGTGGCCGCGGATCAGCCGCTCGATAGCGAGCTCGCCGCTGGCGCTGTGAATGGCTTCACGCACCGCTTCGTCGATCACCACCAGCTCGTGGATGCCGGTCCGGCCACGGTAGCCGGTGTGGTTGCACAGCTCGCAGCCGACCGGGCGCCACACCTGCTGATCGGGAGCCAGCTCGATGCCCATGGCGAGGCGCTCCTGCTCGGTGATGGGACGCGGGGCGCGGCAATCGGGGCAGAGGGTGCGCACCAGCCGTTGGGCCAGCACCGCCAAGAGCGACGAGGAGAGCAGGAAGGGCTCGATCCCCATGTCACGCATACGGGTGATGGCGCCGATGGCGGTGTTGGTGTGCAGGGTCGACATCACCAGGTGACCGGTCAGCGACGCCTGTACCGCGATCTGGGCGGTCTCGAGGTCACGAATTTCCCCCACCATCACCACATCCGGATCCTGACGCAGGATGGCGCGCAGGCCGCGGGCGAAGGTCATGTCCACCTTGGTGTTGACCTGGGTCTGGCCCACCCCTTCGAGGTCATATTCGATGGGATCTTCGACGGTCAGAATGTTGCGATCCCGCGAGTTGATTTCAGACAGCGCCGCATAGAGGGTGGTGGATTTACCGGAACCGGTCGGACCGGTGACCAGAATAATGCCGTGGGGCTTGCGAATAAGCTCGCTGATGATGGTGCGGTTGGCCGCGGTCATCCCCAGCTGCTTGAGCTCGAGGCGCACGTTGTTCTTGTCGAGCAGACGCAATACCACCCGCTCGCCGTAGCTGGACGGCATGGTGGAGACCCGCACGTCGACGGCGCGGCCGCCGATACGCAACGAGATACGGCCATCCTGCGGCACTCGCTTCTCGGCGATATCCATCCGCGACATCACCTTGATCCGGGAGACCAGGAGTGAGGCTAGCTTGCGATGGGGGCGCAGGATCTCCCGCAGTACCCCATCGATGCGAAAACGGATCACCAGTGCCCGCTCGAAGGTCTCGATATGGATATCGGAGGCCTCCTCCTTGATCGCCTCGCTCAACATGGCGTTGATGAGGCGAATGATGGGGGCGTCGTCATCGGCATCCAGCAGATCTTCGCTCTGGGGCAGCTCTTCGGCCAGGGCGAAGAAGTCCATCTCGTTGCCGAGATCTTCCATCAGCTGGCGCGCTTCGGAGGAGTCTCGCTGGTAGTGAGCCATCAGCAGCTCTTCGAAGGCCTCGTTGTCGAGTTGCTCCACCGCGAAGCTGCAACCCGCTACCCGCCGCACTTCCAGCAGGGCTTGCGGGGTGACGCCGGGGCGGCACTGCAGCACGGGGGCGCCGTCCCGCTCAATCAGGATCACCCCGAAATTGCGGGCAAAGACAAAGGGGAGCTCGGGCAGTGGCGCAGGCCCGACGCTTCCATCCAGATGGTAGGCACTCATCAGGGCTTACTCTGCACAAACGGGGTGGTGGTCTCGACAGTGTTCTGCTGTCTGCTCCGCATCTCGTTGATCTGCTTCTGGATCTCTTTTTGCAGCTCGGGCGACACCATCACATCCTGGCCATAGGCAGGCAATACCTGACGGGCGGGGGAGGTGAGATACCCCTCCTGCGAGGCGGCATTGAGCTGCTCGGCGCGGAACAGGCTGTATTTGTTGCTGGAGACACCGGTATAGACGTCCGCATCACGCAAGATGGTTGGCCGGATAAAGACCATCAGGTTGCGCTTGGAGGTGGTGTTGGAGGTGGAGCGGAACAGATAGCCCAGCACCGGGATATCGCCAAGCAAGGGCACCTTGGAGACCTGCTCCTTGGTCTGTTCGTCCATCAAACCGCCCAGCACCACAGTTTCGCCGCTTTTGACCAGCACCGCGTTCTTGACGGTACGGGTATCGAAAGTGGGGCCAAGGTTGGCAGTACCGGTCGCCTGGGTCTGGGCGACGCTGGAGACCTCCTGCTCGATATTGAGCAGCACCGAATCCCCTTCGTTGATCTGCGGGGTTACCACCAGCTTGGTGCCCACCGTCTTGCGCTCGATGGTGTTGAACACCTGATCGCTGGTGGTAGAGCTTTGCGAACCGCTCTGGACCGGGACCTCCTGACCGACGTTGAAGGAGGCCTCCTTGTTGTCCATGGTGACGATACTCGGGGTGGAGAGAATATCGTTCTTGGTATTGGAGGCCAGCGCCGTGGCCAGCATGGCCCAGTCGCCGTGATAGAAACCGGCGGCCATGCCGTTGAACTCTTTCAGCAGACCGGCAGCGGTGTCGGTCTTGCCATTCTGGTAATCCTTGCCCGCCGCAATGGCACTGCCGAGGGGCAGACCGGAGTTGGTGAACTGGGTGCCACCGCCGTTGGCATTGCCCCACTGGACGCCGAGGGTGAGGCCGTCGCCATCCTGCATCTCGACGATGATCGCCTCCACCAGCACCTGGGCGCGGCGGATATCGAGCTTGGCCACCACCTGCTCCAGTTCGGACATCACGTCCGGCTGGGCGGTGATGACCAGCGCATTGGTGGTCTCGTCAGCGGAGATGGCCAGCTTGCCACCGCCGATGCTGGCGCCACCTGTGGTTGCGCCGCCGCCCTTCTTATCGGCCTCGATGCTGGAGCTGACCCCCTTGAGCACCTCGACCATATCTTTGGCCTTGCCATATTTGAGGTAGAAGACCCGGGTGTTGCCCTGGCTTTGCAGGTCGCGGTCGAGCTGGCGCACCATCTGGATGATGCGGGCGCGCGCTTTCGGCTCACCACTCACCACCACAGAGTTGGTGCGCTCGTCGGCCACCACCTTGGGGGAGAGCAGCAGGGAGGCGGTGCCGCCCTGGGGGTTGCCATCCTTGTTGAGGTTGGTTACCAGCCGCACCATTTCACCCGCCGAGGCAAACTTGAGCTTGATGATGTCCACATCCTGATCGCCTGCGCGGTCGACCCGGTTCACCACCTCCACCAGACGGTTGACCACGGCGGCGCGGCCGGTGATCAGCAGCACGTTGGAGGGCTCGTAGTGCACCACGTTGCCACCACCGGCGTTGTCGTTGAGCTGGCGCAGCAGCGGTGCCAGTTCGCGGACCGAGACGTTGCGCACCGGCACGACTCTGGTCACCATCTCGTCGCCCATGCCCGGGTTGCTGCCATCCACCACCGGAATGGCGGAGGTCTTGGCATCCCGCGAGCGCAGCACCTTGAGCACCCCGTTGTCCATCGGCACCACGGCAAAGCCGTAGACGTCGAGCACGCTCAGGAAGAACTGGTAGTACTGCTCCTCATTGAGCAGGTCGTAGCTGCGCACGTTGATCTTGCCGCGCACCGAGGGCTCTATGATGATGGTTTTATTGAGGTTCTTGCCCACCGTATTGATGAACTCTTCAATGTCGGCGTTCTTGAAACTGGCAGAGTATTCGGTGGCCCAAGCTGAGCCCGCCATCATCAGTGCCGCTGCGATAGTGGCCAGACGCCAGCTTTTCCCTTTAGTGGTCATTATTGGTACGACTCCAAATCATTATTCTGACAAGCGCACATAGATGTCGAACTGTTCGCCCTGTCGCTCGACGGTCACTGTCATTTCCGTTGCGCCAGCCATCTGCTGCATTGCCTGCATGGCTTGCATGTTGTCCCGTAAATCCAGCCCGTTGATGCTGATGGCCAGGTCATTGGCCTGCAGCCCGCTCTGGTTGAAAAACTCAGGATTGCTGCCCGGGTTGAGGCGATAGCCGGTCATGCGGCCATCCACCTGAACCGGTGAAATATTGAGGTAATCGGTGATCTTGCCCGGATCGGCCATCAGCTCGCTGCGCAGGGAGCCAAGGGGGGCTGTGTTGGTCTGCGGCAGCGGCTTGCCATACTCCTCGCCATCCAGCATCAGGGTCTCGTCGCGGCCATCCCGCTCGATGATCACCCGATCCGGATAGACCTGCCGGATCCGCGCCTGGGTGCCGTCAATCATGTCACCGACCCCGTAGGAGTTCTGGATGCCGGACATGGCGATGATGGCGATGGATTTGGCGGGATCAGAGCTGGCCAATACCCCGTTGAGCTGGGCATTGAGCTGGGTACGCGGCGCATTGGCGGCCACGGCGGCTTTGGCTTGTGCCTTGGGGATCGCCTTGCCAAACAGTGCCAGTCGGCTTACCTCGCCCAGTTCAAGGCGCGGGTTGCTCTGGCCGTTGACCGCCACGGCGGAGGGTTGCCACGGTTGGCTGGTTTGCGGGCTTGCCAGGGTGAGCAGACGCCAGGTGAGGGCGGCGCTCTGCTGGGCCAGCATGATCAGCAGCGCCAGAAAGGCCACCTGGGTGACTCTGGTCATGGGAAGCTGCCGGCACTGGGCCAGCAGCATGGTCAAGATGTCATCCCTGAATCGTAGCGTCATATTAATCAACAAATTCCAGGCTCTGGGGCGGCTGCGTATTGTGTACGGCGGAGTGCTGTGACACAACGGGTCGGGGCGCGCCAAACCGTAAAAATGGATATTTCATCACACCGTAAACCTTTGAATGCTCACAAAAGTGGCACTCAGGTGAGGTGCATCCTGCTTGCCAGCAAACATCAGGGTACGGTGCGTACTCATCCTCGCCAATCCTGCAGCGCCTTGAGGGTCACGCTCTGTCCGGCGACCTGCAGCACTATGTATTGCTGGTCGATGGTAGCGAGCACGACCCCCGGGGCGATTTCGCTCCCCTCCCGGTATTCCCGGCCATTGAGCACTACGGCCCGCTTGGCGGGGTTGGAGGAGAACACATGAGAGCCATAGCTCAATTGCGGTACCTGCTGGCGCACCGACTGGGGTGCCGAGCCCAGCGCCATCAACTGGGCTGGTTGCACGTTGTTCTGGCCGGTGGCGTGTGGCGTCTCCTGCAATGGGGTTTCATTGAGGGCTTTCATCAGCTGCTCGGCCAGACTCAGCGCGGGGGTATTCCCCTGACTGGTCCCTTCGTTTTTGGCCACTGCTCTGGGTTGGGCCACCGGCTCCGGCAGGGGCGGGGGCAGTGGACGGGTCACCATTGCCTTGGGTTCGACCCGCACGAAGGGTGGAGTGATCACCTCTTTCACCTCCACCTTCTCCTCGATGGGGCGCAGGTGGATCAGATGCCAGCCATAGTTGGCGCCCGCCCCCAGCAGCAAGGCCAGGGGAGCCAGCAGCCAGCCGATACGGCGTGGGCTGCGCTCCTCTTCCCGGGGCATGGGCAAGCCCATGGCCGGAATATGGGCGGAGAGTTGCGGTTGCTGCGCTCGGTGCAGCGCTTTTAGCAGGGTAGACATCAGGAGGCCTCCTCCAGTCTGGGCATGGGTTCACCGGAGAGGGCGTTGAGACGCAGCAGGGTGTTGCTGCCAGCGATGCCATCAGGGGTGAGCCCCTGATCCCGCTGGAACTGCTGCAGCTTGTTCTTGAGCTCGCCATCGAAACGGCGCACCTTGCGTTCGGGTTGTTGCAGCGCACGGCTGAGGGCATTGTCGAGCCACTGAATCTGGGTCTGACCGGCATTGCTGGCGATCAGGCTGACGCCCCCTTTCGGCATGCGCCAGAGCAGGGTGTAGCTGCCGCCCCAGTTGTCGCTGAGCCACTGGCGATCCACCTGCCAGCTCTGGTCACCGATCATCAGGCTGGCCTTGTTCGGCCCCAGATTGACCAGGGTCGCGTAGTAGAGGCCGCCAGTCTGGTCAGTGAGCGTGATCATGGCGGGATACTGCAGGGCGCGCAGCTCGTCGAGGCTTGCCTCTCCCTCCTGACATCGCAGACCGGCACGGGGCGCATTGTCACAGGTTGCCTCGAACGGTTCCGGTTCATATCCCCAGACCCGATAGAGATTCTGCATGGCGCTGTCGGGGTCGATGGCCTGATTGATCGCCTCGGTCAGCTGCTCCTGCTGCTCGGCGGTCTCATCGATGGTGACCGGCACCTCGACCTTGACTACCGGACGGGTGGGGAACACGCCGAAAAATTGCCAGCCCCACCAGCCTGCGGCCACCAGCAGGGCGCCCGCCAGCGTCACCATCAGACCGGAGGCCCAGCTCCCTTCGTCCCGAACGCCATTGACCTCGAAGGCGGCCTGGCTGATATCGCTGTGGACAATCTTGTAGCTGCCACGGGCGAAAGCGGCGATCAGGGCGCGGTCACAGATGAGGTTGATGAAACGGGGGATGCCGCCACTCAGGCGATGAAGCGTCTTGATGGCGCGCGGGGTGAAGATGGGTTGTACGCAGCCTGCAACTTGCAGCCGGAAGCGGACGTAGGCATCCACATCGCTGTGAGAGAGCGGCAGCAGGTGATAGCGGGCGGTAATGCGCTGGGCCAGCTGGCGCAGCAGGGGTTGGCGCAGCATCTGTTGCAGCTCGGGCTGACCGATCAGCACCACCTGCAGCAGTTTTCGTTCGTCGGTTTCGAGGTTGGTGAGCAGACGCAGCTGCTCCAGTACGCCGGGCAGCAGGTGCTGCGCCTCATCCACCAGTACCACGCTGCGCTTGCCTGCCGCCAGGTTGGCCAGCAGGTGATCGCGAATAAGGTCGAACAGCCGCTTGATCCCGGCATCTTCGGGATAGGGGAGTTGAAACTCGTCACAGATGGCGGCCAGCAGATCCCGTTCGGTCAGAGAGGGATTGAGGATATAGGCGATCTCGGTCTCGGCGGGCAGCTGTTGCAGCAGGCAGCGGGAGACGGTGGTTTTGCCAGTGCCCACTTCGCCGGTCAGCAGCACAAAGCCGCCGCCATCCTGCAATCCATAGTTGAGATGAGCAAGGGCTTCGCCGTGGCGCTCGCTCATATAGAGGTACTTGGGATTGGGCGAGATGGAAAACGGGTGTTCCGAGAGGCCGAAGAACTGTGTGTACATGAGGGTATTCTTTTGTAGCCGGCGACAGATGAAAAATGTCTCCTGATGATAGCAAACCTCGCTTTCATTGGAAGCCATCATTGGCGCCGAAGGGCAAATTGCGGCCTTTTCCTGCCATCTTGTGATCCCGGTTGCGTCATTGGCACGAATCCAGGTCACAAAATGACAAAAAATAGCTGTAAATAAAGGGAAATATCAATATGGGCGCGGCGTGGCAAAGGCCGTCAGCATGTCGCTGAATCGGCGATCGCCAGACCTGTTTGTGTACAATTCATGACACCGGTCGCCCTGTCAGCCATCAGGGCAAGCTGGTCGGCATGTACTTGCTCAGTGGTGATCCTGAAACTGCGCGGCAATCTCCCTGAACTGCGCTTCGCAGGCGAGAAACGCCGCGACAATGCCGGGATCAAAATGGCTGCCGCTCCCCTTCACGATGATCTCCTTCGCTTCTTCATGGCTGAAAGCAGGTTTGTAGACCCGTTTCGAGATGAGGGCATCGTAGACATCCGCTACCGCCATCAAACGCCCGGAGAGGGGAATGTCCTCACCCGCCAGCCCAGCCGGATAGCCGCTGCCATCCCACTTTTCGTGGTGGGTGAGGGAGATCTCCCGGGCCAGCCGCAAGAAGGAGTTGGAGCCCAGCTGCGCCTCGGCACTCGCCAGCGCATCGGCGCCGATCTGCGGGTGGCGCTTCATGATGGCGAACTCTTCGTCGGTCAGCTTGCCCGGTTTGAGCAGGATTGCATCGGGAATGCCCACCTTGCCCACATCGTGCAGCGGGGCCGACTTGAACAGCAGGTCGATGGTGGCGTCATCGAGCGGATAGCGATCCCAATCGCTGCGACTGAGGTATTGCGCCAGCGCCTTCACATAGTGCTGGGTGCGGATGATATGGGCGCCGGTCTCGTTGTCACGGGTCTCTGCCAGCGAGGCGAGGCCGAGGATGGCCACGTCGCGGGTCAGGTTGAGCTCGTCACTGCGGGATTTCAGCTCGCCGATCATCTGATTGGTGCTGGCGGCGATAAGGCCAAACTCGTCATCCCGGGTGACCGGCACCCGGGCGTCGAAGTCACCACACTGTACTCTGGCCATTGTGCGGGTCTGCTGGCGCAGGGATAGGCCGAGATTGCGACCATAACCGTGGATGATGAGGGCGAGATAACAGAAGGTCACCGTCATTACGAAGGCGATCTCCCACAGGATGTAGTGCTGGGCATCGACCCTCGGCAGGCTGCGCTCCACCGTCACCAGCCACTCCAGATCCTTGTTGAACAGCAAGAAGAAGACGCCCCCCAGCAGGGTGAGGGTCGCCAGGGTAAAGAGGGTGAACTTGCGTGGCAGCGGCATGGCCAGCGGGTGGCTCAGTGCCAGGCTCTGCTCGGCTTGCCGTGCTCTGGCCCGATGCAAGTCTCGCTCCAGAGTCAGGTCGGCCGCTACCAGAAAGCCGAGGGTGGTCATCCCCAGCAGCACCTTGAGGTGACTCTCCAGCGGGAAGTTATGGGTCAGGGCGTTGTAGCCCGACAGCAGCAGTGCTCCCAGCAGGTAGAAACCCACCTCCAGTCCAAACCCGTCCAGCCCGTTGCGCGGCAGGGGCCGCCTTGAGAGCAGCCAATTGCGTACGGCGAACATGATGGCGAACGTCATCAGGGTCGGCCCCAGCAACTGGGGCAGGGTGAGACTCTCGAGAAACGGGCAAACCTGCCAGCCATAGAGACAAAATAGTGACAGGGTTACCCCGTAGTGCAGGGCGCAGCGCCCCGTGATCCTCTGCATATTCCCACCCATGTTGCTGGTTATTGTTATGTCGGCGGGAGGCCCGCCATTACAGGCGTCGCAGCAGCAAGCTACCGATGGAGTAGCCAGCGCCAAATGAGCAAAGTACGCCGCGAGCCCCCGCAGGAAGGTCGCGATTGTACAGATGAAACGCGATGATGGAACCCGCCGAGCTGGTATTACCATAGCTATCAAGAATGACCGGCGCTTCCTGCTGGCTGGCATCGTGGCCGAGCAGCTTGCGACCGATGAACTGGTTCATGGTGAGGTTGGCCTGATGGAGCCAGAGCCGGCTCAGGCTCTCGGCGGGCCAGCCCTGCTCGTCGAGCTTGCCGGCAATCTGGTCGCACACCAGCGGCAACACCTCCTTGAACACCTTGCGCCCCTGCTGGCGAAACAGCTTGTCGTCGCCGTAGCGGGTGCGCGGGCTTAGCCGGTTCAAAAAGCCGAAGTTGTTGCGGATGTTGTTGGAGTATTGAGTCACCAGCTTGCTGGCTACCAGTTGCCACGGACTGGCCACCTTGCAATCGGCCTCCCGCTCCAGCAGCACCGCGGTGCAGGCATCGCCGAAGATAAAGTGACTGTCTCTGTCCCGGAAATTGAGGTGCCCCGAGCAGATCTCCGGATTGACCACCAGCGCCACGTTGGCTGTGCCTGCCGCCAGCATGTCTGCGGCTGTCTTGATGCCGAAGGTGGCAGACGAGCAGGCCACGTTCATATCAAAGGCCATGCCGCTCGCCCCCAGATAGTGCTGCAGCTCGATGGCCAGCGCCGGGTAGGGGCGCGGCATGTTGGAGGCGGCCACGATCACCAGGTCGATCTCGCCGGGCTCGCGGCCGGCGGCGATCAGTGCCTGCTCGGCGGCGGCTACTGCCATCTCCACCATGATGGAGGGCATCTCATCGGGCCGCTCCGCCAGCAGCGGTTGCATGATGTCGGGGTTGAGTACCCCTTCGCGGCTCACCAGATAACGGCTCTTGATGCCGGACGCCTTCTCGATGAACTCGCAGCTGGAGTGCTGCTTGGCGGGGAGCTGGCCGGCGTCGATGGCGGAGGCGTTCTCCTCGTTGTAGAGATCCACATACTGGTTGAAGGCGGCCACCAGCTCTTCATTGCTGACGGCAAAGGGTGGGGTATAGAGGCCTGAGCCACTGATCACGATAGAGGTCATCTTTGCTCCTCGCCGGGTGCGTTCCCGGCTTGTCGGTTTATAGGGTAGAGAGGGTTACAGCTGGTCGATCGCTGCAGCGAGACCCGCCAGGGTCAGCGGATGCATCCGTCCGCCAACCACGTCATTCATCAGTTTGATGGAGGGATGCCAGAGCCACTCCCGGCGCGGGGTGGGATTGATCCACACCAGTTTGGGAAAGTGCTGCTGCAATCGGGTGAGCCACACCTGACCCGACTCCTCGTTCCACTGCTCGACGCTGCCGCCGGGCCAGGTGATCTCGTAGGGGCCCATGGTGGCATCCCCCACCAGGATCACCCGGTAGTCGCTGCCATAGGTGCGCAGCAGGCGCAGGGTATCGAACCGCTCCTCAAAGCGGCGGGCGTTATCCTTCCAGACGAAGTCGTAGAGGCAGTTGTGAAAATAGAAGTACTCCAGATGCTTGAACTCGTGGCGCAACGCAGAGAAGAGACGCTGCACCTCGGCCACGTGGGCATCCATGGAGCCTCCGACATCGAAGAAAACCAACAGCTTCACCCCGTTGTGGCGCTCGGGCCGCAGCTTCACATCGAGCCAGCCCTGGCGGGCCGAACTTTTTATGGTGTCGTCGAGATCCAGCTCGTCGGGATTGCCTCTGCGCACCCAGCGTCTGAGCTTGCGCAGTGCCAGCTGGATGGCGCGCTGGCCAAGCGGTGAGTCGTCGCTGAAGTTGCGATAGTGACGGGCCTCCCACACCTTGGCCGCCTTGCCGTGCTGCCCCTCTCCACCCATGCGCACCCCCTCTGGGTGAAAACCGCCATGGCCAAACGGGCTGCTGCCACCGGTCCCTACCCACTTGTTGCCACCGGCGTGGCGCTCTTTCTGCTCGCGTAATCGCTGGTTAAGGGTTTCAATCAGCTTGTCGAGTCCGCCAAGGGATTTGAGCAGCGCCTTCTCCTCTGGGCTCAACAGCCGTTCGAACTCCTTGCGCAGCCACTCCTCGGGCAGGCTCTCCGGCAGCAGGGGAATCGCTTCCAGCCCTTCGTAGTATTCGGCGAAGGCGCGATCGAAGCGATCGTAGTGGGCCTCGTCTTTTACCAGCAGGCAGCGGGAGAGTTGGTAGAACTCGTCCATATCGACAGCGACCAGCCAGGCTGCCAGCGCGGCGTGCAAGTCCAGCAGCTCACGTAGGCTGCACGGCAGCTTGTGGCGGCGCAGGTGGGTAAAAAAGTCGATCAGCATGGGTCAGCTGCCGCGTCGGGCCAGAAAGGCGAGCTTCTCGAAGAGATGCAGATCCTGCTCGGTCTTGAGCAGGGCGCCATATAGCGCGGGCACCAGCTTGCCGGGCTCGCGGGCGCGCATCGCCTCGGGGGCGATATCGTCGGCCAGCAGCAGGCGGATCCAGTCCAGCAGCTCCGAGGTGGAGGGTTTCTTGCGCAGCCCCTCTACCTCGCGCAGCTCGAAGAAGAGATCCATTGCCTCGCCAAGCAGGCTCTCCTTGAGGTCGGGGTAGTGGAGTTTGACGATGGCCTGCATCTCGGCCTTGTCGGGGAAGCGGATGTAGTGGAAGAAACAGCGGCGCAGGAAGGCATCCGGCAGCTCTTTTTCGTTGTTGGAGGTGATGATGACCACCGGACGCTGGCGCGCCTTGACTCGCTCGCCGGTCTCGTAGACGTCGAACTCCATCCGGTCCAGCTCCAGCAGCAGATCGTTGGGGAATTCGATGTCGGCCTTGTCGATCTCGTCGATCAGCAGCACAGGTCGCTGCTCGGCGCTGAAGGCCTGCCACAACTTGCCTTTACGAATGTAGTGGCTGATATCGGCCACTCTGGGGTCGCCGAGCTGGGAGTCCCGCAGCCGGGCCACCGCATCATATTCGTAGAGTCCCTGTTGGGCCTTGGTGGTGGACTTGATATGCCAGGCAATGAGGTCTGTGCCGAGATGGTCGGCGACCGCTTCCGCCAGCACCGTCTTGCCGGTGCCCGGCTCCCCCTTGATCAGCAGCGGTTTTTCGAGGGTGATGGCGGCATTGACAGCCATCTTCAATGCATCGGAGGCGAGATACTGGCTGCTTCCTGAAAATCCCATAACGTCGGTTCCTTTGACGATTGGCGCCCGGAGTCAGGGGCCAGAGAGAATAAGCTCTATATGTTGTAATACCATATGGTTATAACGAATAGTCACTTCTCATTCAGAAACCACAGGGTAATCTTGTTTCATCGTCGTAACAAACACAGGGATAGCGCCATGAGCAAAATTTTTGAGGACAACAGCCAGACTATCGGTCACACCCCGCTGGTTCGTCTCAACCGTGTAACCAAAGGTCGCGTGCTGGCCAAGATCGAGAGCCGCAACCCCAGCTTCAGCGTCAAGTGCCGTATCGGTGCCAACCTGATCTGGGATGCCGAGAAGCGCGGCATCCTGACCAAGGGTAAGGAGATCATCGAGCCCACCAGCGGCAACACGGGTATTGCTCTGGCCTTTGTCGCGGCAGCTCGCGGCTATCCCATCACCCTGACCATGCCGGCCACCATGAGCCTAGAGCGCCGCAAGCTGCTCAAGGCGCTCGGTGCCAATCTGGTGCTGACCGAAGGGCCCCTCGGCATGAAGGGGGCCATTGCCAAGGCCAACGAGATCCTCGAGTCCGAGCCGGGCAAGTATGTGTTGCTGCAACAGTTTGAAAACCCGGCCAACCCGGAGATCCACGAAAAGACCACCGGCCCCGAGATTTGGGATGCCACTGACGGCGAAGTGGATGTGTTCGTGGCCGGGGTCGGTACCGGTGGCACCATTACCGGTGTCTCCCGCTATCTGAAGCAGACTAAAGGCAAGGCGGTGGTCTCTGTCGCGGTCGAACCGGCCGAGTCGCCGGTCATCAGCCAGAAGCTGGCCGGGGAAGAGATTAAACCCGGCCCCCACAAGATCCAGGGGATCGGCGCCGGCTTTATCCCTGGCAACCTGGACCTCTCCCTTATCGATCGGGTGGAGAAGGTGACCAGCGATGAAGCCATCGAGATGGCCCGTCGCCTGATGGAGGAGGAGGGGATCCTGGCTGGTATCAGCTCCGGTGCTGCGGTGGTGGCAGCCAGCCGTCTGGCCGAGCTGCCGGAATTTGCAGGCAAAACCATAGTCGTCATCCTGCCGAGCGCGGCAGAGCGTTACCTCTCCAGCGCCCTGTTTGCCGGGGTGTTCAGCGAGCAGGAACTGCAGCAGTAACTGATCGGAATCTTTCAAAACAGCGGCGCTCCCAGGAGCGCCGCTTCTTTATGGGCTAGACTCAACCCCTGTTAGTGTCACTTGATCCTTATTTTTTGGGGTAAAATAACAAGTTCCGGAGTGAGAAAAAAAGCAGACATTCCGCTCTAAATCTCATATCCTGTGCGGCGTCACGCGGTGTTTGCTGGCTGGGTATCACAAAGTAACAAAGTGTTATTTTTCGTTATAAAATAATTTCAGACCAGTCCTGATGCGGCTTGTAGCCCAATAACTGAAAATTGCCAACCAGCGCGCCGATTACTGCACAGAAACTTGACCTGGATTAAACCATTGCGGGTCTGCTTTCGTTACTTTACAACATATCCATACTGACACGGTGGGTCAGGTTGCTTCAAAAACGACCAACCCACCAAAAAATATCAATAATATGGGGTGAAACCATGTACGAGAAGTCTGTTGTTATTACTGCTGAAAACGGCCTGCACACCCGTCCGGCAGCTCAGTTCGTGAAAGAAGCCAAAGAATTCCAAAGCGAGATCACTGTGGTCTCCGGTGGCAAGTCCGCCAGCGCCAAGAGCCTGTTCAAGCTGCAGACCCTGGGCCTGACCAAGGGTACCAACGTAACTATCCAGGCTGATGGCCCGGATGCTCAGCAAGCTGTTGAGAAGCTGGTTGCCCTGATGGACGAGCTGGAGTAATCCAGCTTTAGATTCCTCCCCCACAGTCGTTTTAATAGGAAGGATTATGATATCTGGCATTCTTGCGTCCCCCGGTATCGCATTCGGTAAGGCGCTTCTTCTGAAAGAAGATGAAATCGTTATCAATCAGGGCAAAATCTCTGCTGACCAGATTGATGCCGAGATCAACCGTTTCCTCGAAGCTCGTACCAAGTCAGCTACCCAGCTGGAAGCCATCAAAGAGATGGCCGGTCGCACCTTCGGTGAGGAAAAAGAGGCCATCTTCGAAGGCCACATCATGCTGCTCGAAGATGAGGAGCTGGAAGGGGATATCAAATCCTTCATCAAAGAGAACAAGGCTTCCGCTGACAAAGCCATCTATGAGGTGATCGAACAGTACGCCAAGATGATGGCCGAGCTGGATGACCCTTATCTGCGCGAACGCGCTACCGACTTCCGTGACATCGGTACCCGTCTGGTCAAGAACGTACTGGGCATCGCCGTTGTCAACCTGAGCACCATCGACGAAGAGGTGATCCTGGTCGCCAAAGACCTGACCCCGTCTGAAACCGCTCAGATCAACCTGAAATATGTGCTGGGTTTCGTTACCGACATCGGTGGCCGTACCTCTCACACCTCCATCATGGCCCGCTCTCTGGAGCTGCCGGCCGTGGTAGGCACCAACGACATCACCGAGCGCGTCAAGAACGATGACATGCTGGTGCTGGATGCGATCAACAACCAGATCATCATCAATCCGACCGCTGAACAGCTGACCGAAGCCAAGAAGTTCCAGGCTCAGTTCCAGGCCGAGAAAGATGAGCTGGCCAAGCTGAAAGATCTGCCTGCCATCACGCTGGATGGTCACCAGGTCGAAGTGTGCGCCAACATCGGTACCGTCAAGGATACCGAAGGTGCCATCCGCAATGGCGCCGAAGGCGTGGGTCTGTACCGTACCGAGTTCCTGTTCATGGACCGTGACGCGCTGCCGACCGAAGAAGAGCAGTTCAAAGCCTACAAAGAAGTGGCCGAAGCGATGCCGGATCAGCCGATCATCGTGCGTACCATGGACATTGGCGGCGACAAAGAGCTGCCGTACATGAATTTCCCGAAAGAGATGAACCCCTTCCTGGGCTGGCGTGCCGTGCGTATTTTCTTCGACCGCGAAGACATCATGCACGCTCAGCTGCGGGCCATCCTGCGCGCCTCTGCCTTCGGCAAACTGCGCATCATGTTCCCGATGATCATCTCTGTCGAAGAGTTCCGTAGCCTGAAAGCCACCGTAGAGACGCTGAAAGCCGAACTGCGTGCCGAAGGCAAAGCCTTTGATGAATCCATCGAAGTGGGTATCATGATCGAGACCCCGGCTGCTGCCGTGATGGCTCATCATCTGGCCAAGGAAGTGGATTTCTTCAGTATCGGTACCAACGACCTGACCCAGTACACTCTGGCTGTCGATCGTGGTAACGAGATGATCTCCGCCATGTACAACCCGCTGTCACCCTCCGTCCTGACCCTGATCAAGATGGTTATCGATGCGTCCCACGCCGAAGGCAAGTGGACCGGTATGTGTGGTGAACTGGCTGGTGACGAGCGCGCTACCCTGCTGCTGCTGGGTATGGGTCTGGATGAGTTCTCCATGAGCGCCATCTCTGTACCGCGTATCAAGAAGCTTATCCGCAACACCAACTTCGAAGATGTGAAGGCAATGGCTGATCAAGCACTGAGCTTTGCCACCGCCGCTGAAATCGAAGCATGCGTAGATAACTTTATTAAGCAGAAAGCAGTCTGCTAAGATCGGCTGCAAACAGCGACAAATCATCTCTAGGAGCTTTATATGGGTCTGTTTGATAAACTGAAGAAACTGGTTTCCGACGATAGCTCTGACACCGGCGGCATCGAAATCTTTGCTCCGCTGTCTGGCGAAATCGTGCCGATCGAAGATGTGCCTGACGTTGTCTTCGCCGAGAAGATCGTTGGTGACGGTATCGCCATCAAGCCGGCTGGCAACAAGATGGTTGCGCCGTGCGATGGTACCATCGGCAAGATTTTCGAGACCAACCACGCGTTCTCTCTGGAATCCGACTCCGGTATCGAGCTGTTCGTTCACTTCGGTATCGACACCGTTGAACTGAAAGGCGAAGGCTTTAAGCGTATCGCTCAGGAAGGCCAGCAGGTCAAGCGCGGCGACACCATCATCGAGTTCGATCTGGCCGTTCTGGAAGCGAAAGCCAAGTCTACCCTGACTCCGGTTGTCATCTCCAACATGGACGAGATCAAAGAGCTGATCAAAATGACTGGTGCCGTGACTGTGGGCGAGACCCCGGTTATCCGTATCAAGAAGTAATGCCCGGCTGGCTCACGCCAGTTGCGCAGTAAAAAACCGAAGCCTTGTGCTTCGGTTTTTTTATGGCCGCGAGTCGGCTTCCCTTTCTGGTGATCACTCTATTCCGTCGAGATGACAACCCGGTTACGGCCCTGATCCTTGGCCTGATAAAGGGCCCGGTCGGCCATCATCAGCAGATAGTCGATGCCCTCCTGCCCCTTCATGCTGGCACACCCCAGACTGATGGTGAGGGATAGCTGCTTCCCCTGCCATGGCAAGCGGGTGGTACTGACATGCTGGCGCAGCTGTTCGGCGCGCCGTGCCGCTTGCTCAATATCGCAACCAGGCAGGATCAGCAGGAACTCCTCCCCGCCCCAACGGGCCAGACTCTCCCCCGGCAACAGCTGACTCGCCATGGCGTGGGCGACGGCGCAGAGCGCGGCATCGCCAGCAGGGTGGCCGTAGCGGTCATTGACCTGCTTGAAATGGTCGATATCTCCCAACACCACCGAGAGGGGCTCACCCTGCAACCAAAGGGCTTGCAACTGTTGCTGGGCGCCACGCCGGTTGGTCAGTTCGGTGAGCTGATCGGTGCAGGAGAGGCGGCTCACCTCTTCCACCATGCACTGCAGGTCGTGGATATCGCGAAAGGTGACGATATGGCCATCCGGGATGGCATCGGCACCCAGCTGGGCAGTGACGATAAACCAGCGCGACTGACCGCTCTTGCAGCGGATCAGCGCAGGCATTTCGGCGACCTCCAGCCCTTGAGACAAGCTCTGTTCCACCTGGGAGTGCCAGGAGTCGATGATGGTGCGGCGATACCCTTCATCCGGGTAGGCGACCTGAAACCAGGAGGCCATGTCCGGCAGATCGTCAAGGTTGTAGCCCAGCTGCTCAATAAAGGCTTTATTCAGGAAGCGGTGGCGCCGCTGCGGGATCATGTCGGGTGAGCAGCCATCGTGACGGGCAATGGATTCGGACACCAGAATAGGCAGCGGGATCACATCGAAGGAGCGAAACAGGATCTGTTGCAGTTCTCGGTCATTCATAGGAAAAGCGGCTCCACGATGCATCTTTTACATGCTTTACCATAGGTCAGACCTGTTTGGTGGTAAACCGATTTATGGTGGTTCCGCCGCCGGTTTTTCAGCCAATGGCAAAGGCGAGAAAACGGCGGAGTTGTTTGCCGTGGCCGTATCGGGTGAAAGCTGGGCAGGCTGAGGAGAAGGGGTAGAGCAAAAGGGTCAAAAAAACCCACATGGTCAGGCACATGTGGGTCGGGAAAAACCAGGCAGGGTAAAACAGACACTCCCTGTGTCGGTCATCTTCAGCTCAGGTGGAGGTGGTCCATCTGCTGGAGCTTTTCGGGCCAGGGCCCCTGCTGGTGGTCACCAAATCTTCACACGCTCGGAAGGTGGCAGATAGAGCTTGTCTCCCGGCTTGATGGCAAAGGCGAGATAGAAGGCCGGCATATTCGCGACGACGCCATTGACCCGGTACTCCAGCGGCGAGTGGGGATCTGTCTTGAGCAGAACGGCAGCGAGCTCGGGCCGGTACTTCCCTTTCCACACCTGCGCCCAGCCGATAAAGAAGCGCTGCTCGCCGGTGAAGCCATCGAGCACCGCTGGCTGGCGGTTGCCCAGGGCGAGCTGGTACGCCTTGTGGGCGATGGTCAAGCCGCCGAGATCGCCGATGTTCTCGCCAAGGGTCAGCTGGCCGTTGACATGCTCCCCCTTGATGGGCTCGAAACGGTCGTACTGTTTCGCCAGTTTTTGCGCTCTGGCGGTGAACTCCTTGAGATCGGCCGGAGCCCACCAGTTGTGCAAGGCACCGTTGCCATCGAATTTGGCCCCCTGATCATCGAAACCATGGCTCAGCTCGTGACCGATGACCGCGCCGATGGCGCCATAGTTGACCGCATCATCCGCCTTCAGATCGAAGTAGGGTGGTTGCAGTATGGCTGCCGGGAAGACGATCTCGTTGTTGTTCGGGTTGTAGTAGGCGTTCACCGTCTGCGGATTGTCGAACCACTCCTCCCGATCCACCGGTTGATGGAGGCGGGCAAGGTGCTCGTTGTAACGCACCGTGGCCGCGCGCTGGGCATTGCCGACCAGATCATCGGGACGGATCTCGATTGCGCTGTAATCCTGCCACTGGTCGGGATAGCCGATCTTGACCCGTACCTTCTCCAGTTTCGCCAGCGCCTGCTGTTTGGTCGGGGTAGACATCCAGTCGAGCCCGCCGATCTCCTGGCGATAGGCGGCGATCAGATTGCGCACCATGGTCGCCATCTGCGCCTTGGCTTCGGCCGGGAAGTAGCGCTCCACGTAGAGTTTGCCCACCGCCTGACCCAGATAGTCGTCCAGCACCTCCATGGCCTGCTTCCAGGGCTCCCGCTGACGGGGGATGCCGCTCAGGGTCGTGCCGTAGAAAGCGAAGTGCAGGGCATTGCTCTGGCTGTCGAGATAGGGCGCATAAGTGCGTAGCAGATGGAACAGGCAGTAGGATTGCCACTGCGCGATGCTGGTCTCCTGCATCACGGCGGTCAGCTTCTCCAGATAGTCCGGCTCACTGACGATGATCTCGGTTTCCCCGGCGATACCGGCCTCTGCCAGGTAGCGTTGCCAATCCAGTGTGGGCAGCAACTGACTTAGGCGGGCGATGGGCAGTTTGTTGTAGGTGAGGTTGTCATCCCGCCGCTTGACTCTGCCCCACTGCAGGCTGGCCAGCCGGGTCTCCAGCGCCAAAATGCGATGAGCCTGTTCGCTCGCCCCCTTGATGCCTGCATGGTTGAGCAGGGCTCTAATGAATTGCTCGTAGCTGGCCCGCAGAGCCTTGCTGGCGGCATCTTCTTTCAGGTAGTAGTCCCGATCCGGCAGACCGAGACCGGATTGCTGCAGATAGATCCCGTAGCTGTCAGGCTGCTTCTTGTCGGCCATGAACCCGATACCAAAGGGAGCGCCGCCGCCCAGCTTGTTAACACGGGCAAAGTAGGTGGCTAGCGAGGCGCCGTCATGGATGGCCATGATCTCGTCGCGCAGTGGCTGAATGGGGGTCAGCCCTTTGGCATCCCGTCCTGCCTGATCCAGATAGCTGGCGTAGAGATCGGCGATCTGCTGGCGAGGGGTTCCGGCCTGTTGCGGGCGCTTGAGCAGCTCCTCCAGCAACACCTTGCGATCCTCCAGCGACTTGTCCGCCAGCAGATTGCCGATGGTCTGTCCCGGCAGGTCATCCGGTATTTGGGTCCGGGCCAGCCAGTTGCCGTTGACGTGGCGAAACAGATCGTCCGCCGCTCGCACGCTGTTATCCATACTGGCCAGATCCACCCCGGAGTGGCTGCCAGTGGCACCGGCGCATGGGACGAGGCCAAGCAGGGCCAGCGCAATGAGGCTGGCGATCATGCTGCGTTGCTGTTTCATCGTGTGTGTCCTGTATGGGGTGAATTGGCTGTACCCGATGCTCAATCAGCTGCGAACGACCGAGAGGAAGCGACCGTCGTGATTGAAGGTGCAGGTAAAGTCGACCGCATCATCGTCGGTCTCGTACTGGCCATAGACCTTGTATCTGTGGCCACTCTCTTCTGCCGACTCGGTGGTGATATCGCGCGGGGAGACATGGAATTTGCTGGCCGCTTCCCCCGAGCAGTAACGGGGCATCTTGCTGGTGGCCATATGCTGGTCATCGCTATCGTCATGCTGGCCATCATGCTCGTGTTTGTTATCGCTGTGCTTTTTCCCGGCGTAATAGCCAGCGGCGCCGATGGCCCCCAGCGCAGCTGCACCTATCAGGACTTTCTTGGTGTCCATATTCTGGCAGCCGCTTAATGCCAGACAGGCGGCTATTCCCATTACCATCAAGGGGTGTTTCATCTCTCGGATCCTTTCAATTATCAAATGAGCAAGTCGGTGTCAGCCGGGCGGTGGTCACAGTGCCCGGCGCTGGAATGGCGCCACTTTGCAATGGACAGGATGAAGAGGACACTCAAATAAAATTAAAAAAAGTTATAAAAATCCGGGAGCCGGAGCGAGCGCGGTATGGGGTAAGCGGTGAGGGGAGAAGGGCGCAGGTTTAATCCATGCGGTAAGTAGTGGTGTGGGGCAAGTGTTTGTTTTTAGACTTTTATTTCTCTTTATATTTTATCAAGGGTGATGGCTGCCTGTTGTGCGGCGGCCAGCCATGTTGGCAATGGATAACTGTCGCTATCTTCATAAACTGGGCATAAAAAAGCCGCTCACCTGGGTGAGCGGCTGTTGTCATCAGATCAATGCAGTTCGCTATTCAGGCTGGCTGCTTGCCATCTTCTGCGGGCGGCGGCAGGGCGGCGGAGTTGGACTCCACCTTCTGCTCTTCGCCCTGCATGTTCTTGATGTAGACATCCATCTGGTTGAAGGCGATCTCGATGCCGTTCTCGCGGAACAGCTGGTCGATCTTGCGGTTCAACTCGTCCACCGCCGGGTTGCGATCCCCCAGTTCGCTCACGAAGAAGCGCAGCTCGTGATCCAGGGTGCTGGCGCCAAAGGTGAGGAAGTAGACGATGGGGGCCGGGTCTTTCAGCACGCGGCTGTTTTCGTCGGCCGCCTGTTTGAGCAGGGTACGGGTCAGTTCCAGATCCGAGCCATACGCCACGCCCACCCGCACGATCACCCGGGTGACGGTGTCACTCAGCGACCAGTTGATGAGCCGTTCTGTCATCAGCTGCTGGTTGGGGATGATCACCTCTTTGCGGTCGAAGTCGGTCAGGGTGGTGGCGCGAATGCGGATCCGCGAGACGGTACCGGAGAAGGAGCCGATGGTGACGGTGTCACCGATCCGCACCGGACGCTCGAACAGGATGATGATGCCGGAGACGAAGTTGGAGAGGATCTCCTTCATGCCGAAACCGATACCGACTGACAGACCACCCGCTACCCACTGCAGCTTGTCCCACTGCACGCCCATCATGGAGAGAGCGGTGAGGGAGCCAAAGCCGATCAGCACGTAGTTGAGCATGGTGGTGATGGCGTAGGCGGTACCCTGAGCCAGGTTGAGCTTGGAGAGCACCAGCACCTCCAGCAAGCCCGGCAGGTTGCGCGCCAGTGACCAGGCACCGCCGAGCAGCAGGAAGCCGATCAGCACGTCACTCAGGCTGATGGGGAACAGCACGGCGTTGGCGCCGGTGCCTTCACTGCGGTGCCACAGCACCATGCTGTCGAGGTAAGAGAATACCGCGACCAGATCGGACCAGAGCCAGTAGAAGGCGACGCCGAAGATCAGCATCAGCACGGTACGGGTCAGACGCAGGGACTGCTGGCTGACATCCTCCAGATCCATGGGCTGCTCTTCGATGGACTCGCCACCTTCCGCATCTTCCGAAGATTTGTGCTCACGCTTGGCCACCGCACGGCGGTAGGCCAGACGACGGGCAGCCAGCTCCAGACCACGCAGGGCGGTGCGGTAGACCAGGCTCCAGATGATGATGAGGTAGAAGGATTCGATCAGGCGACCGGTCAGCTTCAGCGCGGTGTAGTAGTAACCGAGCACCGCCAGCACGATCAGCGCCACCGGCGCCAGCGCCAGTGCGATGGCGATCAGCGACTTCTGCATGCTCGCCTCGCCCTTGATGCGGGCGCGGGAGATGGGGAACACCAGATAGGCGGCCAGCCCCAGCAGGGTCAGGGTCATGGCCTGGCCGATCACGTCGTTGCCCAGGGTGGAGGGTTCAACCACTGCCTTGGTTGCGAGCATGATGAGCGGCAGCAGTGGCAACCAGATGTAGCGCATGCTGTTGCGCTTGGCTTGCAGCTCCGCTTTCGGGATCCGGAAGTGGGTTTCGGCGATGCCGCCCGGGCGCATCACCGCCAGATAGACGCTGAACACCAGATAGCCGAGGGCGAGGTTCAGGGTGATCTGGAACATCAGCTTGGGACTGAGCAGACCGCAGTAGGTGAGCAGCAGACCGCCAGCCAGAATGAACATGCTGCCCGGCAGGCGTTGCAGCACTGTATAGAGCAGGGCGCGCGGGGTGTGCCACTGGCTGTCCTGACGGAAACGGCCAAGGTCCTTGGTGATCTTCTTCTCGCGCTCAACCAGCGCCGGACGTTTCCAGACCAGCAGGCCGCCGATCAGCAGCAGCGGGAAGGCGAGCAGGGAGATCCCCAGCAGCTCTTCGCGCCAACGTTTCCAGTCCGGTTTCAATACCCAGTCGGAGGCCTGTTTGTAGGCCTGGGCGGGCCAGCTGATAAACCACTTGCTGTCGATGGGCTTGTTGCTGCTTACCCAGAAGATGTGTTGCTGCAGGGTAAATTCGATAGAGGCATAGACCCTCGCCAGTTGCTGCTGGGTCAGCTGCAGGCTGATGGCGTTGGTGAGCTGGCTGTCGAGTTGGCGGTTGAGCTGATCGAGCAGATTGATACGGGTATCGAGCAGCTTGGCAAGGCTCTCCTTGTCCTCCTCGCTGACCGGATCCTTGCTGCCGGCGATCAGATTGTCCAGATAGAGGTTCTTCTGGAACAGCTGGTCACGCTGCTGGCTCAGTTCAAACTGGGCCAGATGGAGATCGGCGATCTGCTCTTCCAGGTTTTTGACGGCGATGGTGGGCGCCGCTTCCAGCTGCTGGTAGAGCTGATAGAGGATGCGTGACAGCAGCAGATTGCCCTTGAGCATCTGCACCTGTTCATTGAGGTTGCGCTCGGTCTGGATGCCGCGCTCCAGCCAGCTCTTGGCTTGCAGGTTTTTCTGGACCAGCGAGTTGAGGCTGGTGGTGGCACCGATCAGCTGCTGGCTGAGCTGGTGGTTGAGCTCCTGCTCTTTTTGCACCAGCGGGCTGTCTTCGGTCGCCACCAGTTCACCGGTCTGCTCGGCGGTTTTTTCTGTGTCGCCGAGGCGCTTGGCGCTGCTCTGATCCTGCAACAGCTGCAGTTTCTGCTCTTCGCTGGCGAGACGGGCACTCTGGTAGTCGCGCTGCTTGATCGCCAGATCCTGCATGCTGGTTCGGTTATCCAGCTCCTTTTGCAGGTGGGCCAGTTGCAGGTCGAGCAGGGCCAGCTCGGCACCGAGCTTCATCTTCTCGGCGCTGGAGACGCTTTCACCGGCGTTGAGGCGGGTACGGATCTCCTGACTGCGCTGGTAGGCGCGGCTCATGCTGGCCTGGGCCCGCTCCGGCAGGGTCTGCAAGCTGGTGAGCTGGCTGCCGATGGCGCCGAGGGCCTCCTGGGCCGCCTGCATGTTGGCCAGCACTTCCGGCTGACGGCTGTCGAGCTCTGCCAGACTCATGCTGGCGTATTCGCTCTTGATCTGCTCGGCACTCTTGCCCTTGGTCAGAGCATCGAGCTTGGCGCTGATCTCTCTGAGTTCGGTGGGCAGGTTGCGGATCCGCTGGGCCTGGGTCTTGGCCTTTGCCTCTTCCTTGTCGATGCTGTCGAGCAGGGCGAGGGTTTCGGTCAGCAACTTCTGATCCGCTTGCTGACTGACGGTCAGGGTCTCTGATTTACCCAGACCATCCAGCGCTCGCTGAACTGCGTTGCGAGAGGGGACATCTTGCGCCATGGCTTGCGGGACGCAGAGGCTGGCGAGGAGACAGAGCAGCGGCAACAAGGTAGCCGAGACTCTTTTAAAACGTATTGAGGGCATATAACTTCCGGGTTATTACGCGATATTCGGGAGATTTCCCGCATAGATTAAATTCGCGTGGATTCTAACACCGGGCTTGTCAGGTAAGCAGGGGGGAGGGACAAAAAAAACGGCGCCCGCAGGCGCCGTTTTCAACTCGTTCAGCTCTGATTAAAGAACGTGAACAGAAGCGGTGTTGGTGGTGCCGCTCGGTACCAGAGCACCGGAGACCATCACAACCACGTCACCTTTCAGACCCATGCCGATTTCCAGCGCGGCTTCTTTACCGATGCGATAGAAATCGTCGGTAGAGGCGATGCTGTCAACCACGTGGGCAACCACACCCTTGGTCAGAACCAGCTGGGCAGCAGTTTTCTTGTTGGTGGTGATAGCCAGGATCCAGGCTTTCGGGAAGTACTTGCGAATGGCCTTGGCAGACTTGCCGCCTTCGGTAGCAACCACGATCAGCGGGGCGTCCAGCTTCTCGGAGGTCTCTACGGCGCCTTTACATACGGCTTCGGTGATGCGCAGCTTGTTGCTGTCGTTGGCAGCAGACAGGTTGGACGGCATCACGGCATCGGTACGCTCGCAGATGGTGGCCATGATGGTCACGGCTTCCAGCGGGTACTTACCCTTGGCGGATTCACCGGACAGCATCACTGCGTCGGTACCGTCCAGGATGGCGTTGGCCACGTCACCAGCTTCGGCGCGGGTCGGACGCGGGTTCTTGATCATGGAGTCCAGCATCTGGGTGGCAGTGATAACCACTTTGCGGGCTTTGTTGCACTTGGCGATGATCATCTTCTGGGCGAAGATAACTTCTTCAACCGGGATCTCTACACCCATGTCGCCACGAGCAACCATGATGCCGTCGGAAACAGCCAGGATCTCGTCGAAGTTGTCCAGACCTTCCTGGTTTTCGATCTTGGAGATGATCTGGATGTTCTCGCCACCGTGGGCTTTCAGGTGCTCACGGATTTCCAGAACGTCTTCTTTCTTGCGGATGAAAGAAGCAGCAACGAAATCAACGCCTTGCTCGCAACCAAAGATCAGGTCGCGCTTGTCTTTCTCGGCCAGGGCCGGCAGCTTGATGGAGACGCCCGGCAGGTTAACGCCTTTGTTTTCGCCCAGGTCACCGTTGTTCAGCACTTTACAGATAACTTCGCGCTCGGTGATTTCGATAACGTCCAGACCGATCAGGCCGTCATCAACCAGAATGCGGTTGCCGACGCGCAGATCGTTGGCGAAACCTGCATAGGTCACGGCCACTTTGTCTTTGTTGCCAACCACGGTCTGGTCGGTGGTGAAGGTGAAAGTCTGGCCAGCGACCAGCGCGACGTCGTTGCCGCCTTCCAGCTTCATGGTACGGATTTCCGGACCCTTGGTGTCCAGCAGGATAGCTGCGTGCTTGCCGGTCTCGGCCATTACAGCGCGCAGGTTGCTGATGCGGCTGCCGTGCTCGGCGTAGTCACCGTGGGAGAAGTTCAGGCGCATGACGTTCATGCCGGCGTCCAGCATTTTGGCCAGCATTTCTTTGGATTCGGTCTTCGGACCGATGGTGCAGACAATTTTGGTCTTTTTCATGTCAATCTTCATGGTTAAGGAATTTCCGCCGAGCAATATACACCAGTTTTTGGAATCTTTTTATGATCCAGAAACAACGTTTTGACCAGATAACGTTTTCTTTTCAGGGATAACGTTTTCCTGTGAGTCACATTTTAGAGCATACGGCCACAGGTTCGGGCTGAAGGGATACAAATGTTGCCATCTGTGGTTGTTTGGCCGGGTTGAGGTTCAGATGTTGTAAAATGACCACCCATCCGCTGTCACCGTCTTGTCACCGGCTTGCGCAAAAATGTTAGTTCATTGGCGCAAGGGTGAAGGAGGTCGGGATGAAAAACAGCCATGAAACCGGATGGGCTCTGCTCTTGCTGGGCGCCGCCCTGCTACTGGTTCAGACACTGCCAGCCCGCTACTGGCCTGATAATGCCAGTCTGCTGGCGATCTTCTCCCATCCAGTGAAAGGGGAGGCGGCCGCCGAGGGATTGGCGTGGCGAGAGTGGCAGGATCACAGTGCAGCGACCCGGATGGCGCTTCGTGTAGCCCGACCGCTGCCGGATGCTCCTCAGCCTTGATATCTATTGCTGTTTACCGGTCGTGAAGGCGTGGGATTATCAACCATTGATTGATAGTTCTTATCTATCTTGCTGGATTGTTCACCTTTAATGGTGGGAGGATAATCGATTCCAACAGCGATATCCCCTCCGGTATCGCCCCCTGATACCTTGTTGGAGTCTGCTTTATGTCCCTCGCCCCCGTCTGGTTTATCTCTCACGGCGCACCGGATCTGGTGCTGCGTGAGCAACCCGCCACTCGCTTTCTGCGAACCTTGCGTCTGGGTGAGCTCAAGGGGCTGGTGGTCATCTCTGCCCACTGGTTCAGCCGCGAGCTGCAGATCAACGTCGAGCCCAAACCGGCCTTGATGTACGACTTTTACGGCTTCCCCGAGCCCCTCTACCGGATGCGCTGGCCTGCCAGCAGCCCCGAGTGGCTGCAACAAGGGGTGAGCGACCAGCTGGCACTGGCCGGACTGACCGCCACCCCGGTGCGGCGCGAGCTGGATCACGGGGTCTGGTCGCCCCTATCCCTGATCGACCCAAACAGCGAGATCCCGCTGGTGCAGATCTCCATTCCCGCGAGCTTCACCCTGGCCCAGTTGTGGCAGTTGGGAGAGGTATTGGGGGAGCTGCGCAGTCAGGGGATTGGCATCCTCGCCTCCGGTGCCATCACCCACAACCTGCGGGCGCTGGCGCCGGAAGGCTCGCCAGTGCCGGAGTGGGCCAGCCAGTTTGTCGACTGGCTGGAGCAGAAGATGGCCGACGAGGATCGTCTGGCGTTGCTCGACTATCGCCAGCAGGCTCCCGGAGCGGTGGAGTCCCATCCCCACGATGACCACCTGCGCCCGCTCTTTGTGGCGTTGGGGGCGGCCGATGGTGTGGCGCCCACCCGGCTGCACGAGAGCTGGGATGGCGGCAGCCTCTATATGGGCGCCTACCGCTTCGGTTGATAGCCTCTCAGCAAGACCCCGCCAATTGGCGGGGTCTTGTTATTTACAGCGTGGTGGACCGATGGTAGTGGTGATTGAGCCGAAGGCTCTCAGGGAACCACTACCCGGCTCTCGCCGCCGCCGAGGGCTTCGACCCTGATCTGCACGCCGATCCGCTCCACCAGGGTCTGGACGTGGGAGATGACCCCGATCTGGCGACCGGCGGCCTGCAGGGAGTCGAGGCTGGCGAGCGCCAGATCCAGACTGTCCGGATCCAGGGTGCCGAACCCTTCGTCAATAAACAGCGACTCGACCTGGGTCTGGCGTGACGAGAGGCTGGAGAGGGCCAGCGCCAGCGCCAGCGACACCAGAAAACTCTCGCCACCGGAGAGGGAGTCCACCGAGCGCACCTCGTCCCCCATGTCGAGATCCACCACTTGCAGCGCCAGATCGGTGCCGGGTACTCGCTCCAGCCGGTAGCGCGGTGATAGCTCGGCGAGCTGGGCGTTGGCCTCCAGCAGCAGGCGTTCGAGGGTGAGGCTCTGGGCGAAGGTGCGGAACTTGGCGCCGTTGGCCTGCCCGATCAGATCGCACAGCTGCTGCCAGTGGTCGGCCACCGCCTGCTGGGCGGCCAGCTCCTGTTGCAGGCTACCCGCCTTGAGAGCGGCGGCTTCGGCCTGTGCCAGCTTGCTCTTGCACTCGAACAGCTGCTCTTCAAGGGCGCGACAACGGGCATCGAGTGCCGCCAGTTGATCGCTCAGCTCTGCATCCGGCAGGGCGGCCAGCTCGGGGTGGTGCTCGCGATAGCGATCCCGCTTGCTCTCCTCCAGTGCCAGCGCCCGTTGCCGCTCGGCAAGGCGGGTGCGCGCCTCGCCAAGGGCATCTTCCAACCCTTGCAGGGCAGAGCGGCGCGCCTTGAGTTCATCGGGGCTGATGGCGAGCAGACGGCGCAGGTCGTATTCGGCGATGCCGAGGGTGCTGGCGTGGGCTGCCCAGCGCCCCAGCACCTCCCGCTTGCGGCGACTGCTGGTCTGCTTTTCCTGCTCCACATGAGTGAGGCGGGTCTTGAGTTCGGTCTGTCGCTCCCGCAGAACGCGGGCGCCGCTTTGCATCAACTCCAGTTCGCTGGCGAGTTGTTGCAGACGCTGTTGCCAGCGGCTCTCGACCAGCGGGATCTCCTCGCCACCGAGACAACCGCTGCGGCTGGTGAGCAGCCCCTGCCGCTGCTGCTCGTGCTCCTTGTAGTCCCGCTCGAGTTTGTGCAGTAGCTCGCGCTGGGTCTGCAGGCGCGCCTCCTGCGCACTTAGTGCTGGGGTGAGGCTGGCGATCTCGCTGGCCAGCCGCTCCCACTCGCTCTGGCCGTGCAGCCAGGCTTCGCAGGCACGCTGCCACTCGTGCCACTGCTGGCTGCCGAGCCATTGGCGCCACGGTTGGCCACCCATCTGCTCATCGAGGCGGTGGGCGCCTTGTTCCAGACGCTGGCGCAGGGTCGCCTCCTGCTCGCCCATCCCCTTCACTTCCCCTTCCAGCGCGATGCGCTGGCGATCGGCCTCCTGCCACTGCTGGTCAAACTGCTGGTGCTGGGCAGCCAACTGGCTCAGTTGCTGACGCACTCCCTGCAGCTGTTGCTGACCAAGCTGGGCCTGACGCAGCTGCTGTTGGCTCTGGGCCAACCCCTGCTCTAGCGCCTGGCCACGGCCAAGCAGGGTGCTCATCAGCTCGTTCCACTCAATGGGGCTTTGGCGCAGCGGCAGCGGATGGCCGAGCAGGGTATCGCCCCCCAGCTGTTGCCAGCGCTGGGTCAGCTGCTCGGCGCGGTTTTCCAGCTCTGGCAGGTGCTGCTGGCGTACCGCCAGCTGGCGGGCCAGCTCCTGACGCTCGCTCTCGCACTGGATGTATTGATGATTGAGGCGATCCCATTCGAGTTCGAGGCTTCTGACCCGCTCCGCCAGCTGACCCAGGATCCCCGCCACCTGTGGCTGGCTCTGGCTGTAGGGGTGCTCCCCGGAACCGCACAGCGGGCAAGGTTCGCCATCGCTCAGGATATGGCGATACTGCTCGAAGCTGGCGATGGCACGGGACTGCTCCAGCGCGTGGCGCGCCTCATCCCGCTGCAGGGCGAGCCGCTCGCGGGCGGGGGCCAGCTCTTCGCTTAGGGTGGCGAGCTTGCCGAGCGCCTGCTCCAGCTGGGCAATCTCCTGCTGCAGGCGGCCATGCTGTTCGCCGTGGTTGCGGCCATAGTCGGCCAGCTCCAGCAACTGGCGCAGCTGACCCAGCTGTTCGGTTTGCTGCTGCCACTGCTCCTGCGCCTTGGCGAGGCGGCTCTCCCACTGCTGCTCCTGCAGCTCGTTCTGTTGCTGTTGCAGCCGAGCTTGTTCATGTTGCCAGTAGTCGCGCTCCTGCTGGCCTTGCTCCAGCTGGCGCTGCAACTGTTGCAGGGCGCGCAGCTTGTGATCCCGCAGGGTGAGCAGCTGTTGTAACTTGTCGGCATCCTCGGCCCAATCTTGCATGGCGGTGAGCAGGGGCTGCCACTGGCGGGCAACCGGTGCCAGCTCCTTGTGTTCTTCGAGCCAGAGCCCCCACTGCTGGTGCTGCTGCTTGAGCAGTTCCACCTGTCGGCTCTGTTCGCGCCACCCCTGCTCGAGGGTGAGCTGCACTTCCCGCTCCTGAGTCCCCTCCTGCTGGATCTTCTGCAACTGCTGCTGCTTTTCCCGAATGCGGGTGTCCAGCTCTTGTGCCCGCTTGAGTTCGGGTTGCAGGGCGCCCCATTCCCGCTCGGCGGCGATCTTCTCCGCCAGCAACTGCTGTTCGGTCAGCGCGCTCTGCTGGGTCTGCTCCTCGAGTTTGGCCAGCTCTGGTACCAGCTCGGCGATCAGCTTCTCCTGCTGCTGTACCTCAAGGGTGAGGCGGGCCAGCTCGTCGTGATCGGCGCGGGCTACTTGGGCCTGTTCGGCACGCGCAAACTCCTCGCGCTCGGGGGCGGCGGCGCCGTGGGCCTGCAGGGCGGCATCGAGCACCGCCTGTCCCTCGGCGCAGCCCTGCAACTGGGCAGCAATGCGGCTGTTGAGGTCGCGCAAGTCCTGCATCAGCTGCTGCTGTTGCTGTTCATGTTTGAGGGTGGTGGAGAGGCTTACCTGCTGACTTACCCAATGCTCGCGGGTGGCCTCGTCCATCAGCGCCACGTCGCCGAGGCGCTGGGCGATGATGGCCAGCTTCTGCTGCTCTTCCCGCGCCCGTTCATAGGTCTGAATGGAGATGGCGGAGTAGAGCTCGGTGCCGGTCATCCGTTCGAGCAGGGCGGAGCGCTCGTTGGCATCCGATTTGAGAAAGGCGGCAAATTCCCCCTGTGGCAGGATCACCGCGCGGCGGAACTGCTCCCAGGAGAGACCCACCAGCTCGTCGATGCGATCCTGCAGCTCCCGCTTGCTGCCGGAGAAGACCTGCCCTGACTCCACATCGGTCAGGGTTCTCTCCTGCGCCTGAAAGCGCCCCTCCGAGCGGTTGCGTGCCCGGCGCACCGCCCAGCGGGCCAGCCAGATGCGGCCATCGCAGCCACGAAACTGCACCTCGGCAAAGCCGCTGGCGTGGCCGCGACTGAGGATGCCACGCACGTCGTTGGCCTTGAGCTTCTCTTCGTCATCCATGCGGCCCACTTCGGCCACGTTCTTGCGATTGGCGATAAAGCGCGGCATCTCGTCGTATAAGGCCAGACAAATGGCGTCGAGCAATGTGCTCTTGCCCGCGCCGGTATTGCCGGTGATGGCAAACAGACCGGCGGCGCCGAGCGCCCCCCTGGTAAAGTCGATGGTGAAGGGGCCGGTCAGACTGGCCAGATTCTCACCTGACAGAGACAAGATTTTCATTGGTTTGACTCCTTCACCTGCTCCAGGATCTCTTCAAACGAGGCAACTAGCCCAGCCTCGGGCTCCCCTTCAAACTGGCGCTGATAGCAGAGGCGAAACACCTCGGTGGGTGAGAGCTCATCGAGCCTGCGCCGCTCGCGACCATCGGCCAGCCCTTCCCCCGAGCCTTGATATTGGGTGCTGATGCGGGCCAGACGCACCGGTTTGTCTGCGATGGCCGCCAGAATGCGCTCGCGGATGCGGGCCTCGGGCTTGGGCAGCAGCAGCCGCACTTCGAGGAAGGGTTGTGCCTCTTGTGGACAATCAGGCAGTTCGAGCGATGCGATGGCGTTCAGCGCGTCGTCGAGGGTGCTCTGGGGCAGGCGGATCATCTCCACCGCGCGGGGCACCGGGATCCGCTCCAATCCGGTCAGTTTGCCTTCTGCAAAGGTCACCTCCAGCACCTGATGGTTGTAGTTGGCTTCGGCAAGCGAGAGCGGCAGCGGTGAGCCGCTGTAGTGCACCCCCTCGGCCGGGCTCTGGGCCAGATGGAGGTGACCGAGCGCCGTGTAGTTGGCTGCGGCAAAGAGATCGGCAGGCAGGGCGTGCTGGTTGCCACCGAGCACCCGCCGCTCTGAAAGCTCGGAGAGCTGGCCCGCCGCCAGATAGGCGTGGCCCATGGCGATGAGCGGCAGATCCTCGCCGCAGCGGGCGCGCCCTTCGGCCAACACCTCGGCATAGACCTGTCGTACCCCTTCGATCAGCCTGTCCTGCCCCTCAGCCAGCTGTTCCACCCGCAGATCGCTGCTGCGCAGGAACGGCACGGCAGCGCACCAGGCGGCAATCTTGCCCTCCTTGTCTTGCAGCGGTACCAGCAGACGGTCGGTGTCGAGCTTGCCCCCATTGTCGCGGCTGATGCTGCCCACCAGATGCAGGTCAAAGGCGCGCAGCAGCTCGTGGGGGGCATCCAGCTTGGAGGGGGAGTCGTGATTGCCGCCAATCAGCACCATGTTGAGGCAGGGCATCTCGGCGCGCAGCCGCGCCAGAAAACGGTAGAGTTGCTGCCAGGCGCTGGCGGGGGGATTGGCGGTATCAAACAGATCGCCCGCTACCAGCAGGGCGTCGATCTCGCGCGCCTTGAGGGTGTCGCTCAGCCAGTCGAGAAAGGCATCGTGTTCAAAACGGCGGTCATGACCATGAAGTTGATGGCCAAGGTGCCAGTCGGCGGTATGGAGGATTTTCATTGGAAAGCAGCCCGGTTGCAGGGACGGTGCCTGTGGCACCCGATGAGGACAAGATGAGGATGCCCCGTGCTTTTTTCAAGTAAAACAGGGGGCTGGCATCGATTCAGGCGGGTTCGCAGCACATCCGGTATTGGGGGTGGCCGGTAAGGGGATCGGACTCCTCGGCCTCAATGACGAAGCCGTGGCGGCGGTAGAAGCGCACCGCCTGATCATTCTCGACAAAGACCCGGGCGTGGAGCGACGCCCCCTGACGCTTGGCCTCCTTCAGCAGGGCGTGGCCAACGCCGCGGCCCTGACGGTCGGGGCGCACGAAGAGTGCGGCGAGATAGTTGTCCACCAGTGCCATGAAACCGAGCAGATCGCCACGCTCCTCGAACACCCAGATGGCGGCGCGATCGAGATAGCGGGTACGCAGATCCTCTTGGGCCTGCCACCAGCAGGAGGCATCGACGAAATCGTGGGCCTGCAGGGAGGCCAGCAACCAGATTTCGACGATCTCTTCCATGTCTTCCGGGCGACTGGGCCGCAACATACCTTCATCCTTATTAACAATTTACTTTCGCAGTCTAGGAGAACTTGATGAACAAACTGGTGACATAAATGAGACCCTGTGAGGTCGATCGCCCTTTATTTAGCGAGAATGATTGGCTGATCACAAAGCGCCTCTCTAGTACAATGCACGCCGGACAATCTAGAGACCGAGGACGCCATGTGGTTTAAAAACCTGCAGATTTATCGCTTTACCCGCCCCTTTGACCTGACCGTGGATCAGCTGGAAACCCAGCTGGAAGCCTGTGCCTTCACCCCTTGCGGCAGTCAGGACATCTCCCGTTTCGGGTGGGTCAAGCCCCTTGGCAAATTCGGCTCAACCCTGACCCACTCTGCCTCCGGCCACATCCTCATCTGCGCCCGCAAAGAGGAGAAGATGCTGCCCGGTACCGTGGTCAAGGAGATGCTGGCCGAGAAGGTAGAGGCGATCGAGTTCGAACAGGGACGCGCCCTCAAGAAGAAAGAGAAGGAGGCGCTGAAAGAGGAGATCCTCCACACCCTGCTGCCCCGTGCCTTCAGTCGTACCAGCCAGACCTTCGCCTGGATCAATCCGGCCGACAATTTGATGGTGGTGGACGCAGGTTCTGCCAAGAAGGCAGACGATCTGCTGGCGCTGCTGCGCAAATCCATCGGCTCCCTGCCGGTGGTGCCGGTGGCTCTCAAGAACCCGCCGGAGATCACCATGACCGAGTGGTTGAACGAGGGCAATCTGCCAGCCTCCTTCACTCTGGAAGATGAAGCCGAGCTGCGCAGTGCCATGGAGCACGGCGGCATCATCCGCTGCAAGCAGCAGGATCTGATGACGGATGAAATCAAGAACCACCTGGCCAATGACAAGCTGGTGACCAAGCTGGCCCTCAACTGGGGCGAGACTGTCAGCTTCGTGCTGGGGGATGATCTCTCCATCAAGCGTCTGAAATTCAGCGAAGAGCTGCGCGAGCAGAACGATGACGTCACCAGCGAAGATCCGGCTGCCCGTCTGGATGCCGATTTCGCGCTGGTCACCGCCGAGCTGTCCCAGTTTATCCCGGCGCTGTTTGCCGCCCTGGGTGGCGAAGAGCAGTCCATCTAACCGGACATGCGCCTGTTTGGCCTCTGCCATCCCATCGTAAAAGCCGCCTTCGGGCGGTTTTTTTATACCTATTGCGGATAGCCATTATTGATAGATGAGTAAGATATTGATCTTGCTCAATAACTTGAGCTGTCAGCGCCAATCGTGACATAGTCCCTCTTCATGGTCATAAAACAGACAAGGAGAGTGTCATGTTGCGCAAACCTCTGGGGCTGGCAGGGCCATGACTTCATGGTGGCGGCCGCCAACCCGCTGGCGGTGGATGCGGGCTACCAGATCATCAAGGCCGGTGGCAGTGCCGTCGATGCCGCCATTGCGGTGCAGTTGGTGTTGACGCTGGTGGAGCCGCAATCCTCCGGGATCGGTGGCGGGACGCTGCTGCTGGTGTGGGATGGCCGCAAGGTGAGTGCGGTGGATGGCCGCGAGACGGCGCCGGCTGCCGCCACCGACCAGCTGTTTATGCAAGATGGCAAGCCGCTGGCGTTTTATGACGGGGTGGTTGGGGGCCGCTCGGTCGGCGTTCCCGGTACCCTGCGCGCGCTGGCACTGGCCCATCAGCGTTATGGCAAGCTGCCCTGGGCTGTGCTGTTCCAGCCCGCCATCACGCTGGCAGAACAAGGATTCGTGATAAGTCCACGGCTGGCCACATTGCTGGCCAAGGATCCCTATCTGGCACGGGATCCGCAGGCGCGAGCCTACTTCTATCAGGCGGATGGCAGTCCTAAAATGGCAGGCACCCGGCTGACCAACCCGGCGCTGGCCAAGGTGCTGCGCACTCTGGCCACAGAGGGGGCGGATGCCATGGTGGCCAAAGTACGCCAACATCCCACCAACCCCGGGGTACTGGCGGCCACCGATCTGGCCAGCTATCAGGCCAAACTGCGTGATGGCCTCTGCTTTGACTATCGCCAGAGCAAGATCTGCGGCTTTCCCACTCCCTCGTCCGGTACCCTGGCGCTCGGCCAGATCTTCGGCATGCTGGAGAGCCGCGATATGGCAGCCCTCAAGCCGATCACCACGAAAGAGGGGGGACTGGCTGCTTCCAGCGAGGCTATCCACCTCTACAGCGAAGCGGCGCGTCTGGCCTTCGCCGATCGCAACCAGTACGTCGCCGACAGCGATTTTGTCAGCGTGCCGGTGAAGGGGCTGCTGGACAAGGGCTATCTGGCCGAGCGAGGCAAGCTTGTCGGTCAGCTCTCCATGGGGATTGCCAAGCCTGGCACGCCGCCACTGGCGCTGGCGCGGGGCAAGGATGCGACTCCGGAACTCCCCTCCACCAGCCATGTCTCGATCGTCGACAAGGCGGGGATGGCCATCTCCATGACCAGCTCCATCGAGGATGGTTTCGGATCGCGTCAGATGGTCAACGGCTACCTGCTCAACAACCAGCTCACCGATTTCTCCTTCACCTCGGTGGATGCTGCCGGTCTGCCGGTGGCAAACCGGGTGGAGCCGGGCAAGCGGCCCCGCTCCTCCATGTCACCCCTGCTGGTGTTTGACAAGCCAAGCGGCGAGCTGACCATGACGCTGGGCTCGCCGGGGGGCTCCGCCATCATCAACTACGTGGGCAAGACCCTGCTCGGCACCCAGGATTGGGGCCTGAACCTGCAACAGGCCATCAACCTGCCCAACTTTGGCAGCCGCAACGGCCCCACCGAGCTGGAAGCGGGACGCACCCCCATGTCGGTGGTCGAGGGATTGAAGGCGAGGGGACACGAGGTGGTATTGAACGAGCAGACCTCCGGCCTGCAGGGGGTTGAGCGCAACACTGGCGGCTGGTTTGGTGCAGCGGATCCGCGCCGGGAAGGGATCGCCAAGGGGGAGTGAGGTTCCCATAGCAACAAGGCCAGCATGATGCTGGCCTTGTTGTTGATGGAGCGTGACGGAGCACTTACTGGATACCCAACAGCTCCACGTCAAAGATCGGCACGGGCGCGCAGTGGGATATTGCCACTGGAGCATCCTGCGCAGTTACTGGATACCCAGCAGCTCTACGTCAAAAATCAGCACGGATCCCGGCGGGATTTTGCCAGCGGCGCGGTCGCCGTAGGCGAGGTTGGCAGGGATGTAGAAACGGGTCTTCTCACCTTCCACCATCAGCTGCACCCCTTCGGTCCAGCCAGCGATCACCTGATTGAGGCCAAACTCGATGGGCTCGCCACGGGCGACCGAGCTGTCAAAGACGGTGCCATCCAGCAGCTTGCCCTCGTAGTGCACCTTCACCTTGCTGGTGGCGGTGGGGTGAACGGTGCCGGTGCCCGGGGCCAGCACTTCGTACTGCAGGCCGGAGGCGGTGGTGGTCACCAGCGGTTTCTCCTTGTTGCTGGCGAGGAACTCGGCGCCAATCCGCACGTTGTCGGCCGCCAGCTTCTTGTTGTTGCTGCTGGAGTAGAAGTAGTAGGCCACACCGGCGATGAGCAGCGCGATCAGTATGAATTTCATCGGTTTTTCCTGTTCCATGAAATGTAAAAAGTGCAATGAGGACGCCATCTTATCGCGCACCGCCCCTGATGGCGAGCCACAGGGCGGGAGGATGTGAGCGGTCAGGCAAAGCCCGGCGAGCTGGACGCAAAAAGGGGCGAGTCGGTGACTCGCCCCTCGTCATGGCTGCGGCGCTTACTTGGCGGCCACCATCATCAGGGCGGGCAGGGCGAAGAAGAGACCTGTCACATAACCCAGAGCCAGCAGCTTGTTCTCGCTGCCGACCCGGGCCAGCCCCTCGGCGGCGCGCACCGGCAGGTCGCGCAGGAAGGGGATGCCATAGATGATGACCACGGCAAAGAGGTTGAACAGCACGTGGACCAGCGCGATGGTCAGGGCCAGCTGGGCACCGGCTCCGCTGATGGCGGTGGCAGCCAGCAGGGCGGTAATGGTGGTACCGATATTGGCCCCCAGAGTGAAGGGGTAGAGCTGACGGGTGCTGAACACGCCGCCGCCGGCCAGCGGGATCATCAGGCTGGTGGTGGTGGAGGAGGACTGCACCATGATGGTCACCAGCGCACCGGAGGTAATGCCGGTCAACGGGCCACGGCCCAACGCCTTGTGCAGCACCTCTTTGGCACGGCCAACCAGTACCTGTTGCAGCACTTTGCCGAGATAAGTGACGCAGGCGAGGATCAGCAGGATACCGATGACGATAGTGGCGATGGCGGCACCCTTGCCCGGCAGGAAGGCAACGGCGCTGTCAATCAGCTGCTGGGCCGGTGCGGTCAGCGGCTTCATGAAATCCATGCCCTTCATCGACATGTTGGCGGAGCCTACCAGCAGGTTGGCCAGCCATTCGGCGCTGTGTTGCAGCAGGCCGAACATCAGCTCCAGCGGCAGGAAGATGAACACCGCCAGCAGGTTGAAGAAGTCGTGCACGGTAGCGGCAGCGAAGGCGCGGCGGAACTCGGCGCGATCCCGCACATGGCCCATGGAGACGATGGTGTTGGTGATGGTGGTTCCGAGGTTGGCACCCATCACCATGGGGATGGCCATGCTGATGGGCAGGCCGCCAGCCACCAGACCGACGATCACCGAGGTGACGGTGCTGGAGGATTGCACCAGCGCGGTAGCGAGAATACCCAGCAGCAGGGCGACAAAGGGGTTGTTGGCAAAGGCGAAGATCTGGGCTGCGCCCTCGGCGCCGCCGGAGAAATCTTTGAAGCCGTGGGAGATGGCGCCCACGGCAACCAGGATCAGGTAGACCAGTACGATGACACTCATCCAGTTGAACAGGGCGCGGGTCGCGGGCGGCTGTGACAAGGAGTGATGGTGTTGCATAAAGCCTCTTGAGACGGTCGTTCCGTCTTGGGTTGTTGATGACCCGCGCATTTAATCAATGGTTAATGACAGAAATATGACAACGTGACATTTCGATGATGTTTTTATGACGACGAACTGCGGCGACAAGCGCTGACCGAGCCGGTTGGCTCTGGGGTGGCAAAAGGGGGGACGAAAGCACTGCCGCCTTGTCAACCGGAATGTGATCGTTACACTGCGCCCCTTTATTGGCAAGCAGGAATAAACAAGATGATGCGTGCATGGATCCTCTCTCTGTCGCTGGGGCTGCTCTCGGCAGGGGCACAGGCCAGCCTGTTGAAAACCGACTGCAACCTCGACAAGGCCCTCAAAAACGAAGCGGTGAATGCGACTCTGGGAGTCAAGGGCAACTGTGATACCAGCAAGCTGGTGAAGCAGGAGAAAGAGAAGGTGAAAGCTGAGGTGCAAAAAGGCCGCAACGACCTGCTGGGCGAGAAGCGTGCCGACCTCAAGGAGAGCGGCAACGGTATGCAGCAGAAGATGGACAAGGCAAACCAGCAGCTGCACAAGGCGGAGCAGGATGCCAAGACCATCGCTCGCGATCCGCTCAAGGCTGCGGCGACCGCCGTACTGGATAAGCAGTAAGCAGACCGGGCCCAAGCCCGTGTGACCGGCAACAGACCGGCAGCAAAAAGGGGAGCCATGGCTCCCCTTCTGTCTATCCGTTATCCGCAAAGGATCAGGCGTCAGCCGCTTCCTCGTATTGACGGAACGGGATGCGGAACACCGCCAGACGCAGGAACAGATAGGTTGCGCCGAGGCCAGCCCAGATCAGGCCCAGCTCCAGCGAGCTCTGCTCCAGGTTGATCCACAGAGCACCGATGGTGGCGGCGCCGAGCAGCGGCATCAACAGGTAGATGACGTGATCCTTGAGGGTCTTGTTGCGCTTCTCGCGCACCCAGAACTGACCGATCACCGACAGGTTGACGAAGCTGAACGCCACCAGTGCGCCGAAGTTGACCAGCGCCAGTGCGGTATCCAGATCAAACGACACGGCGGAGAGGGCCAGACCGCCCACCATCAGCACGTTGATGGCCGGAGTGCGGTATTTCGGGTGGATGTAGCCAAACACCCGCTCCGGGATCATGCGATCACGCCCCATCACGTAGAGGATGCGCGACACACCGGCGTGAGCCGCCATGCCGGAGGCCAGTACCGCGACCGTGGTGCAGACCAGAACCACGGACTGGAAGAAGGTGCCGCCAACGTAGAGGGCGATCTCCGGCAGTACCGCATCCGGATGCTGGAAGCGGGCGAGGCTCGGGAAGTAGAGCTGCAGGCAGTAGGAGACCACCACGAAGATGATGCCGCCGATAAGGGCCGTCAGCACGATCGCCTTGGGGATCACCTTGCCGGCGTTCGGAGTCTCTTCGGAGAGGGAACTCAGACCGTCAAAGCCCAGGAACGAGAAGCAGAGGATGGTCGCACCGGTAAAGAGCGGTACCAGCTGTGCTGACTCGAAGTAGAACGGACGGCTGCTCATCAGGGTGCCAGCCCCTTCGCCGTGGTAGATGCCCCACGCCATCAGGCCGATAAAGAGGGTGATGATGGCCAGCTGGATCACCACGATCAGACCGTTGAAGTTGGCTACCAGATTGATGCCGCGCAGGTTCAGGAAGGTCATCACGGTCACCAGACCGAAGATGAACACCCAGGGCTCGACACCCGGGAACATGGCGGTCAGGTAGATCTTGGCCAGCAGAATGTTGATCATCGGCATGAACATGTAATCGAGCAGGGATGACCAGCCGACCATGAAACCGACGTAGGGGTTGAACACCTTCTGGGCATAGGTATAGGCAGAGCCCGCAGAGGGGAACTTGCGTACCAGATGTCCGTAGCTGAAAGCGGTGAGCAGGATGCCACCCAGAGCCAGCAGATAGGCGGTGGCGACCCGGCCATCGGTGATGTCACCGACGATAGCGAAGGTGTCGAAGACAGCCATGGGGGTCAGATAGGCCAGACCCATCACAATCACTTGTGTCAGGGTAAGGGTCTTGAGCAGCTTGGCGTTTTGCGATGCCATTACGCTTTCTCCTCAATCAGTGCCGCAGCACGTGCTTGCAACGAGCGCAGGGATACGATGGATTCGCAAGCCTGTACATCAAGGGCGCCGGGGAGGCGCATACCGGGCTGTACCGGCAGGAAAGCATTAAAACGCCCCATTGTTATCCTCTCAACGTCGGGAGATTGTTTGGCAATCTCGAATATCACTTCCGGAAACGTTCCGGCCTCTTGTGGTGGGTTTGTACTGCACTTCAAAAATACAAAAACCGATGTCGCAGTGAACATCGGTCCTTTATTGGCGGCGTATTGTGCATTCGGTCAGCCCCCTTGACAAGCAAAAAAGGGCTGGTTAACGCATTTTTTTGCATACGCACGGGGCAGGTAAGTGGTCACTCGCCCCCTGCAGCCGTCCCCGAGGCGCTCCCCCTTTTTCGGGGGGGAATAGAACCCTGTCATGGCGTATGAAAAATCGGCAAATCGGGGCTGCAGGGTGCATAGCGCCTCAACATTGATCCTGATCATATTTGGCGGCGTTCCCCCGGGCTCGAGTCCTGCGAGCTTATCGGCTGGCGGGGGATGGGAGGGGGTGAAGTGGAAAAAGATCTATTGCATATTCATTCACATTAATGACTAAGGATAGGGGGCGACGCGGCTCGGGTCATGGCACGGCGAGCGGCCCGGCTGGGTAGTTATTTGAAATCAGTCACACTTCCTGCAGAAACCGCATTTCTGGCAACCCGTGCTGCTGGCCACCAGAGCACCGCAAAAACAACAAGGAGCCCGCAGGCTCCTTGTTCTCTATCTGTGGGAGGGGGCCAGCGGTTACTGGGCGATCTCCACCTTGTCGGCGGTATGCAGCGGGATGCGGAACACGGTGAGGCGCAGGAACAGGTAGATGGCCCCCAGCGCCGCCCAGATCAGACCCAGCTCGAAGGAGGAGGGCTCGAGGTTGAGCCACAGTACCCCGATGCAGGCGGCGCCACAGAGCGGCAGCAGCAGGTACATCAGGTGATCCTTGAGACACTTGTTGCGGCCCAGCTTCACATAGAAGTGGGCAATCACCGCCAGATTGACGAAGGTGAAGGCCACCAGGGCGCCAAAGTTGATCAGCGCCAGCGCCATCTCCAGATCCAGCGACACCGCAGAGAGGGCCAGCAGGCCGACCAGCAGCACGTTGAACGCCGGGGTCTGCCACTTCGGATGGATGTAGCCGAAGAAGCGGGCGGGCAGGGCGCGATCACGACCCATCACGTAGAGCAGGCGCGATACACCGGCGTGGGAGGCGAGCCCCGAGGCCAGCACCGCTACTGTGGTGCAGACCAGCACCACCGCCTGGAACAGCTTGCCGCCGACATAGAGGGCGATCTCCGGCAGTACCGCATCCGGATGCTGGAAGCGGGAGATGTCCGGGAAGTAGAGCTGCAGGAAGTAGGAGGTGGTGACGAACAGCACACCGCCGATCAGCGCCGTCAGCACGATGGCGCGGGGGATCACCCGATCCGCGTCCGGGGTCTCTTCCGACAGGGTACTGATGGCGTCAAAACCGAGGAACGACAGACAGAGGATTGAGGCCCCCATCAACAGCGGCGATACCTGGATCTGTTCGGAGAAGAAGGGACGGCTGCTGGCCACGGTCCCCAGCCCTTCACCATTGTGAACGCCCCAGGCGATCAGGCCGATGAAGATGGCGATGATGCTGAACTGCATCACCACGATCAGGCTGTTGAAGTTGGCCACCAGCTTGATGCCGCGCAGGTTGAGGGCGGTCATCACCGCCGCCAGACCGAAGATATAGGTCCAGGGCTCTACATTCGGGAAGAGGGCTTCCAGATAGATCTTGGCCAGCAGCATGTTGATCATCGGCATGAACATGTAGTCGAGCAGGGAGGTCCAGCCCACCATAAAGCCGACATAGGGGTGAAACACCTTCTGGGCATAGGTATAGGCGGAGCCGGCTGACGGGAACTTGCGCACCAGATGGCCGTAGCTCAGGGCAGTGAACAGCATGCCGATGAGAGCAAACAGGTAGGCGGTCGGGACATGGCCTTCGGTGATCTCGGTGACGATGCCGAAGGTGTCGAACACCGCCATGGGGGTGAGGTACGCCAGTCCCATAACCACGACCTGCCACAGCTTGAGGGTCTTTTTCAGACCAACCTGCTGGGCCGCCATTATGCATGTTCCTCATGCAGTGCCAGAGTGGCACGGTCCATCAACGAAACCGGGAGAGAGGCCCGGGAATCAAGGGCGCCAGGGCGGCGCACACCGGCCATGGCC
Organism: Aeromonas sp. R9-2; assembly: GCF_040908025.1. Lineage (NCBI taxonomy): Bacteria > Pseudomonadati > Pseudomonadota > Gammaproteobacteria > Aeromonadales > Aeromonadaceae > Aeromonas > Aeromonas sp. R9-2. The sequence goes on from NZ_JBFOCX010000026.1 coordinate 56,427, forward strand.
GGTTGGAAAGCATTGAGATGCCCCATGTTGTTCCTCACTAGACTTGGTGTCGGGAGACTGCTGCCAATCTCGCTATCTTTTCCGGGGGTGATCCGGCCTCGTTTATGGGTGTGTTCACTGTCTAAAAAAGAACCGATGCCATTGTTTTACATCGGTTCTTTCAGTGGCGGCGCATTGTGCATTTGCAGGGCCCCCTTGACAAGAAAAAAAGGGGGCAAAATTGCATTTATTTGCACAGGTAAGTGGTCACTTTCCTGCTGGTCAGGCCAGCACGGCCTCCAGTGATTTTTCAAGGAGTTGCAGCCCCTCGTCAATCACTGCCGCAGGGGCTGTCAGGGGGGCGAGAAAACGGATGACATTTGCACGCACCCCGCATGAGAGCAGGACCAGACCGCGTTTGCCCGCCTCGGCCACCAGACGTTTGGTGAGGTCGGGATCGGGCTGGCTGGCATCACGCCGTTTCACCAGCTCCATGGCTACCATGGCACCGGGGCCGCGAATTTGACCTATGCAGTCAAAACGCTCGGCTATGCGTTCCAGCCCCGCCTTGATCTGCTCCCCCTGATCCAGCGCTTTCTGGTTGAGTTTCTCCTCGTCGATCACCTGCAAGACCGCCAGCGCGGCGGCGCAGGCGATGGGGGAACCGGCATAGGTACCACCCAGGCCCCCCGGCTTGGCCGAGTTCATGATCTCCGCCTTGCCCACCACCGCCGAGAGAGGGAAGCCCCCCGCCAGACTCTTGGCCAACGTCATGATGTCCGGCTCGATGCCGGCATACTCGGTGGCGAAGGTCTTGCCGGTGCGGCAAAAACCGCTCTGGATCTCGTCACAAATCAGCAGAATGCCGTGCTGATCGCAGACGCTGCGCAGCTTTTGCATAAAGCTCGGGGAGGCGGGATAGAAGCCACCTTCCCCTTGCACCGGTTCGATGATGATGGCAGCGACGCGATTCGGCTCGATATCGGCACTGAAGCAGAGCTCGAGGGCGTGCAGGGCATCCTCTTCACTCACCCCGAGATAATCGGCGGGGAAGGGGATGTGGTAGACCTCCCCCGGGAAGGGGCCAAAGCCGGTCTTGTAGGGCACCACCTTGCCGGTGAGCGCCATCCCCATCATGGTGCGACCGTGAAAGCCCCCCTTGAAGGCGATGGTGCCGCTGCGACCGGTGTGGGCGCGGGCAATCTTGATGGCGTTCTCGACCGCCTCGGCGCCGGTGGAGAGAAATAGGGTGCGCTTCGGCGTCGGGCCGGGCACCAGGGCGTTGAGCTTCTCGGCAAGCTCGATATAGCCCGGGTAGGGGGTGACCTGAAAGCAGGTGTGGCTGAATTTTTCCAGTTGTTCACGCACCGCCGCTACCACTTTGGGGTGGTTGTGACCGGTGTTGAGCACGGCGATGCCGGAGGCAAAGTCGATGTAGCGGTTGCCCTCCACATCCCACAGCTCGGCATTTTGCGCACGGTCGATAAAGACCGGCAGCAGGGTGCCAACGCCATTGACCACTGATGCTTCGCGGCGCGCTTGCCACGCCTTGTTTGATTCTGACTGACTCATCTTTCCTCCCTGAGGGGCCGCAGCCCCCGATATTCCCTGAAAATGTGGCAGGCGTTTTGGCGCCCATCACCGCCGATCAGCCCATCGGGCCAGTTCGGCGGCGCCTTGTCTCTCTGTTGCAGCCCTAGCGAATGGCGCCAAAGCAGAGGTATTTGGTCTCCAGATACTCCTCCAGCCCCTCGGCTGCTCCCTCCCGACCCAGACCCGACTCCTTGATGCCGCCAAAGGGGGCCAGCTCGGTCGAGATGATCCCCTCGTTGATGCCGACCATGCCGTACTCCAGCTGCTCGGCCACCCGCCACACCCGGGCGATGTCACGGCCATAGAAGTAGGCGGCCAGGCCATAAGGGGTGTCGTTGGCAATGGCGATGGCCTCGGCTTCTGTCTCGAAGCACACCAGCGGGGCGACCGGGCCGAAGATCTCCTCCTGCAGGATGGGGTTGGTTTTATCCACCTTGCCCAAAATGGTGGGTTGGTAGAAGAGGGGGCCGGCGGGGTGAGCTTCGCCCCCCAGCAGCACTTCGGCACCGGCGGAGACCGATTGCTGCACCAGCTCGGCCACCTTGCTGGCGGCGGCGGGGTTGATGAGCGGGCCGATCTGGGTGCCCTCCGCCATGCCATCTCCCACCTTGAAGGCCTTGACGGCTGCGGTCAGCTTCTCGGCGAAGGCGTCATAGACGCTGGCCTGTACCAGAATGCGGTTGGCGCAGACACAGGTTTGCCCGGCGTTGCGGTATTTGGAGGCGAGCGCCCCAGCCACGGCGGCGTCGAGGTCGGCGTCGTCAAAGACGATAAAAGGGGCGTTGCCACCCAGCTCCAGTGACAGCTTTTTCATGGTGTCGGCGCATTGGCGCATCAGCAGCTTGCCGATACGGGTGGAGCCGGTGAAGGAGAGCTTGCGCACCACCGGATTGCTGCACAGCTCGTTGCCCACCGTGCTCGCCTGATGGCTGGTGACGATATTGATGACCCCGGCGGGGATGCCCGCCTGCTCGGCCAACACCGCCAGCGCCAGCGCGCAGAGCGGCGTTTCTGCGGCCGGCTTGATGACGATAGTGCAACCCGCTGCCAGCGCCGGGCCCGCCTTGCGGGTGATCATGGCAATGGGGAAGTTCCACGGGGTGATGGCGGCGACCACGCCCACCGGCTGCTTGATGGTGGCCAACCGGCGATCGCCGCTAAAGCCCGGGATGGTGCGGCCATAGGCGCGCTTGCCCTCCTCGGCGAACCACTGGATAAAGCTGGCGCCGTAAGCCACCTCGCCCTTTGCTTCTGCCAGCGGCTTACCCTGCTCGCAGGTCATGATGCGGGCCAGCTCGTCGCTGTGGGCAGTGATGGCGGCAAACCAGGCGTAGAGCTTGTTGCTGCGCTCCTTGGCGGTCAGCGCAGCCCAGGTGGGTTGCGCCGCGTGGGCGGCCGCGATGGCGCGGCGGGCATCCTCGGCATCCATGTCGGGTACCTGGGTAATGACGGCACCGCTGGCGGGGTTGGTGACCTCGAAGGTGCGGCCGCTGGCGGCCTCGCACCACTGTCCATCTATATAGGCGCGGGATGTGATCAAGCTGGAGTGGGATGTTGTTCCTGACATGAGAAGCCTCGAGTGTGGGTCAGAGCAGCTGGTTGCCGGAGTGAGCCGACCCTTCCTGCGCCGCTGCCGTATAAAATAATAAGCACAGGAAGACCATAATTTGAGCTGAAATGTTTTTCAAGTGTTAAATATATTTGAATTGCTGGGGGGCGCCATGCTAGAAAATGGGCTGTGTAGCGCGCTTTCTCCAGTTCGCTTGCTGGCTGTAAGTGGGCAAACGACCGGGGGATGGTAAATCAGGTGTGCAAAATAATGAACGGCTGTGCTGTGTAACATAGTGAACGGCAAGGGAAAGCTGGTTGGCTATTTTAACCAGCAGGGTAAACAGGCTGCGCTTGATCCGATGCGATCACGCGCAAGCAGGAGAGGCTGATGATGCAAGGATGCAGATATGGCGCAGCAGGGGGCTTGTCATGAGCGGGCCACAGAGCCGGGAGGGCGTGGCTCGACCGTTGGGTGCTGCTGACGCCGGGGCGCGCACCATGGGGGAGCGGTTGGCGGCGGTGCGCCATCAGCTGGGGCTCTCCCAGCGGCGGGCGGCCGAGCTGAGCGGCCTGACTCATGGCGCCATCTGCATGATCGAGCAGGACAAGGTGAGCCCCTCGGTCGCCTCCCTGCAAAAGCTGCTCACCATCTATGGCCTGCCGCTGTCGCGCTTCTTCGCCGAGGAGGAGAGCCGCACTCCGGAAGTGGTGATCAAGGCTGATCAGCTGATCGAGCTGGGCAGTCAGGGGGTCTCCCTCAAGCTGGTGCACAACGGCAACAACCGCCGCCAGCTCGGCTTTATGCTGGAGACCTATCCCCCTGGCACCGACACCGGAGGTCAGGTAACCCATCAGGGGGAGGAGGTCGGCACAGTGCTGGAGGGGTCGGTGATCCTGACGGTGGCGGGCCAGAGTTATCCGCTGGAGGCGGGCGACAGCTATGTGATCGACACCGGCGAGCCCCACAGCTTCAGCAATCCGTCGGGGGAGACCTGTCGCATCGTCAGCGCCCACACCCCGGCGAGCTTTTAATCCTGACAGTAGTTTGGCAACCGAACCGGTAAGGAAACAGGGATCATGACCGAACATGTAAACAGTTACTATGCAGCCAGCGCCAATAAACACACGCCCTATCCGACACTGACCGAGCAGCTGGAGTGCGATGTCTGCGTCATCGGGGCGGGTTATACCGGCCTCTCCAGCGCGCTGCATCTGGTAGAGAAGGGCTACAAGGTGGTGGTGCTGGAGGCCGCACGAGTCGGCTTTGGCGCCAGCGGCCGCAACGGTGGCCAGATCGTCAACTCCTACAGCCGCGACATCGACACCATAGAAGCGAACTGCCCGCCGGATCAGGCCAGGCTGCTCGGTTCCATGCTGTTTGAGGGGGGCCAGATCATCCGCGAGCGGATCAAGCGCTACAACATCCAGTGCGATCTGCAGGAGGGGGGCGTCTTTGCCGCCGAGACCGAGAAGCAGCTGCACGAGCTCAAATCCCAATACGCCCGTTGGCAGAAGTGGGGCAACGACCAGCTGGAGCTGCTCGATGCCAAGGGGGTGCGCGAGGTGGTCGCGAGCGATCGCTACATCGGCGCCCTGCTCGACAAGAGCGGCGGCCATATCCACCCCCTCAATCTGGCCCTCGGCGAGGCTGAAGCCATCCGCATCCAGGGTGGGCTGATCTTCGAACAATCCGCCGTCACCAGTATCACCCCGGGGCAGCCAGCCTTGGTCAAGACCGCCAAGGGGTCGGTGAAGGCGCGCTTTGTGGTGGTGGCGGGCAATGCCTACCTCGGTAATCTGGTGCCGGAACTGGCCAGCAAGAGCATGCCCTGTGGCACCCAGGTAATCGCCACCGAAGTGCTGGGGGAGGAGCGAGCCCGCTCACTGCTGCCGCAAAACTATTGTCTGGAGGATTGCAACTATCTGCTCGACTACTACCGTACCTCCGGCGATCACCGGCTGCTCTATGGCGGCGGCGTTGTCTATGGGGCGCGGGATCCGGCGGATATCGAGCGGCTGATCATCCCCAAGATGCTCAAGACCTTCCCGCAGTTGGCCGACGTCAAGGTGGAGTACACCTGGACCGGCAACTTCCTGCTTACCCTGTCACGGCTGCCGCAGTTTGGTCGCATTGGCCCCAACATCTACTACATGCAGGGCTACAGCGGCCACGGCGTCACCTGTACCCATCTGGCAGGCAAGCTGCTCTCCGAGGTGCTGAGCGGTCAGGCGGAGCGCTTCGATGCCTTTGCCAAACTGCCGCACTACCCCTTCCCGGGTGGCCGCCTGTTCCGTATCCCCTTCACCGCCGCGGGCGCCGCCTGGTACACCCTGCGCGACCGGCTGGGGGTATAAGAGCCGCTCTGCGAGAAATGTGGGCTGGTGGGTGCCGCTTAGATAACGCTGACGCCAGCAGCAATGCCGGAAACAACAAGGCCACCGCGAGGGTGGCCTTATTGTTATCAAGCAGCAGCGCGCTGATTAGCTGTAGAAGGCTTCAACGGTGCCCTTGAGCTTGATCAGGATGGGCTGACCACGGCGATCCAGCGCTTTGGGGGAGGGGATCTTTACCCAACCTTCGCTGATGCAGTACTCCTCGACATCGGTGCGCTCTTTACCGTTCAGGCGAATACCGATCGGGTGCTCGAAGCAGGCGGCCACATAGTGAGGGCTGCGGGGATTGCAGGATAGGTGATCCGGCAGAGCCGGTTTGGTGTTGGTATCGCTCATCGATATAACCCGAAATGAATAAAAAGTGGGTCATTGTAGAGAATGCCGCCATGGCATTCAAGGCGGCCACAAAACAGGCAAAGTGTGCTCGCCATCGCTATGGGCGACCCGCTTATCCTTGTTGCCAATGCATCACCAGCTCGGGGTGGCCGCTATGCTCGCACAACTGCTGCTCACCCTCTTTGAAACCGTTGCGGGAATAGAAGCGCCGCGCCTGCTCATTTTCGGCGTAGACCGTCAACTCGAGTCGATCATATTGGGCTTTGAGGTGTTCGAGCAGTTGGCGACCCAACCCGTGTGATTGGTGATCTGGGGAGATAAACAGGGCGGCGACAGACCCCTGATACCAGGAGATAAAGCCCAGTAGCTGTCCATCCTCCTCATAACCCCAGCTCTTGCTGGCGGGCAGATAAATGTCCCGCATCGCTGCCCGTTGCTCATGCCAAAAGGCGGTGGGAATAAAGTCGTGGGCTTGCACCGATGCCTGATACCAGAGCTCGACGGCGGCATCCAGATCGGTGGCGGATAATGGACGGATCATCGTGGCCTCAATTACAAAGTGTGGAAATAACGCAATGACGTAGGCTCGATAAGCGCAGTGTAATCGGGCATTCGTGGTCGCGAGGAGGGGGAGAGTTCTGCACCACTCCCGGTTCGCCACCTTGGCCAAAATGGCAAGGCTGTGATTTATGCAATCCCTGTTACCGTATAGTGTCGCTCGACATTGACGGTAATTTCACCCCAGCGGGAGGATTTGATTCTGGCTTGGTGCGCTTGAAAAGCCACCTTATCAACAAACTCTTCGTATACATCGAATCGGCAGGGATTGAGAGGGTCTTGAGTCACCTGAAAGATCAGGCAGCCGGTTTCAGCTCGGGTGAGCTGAATATGATTATCAAGCTCATCCTTAACCGCCATTAAATCATTTTGGGATACAAGAATAAATCCCTTTAATATTATTTCCTTCATTAGTTATCCTAGTGATGAGGCTTTGCTTGGCATATTGTTTTCCTGTGAGATAAGTTTATTTTAATAGCCACTCTATAACTCTATCAATATTTAACTTGTATGATGTTTCAATTAAATTGGCTTGAAATGCTGTAAATACAACAAGTATTATAGTTAGTATAACAATCGATTTCTGGCTTCGACTATCAGATTTAGCTCTTGCAACTTCTATCTGATATTGCTCTAGCGTGGCAATTGCTTTGCCAGTTATTTGATAATTTCCTCTACATGCTTTTAGCTCTCCAGAGGCAACAAAAGAGTCTAGATATAAATGCATTTTTTGCGAGGTTTCTTTTCTTTGAGGATGTGAATACCAACGTAAGCCGTATACGTGACTCATTATATCTAAATGATCAAAGGGTTTCTGTGGATATACCGATTGTCTATCTATTATTTTTTCTAAAATCTTCATCCTGCTAGGGAGTTGCAACGCGACTTGGTTAAATAAATATTTTGGAATATGAAGCTTAGCTGAAGCAAAAAAAGTCTGTGCTTTATATAAACCGGTCCATTCATGCCATAAATAATCAAAAAGACCATTATAAACATGTGAATAGAGTCCGTAATAGTGTTCTATTCTTATAGAAACTCCGTACATTAATGAAAAAGGGATGCAGGCTTCAGGATTAAATCTATTGCTTTCAAAATAGAAACCAAAAAATCCGTTTTCATTAATTTTTTCAACTAATAATGACGGGATATTGCCTGCATATAAACTAATGGAGTAACAGTTTACTTTTTTACCTTTTTCACCACTCCTAGGTATATTTGTAGGGCATGTCTTATGAAGTAATCTTTCAAATATTCTTATTTTATATTTGTTCATCATATCTCAATTAACTTAATATTATATTTTCAAGGAGGTTGTTTTTATGTCTGATCATAACATTTTGCTCCATAAGACGTAGAGATACGTAAAACGCTATCGCCCCCGGTGCGCTGCTTTTAACCCATGTTCTGCGGAAACACCCTTCTGACAGCGAATGCTCATGGTGTGGCTCCGGAAGCAGCTTTGTGCCGCGCAACCATGATACCGATTGAAGCCGGTGGTGGAAGGGCAGAGGGGCGATGATCAGTGCCGGATCAATAAATTAAAACAACTTGGGTGGCAGAAACGACAAGGCCCCCGAGGTTGGGGGCCTTGTGGTAGGGCCATCACTGGCGAGGCTGAGCAGGGCAATGCCGATCAGGGCAAGTCCAAGGTAAAGCGGGCACCGCCGAGGGGGGACTCATCGACCCGGATCTGGCCGCCGTAGCTGTGGACGATTTCGGTCACCACCGCCAGTCCGATGCCCTGACCCGGCGAGCTGTCAGCCCGCACGCCGCGCTGGAAGATCTGCTCCGATTTGGCCGGGTCGATACCCGGGCCATCATCTTCCACTTCGATGCGCAGCCGCTCGAGATGGCGGCGCACCGTCACCTTCACTTCGCTGATGGCAAATTTGCAGGCGTTGTCGAGCAGGTTGCCCATCAGCTCCATCAGGTCGCCCTGTTCGCCGTGAAAGAGGGCGTCATCGTCGAACTTGAAGTGGGTTTGCAGCTTCTTGTGGCGATAGACCTTGGTCAGGCTGGCCAGCAGTTTTTCAATCAGCGGCACCGGCTCGGTGCCCTTGCTGGCAAGGCGCTGGCGGCCGGTCACGGCCCGTCTGAGCTGATACTGGATCATCTGATCCATGGTGAGGATCTGCTCATTGATGTTGTCGTGGATCTCCCGCCCCAGCTTCACTTCGCGGGTGGTGATCTGGATCAGCGCCAGCCGGGTTTTCAGGCTGTGGGCGAGATCGTTGAGGGCGTGCTGGTAGCGCTGGGTCTGCTGGCGTTCGTTCTCCAGCAACTGGTTGATGGAGTCGGTCAGCGGGGCCAGCTCCCGCTCAAAATCGCTCGAGAGGTCATCGCGCTTGCCGGCCCGAATATCGTCGATCTGACGGGCGATGGTGCGCAGGGAGCTGAGGCTCCAGAAGGTGGTGAGCAGCAGCAGCCCGGCCAGCAGCATATAGGCGAGCAGCGCCTGTTTGGCAGTCTGGTAGAGATAGGTGCGGGACTCTTCGTGGTAGCGTTTGGCCGAGTCGATCATCACCACGTAGTAGGCGGTGGTGCCGCTGCCGGGATTGCGGATAAACCGCAGGCTGTAGACGAAGTAGCTCTCGCCGTTCTTGATGGTGTGCTTCTTGAAGAAGTAGTCGAGATCCATCCCCCCCAGATACTTCATCAGGTCGCCGCAGATGGTCTGTTTGGCCTTGATCACCTCCGGCATATGGAGGCTCGACCAGACCAGATCGCCATCGGCGCGGCAGATCAGGGTATCGAGGTTGCGATCCCCCGCACCACGGGATATCCGCCCCAGCTCGACGTTCGACCCCTTGTCATCCGGCTCGGTGGAGGAAAACAGCTTGGCCAGGTTCTCCTGCATCCGGGCGCTGGCCTTCTGGGTCTGCTCCTCGACGTGGCCAAGATAGAGGGCGTAGACGGCAAACCCCATGATCAGCGCGATGACCAGCAGCGAGCTGAGCAGCAGTTTGATGTGCAGTGAGCTGCGGATCATCTTGATAGGGCGCGGCAGATGAAACTGCATCAGTTACAGGAGAGGTTGAAGATGTAACCCTGACGCCGGATGGTGGAGATGGGTTGAATCGTTCCCTCCGGATCCAGCTTCTTGCGCAGGCGGCTCACCATCACCTCGATGGTGTTGGGGTCCCCCTCGCCGTCGCCGTAGAGCTGGTCGAGCAGTTGCTGCTTGGAGACCACCTGACGGGCGTTGCGCATCAGGTACTCCAGAATGAGGTATTCAAAGCTGGTGAGCACCGCCACTTCACCGGCGATAGTCAGCTCCTTGCGGGAGAGATCCAGCTCGTAATCACCGGCTTTCACCCTGGGCGAGATAAAGCCGGCACTGCGGCGCACCAGCGCATTGAGTCGGGCCAGCAGCTCATCTTTCTGGAACGGTTTGACCAGATAGTCATCAGCACCCGCTTCCAGTCCTTCGACCTTGTCCTGCCAGTTGCCACGGGCGGTCAGCACAATGATGGGGAAGGGGATCTGCCGTTCACGCAGTTGCCGGATCAGTTGCAGGCCGTCCATATCGGGCAGACCGAGGTCGATGATGGCCACATCAATGGGATAGTCGGCGGCGTAGTGCAGTGCAATCCCGGCCTGGTCGGTGCTGTAGACCTGATTGTCGGCTTCGGTCAGCAGAGAGGAGAGGTGGTGATTGAGCAGCTTGTCGTCTTCGACCAACAGAATTTTCATGATGTGAGCGGTCATAGGGATCCAGGCTGTCAATTAGAAAGTGTATGTCGCTTCGAGTCAATTCGAATCCTAATGCATCCCGGCTGTATCGGGACTGAATCAGTGGGACTTCAGAGTTCGCGCCAACTGGTCGTTTAACCATGGTCCGGGTTGTCGATGGCATGCTGGTCGGCAGCCATGCTGCGAAAGGTTTGATGTGATGAGAGAGATGGCCGGGAGGCTGCTGGCGCGACTGCAACAGCGTGAGCGCAGCGACCTCCTCTATATTGTCTGGCTCTGCTGGGGGGCAGCCTTGCTGCTCTACGTGCTGGGGTCGCCCTGTTTTCTGTGACCAGTGGCGCCGATGCCGCTGGTTCTGCTTGTGTGGTTGGTGGAGAGAGTACGGATGTTTGGAAGAAACAAAGGTGGTGCGGCTACTGCGTCGGCCGGCGCCACTGTGATTGCAGCAGGTGCCCGCTTCAAGGGCGAGTTGCAGGTGGAGGGGGATCTGGAGGTGCGCGGTCAGATCAATGGCACCATCCAGCTCATCGGTGGTGTGCTGCGCATCATGGAGGGTGGTAGCGTTGAGGGAGAGGTGAGTGCGCCCCACGTGATCATCAATGGTCTGCTGGAAGGCACCTGTACCTCCGCTGAGGTGGAGATCCTGGAGAGCGGCAAGATGCAGGGGATCTTCAAGGGGGGCAGTCTCTCCATCTGCAAAGGCGGCAACTTTGTTGGCCAGTCCCAGCCCACCGTGGCCGGCAAGGCCGATCCCGTGTTGCAAGCCTTGTCTGAAAACAGTTCATCCGGGAGCAAGCAGCCGGAGAGCAAGAGCAATGTGAAAAAGCTGCCGCACGAGCCGAAAGGCAAGCCGACCGAGGAGCTGGCCAAGCAGGCGTGATGCCATTTGCCAGCTGTGCAGATGACGGTTGTTCAGGAAAACAGAGAGGGGGCCATAACGGCCCCCTCTCTGTTTATCTGTCACCCGTTAGCTGCGGCGCGGCGGCAGCATATTGGTGAGGGTGTTGTCTTTGAGAATATGGTGGTGATAGAGGGCCGCCACCGTGTGCAGGCCGATCAGGGCGTAACCGATATTACCCAGCGTCTCGTGCACCTCCTTGATCAGCCCCTTGAGTTCCGGACTGGGGGAGAGCAGAGCAGGCAGCTCAAGCCCGAAGAATGGGACGGGCTTGCCTGCGGCGCTGAGCAGCAGCCAGCCAAACAGCGGGGTCAGAATAAGAAAACCGTAGAGGGCGAGATGGGCCAGTTTTGCCAGCTTGTGCATGACCGGGGAGAGCTCGGGCACGATACGGGGTGTCGGGCTCATCCAGCGCAGCGCCAGTCTGACAAAGACCAGGGCGAAGATAAGCAGCCCCAGCATAAAGTGCCACTCCTTCATCAGATCACGGCCAGGGTCCCCTTTGGGGAAGATATCGCGAAATTCGATCAGGGCGTAGACGGCGATCATGGCCCACAGGGTCAGCCAGTGCAGCCCGATATTCAGGGTGCCATAACGTTGTTCACTGTTCATCAGCATAGGTTTGTTCCTTCGAAGTGCTGTCACATCCGTGTGGCATCCCCGCACTCAAACGTGTCGGGGCCAGGCCAGATCCTTTGGTGGCAACAGCAGAGCTACCATGCTTGCCATACATCGATAGCCTGCCGCTGGCATCAGTCAGAGAGGAGATGCCCTCTGCTGTCTGCATGGTATCACTGGCAACCGGGTGGATAGTCTGATCAATGCCACACAATTTACAGGCTCATTAAGCCCCTTGTGACGTGAAGAAGGCGTGAAATAGCATCAGTGATGTCAGCCCGCCAAGGTTCAGGCGGGCTCGATGGCCAGCACCACGCAATCCGGCTCGCTGATGCGAAAACGGACGTTGCAGCCAAACAGCCGCACCCCGTACTCCTTCTCATCGGGCTTGCCCTTCTTGTAGGCGGGGCGCGGATCTTGTGCCAGCACTTCGCTCACCAGCTGGCGCAGCTCGGGATGGGCCTTGAGCCAGGGTTGCAACTGCTGCTCGGCCTCGGCACTGAAGCTCACCGCCAGCGGCGGGGTGGGGGCGTCGGGGGCAAAACCACCACGGGCATCCGGCAGGCTGTCGGCATAGGGAATATAAGGCTTGATATCGACGATGGGGGTGCCATCGAGCAGATCCACCGCCCCCAGCTCCAGCCACAGCTTGCCCCGCTCACGGCCGATCCCGTGCAGCTCGACCACCGAGAGCCCTAGCGGATTGGGGCGGAAGGTGGAGCGAGTGGCAAAGACGCCGACCCGCTCGTTGCCGCCAAGGCGCGGCGGGCGCACCGTCGGGTGCCAGCCCTGCGCCATGGTCTGATGAAAGACGAAGCTGAGCCACAGATGGGAGAACTGCTCGATGCCGCGCAGCACATCCGGCTGATCGTAAGGGGGGAGCAGCTCGAGGCGGGCGCGGGCCGATTTGACCAGTCCGGGCTGGCGGGGGATGGCGAACTTCTCCTTGTAGGGAGAGCGGATGATCCCGAGGGTGTCGATTTCGAACTTCATGGCGGATCCTGACTGAAAACCCCGGCAATTTAGCACAGGCGGCCCCAAAACGCAGGCTTGGCCTCGCTACGCCAATTTCTGCGGCGCTGCCGTGATCCCTGTCCCATCCCGGCCAGTCGGGGGCTGTGCCCGCGCGCCAAGTTGCGTAGGGTGGAGGCAACTGGCGTGTCAGGATGAAATGTGCGCACATGCGCCGAAGGGGGAGGGAGAGGGATGAAACTGCTGATTATCGGTGGCACCGGCTTTTTGGGGCGCCACCTCACCGCGCTGGCGCTGGATTGGGGCCATGAAGTGACGCTGTTCAACCGTGGCCTGCACCAGCATCCGGACTGGCGCGATCTGGTGCAGCTCACCGGCGACAGGGACAAGACCCTGAGCCCCCTGCAAGGGGCCGGGTTGCAGTGGGATCTCGTCATCGATACCTGCTGCTATCGCCCCGAGCAGGCGGCGAGCCTCTCGGCGGCTTTGCTCGGGTGCTGCGCACGGCTGATCTTTATCTCCACCATCAGCGTCTATCGCGATTTCTCACTGCCCGGGAGGGATGAATCTGCGCCGCTGCACCTTATCCCCGAAGGCGAAATGCCCACTGACTATGGCCCGCTCAAGGTGTTGTGCGAGGAGGAGTATCGCGCCCGCTGGGGCGAGCGGCTCTGCATCCTGCGCCCGGGCGTGTTGTGCGGCCCCCATGATCCTACCGGGCGCATGGCCTGGTGGATTAAGCGGGTGCAGCAGGGCGGGCCCTGGTTGCTGCCGGGCCGTGGCGAGGATCGCTTGCAGTATCTCGATGTGCGCGACTGCGCCGAGTTTGTGTTGCGCGCGGCCGAGCAGCAGTTGGGGGGCACATTCAACTTGCTCAAATCCGGTATTACCTTGAGTGACTGGCTGGAGCGGCTGAGCGCCCGGTTGCAGCCCGCCCGCCCCATCCAGCCCGAGTGGCTGCCCTGGTCCACCCTGATGGCAGCCGGAATCGAGCCCTGGCAGAGCTATCCCACCCTCTTGCCCTGCGCGCAGGCGGAGTTTGCCGGTTACGGCTCTATAAGCGCCGAGGCGGCCATCGTCCACGGGTTGAACTTCCGGCCACTGGAGGAGACCGCCGCAGACCTTGCCCACTGGCTGGCCATCGAGCCTGCCGCCGGGGGGGCGGAACATGCCATGACTCAGGCCGAGGAGACCTCGCTACGGCAGCAGCTGCTGGAGCCCAGTCTGCAATAGGAGAGGTGCATCGAGCCGCTGCTACCGAGCGTGGCGCGGCAGGTGTGAATACAACGAGAGAGGGCATCCCGCGGGATGCCCTCTCTGTCTATCCATGCCTGATGGTTGCCGAATACAGGCTGACGCGATTCCCCATCACATCGCTGTCGCTCACCGAGTTAGCGGAGGGTGGCCCCTGCAGCTATCAGCAGCTCTTTCAAGATGGCGCGATGGCAGCGGGACTCCTGCTCGCAGTAACAGCCCACCGACAGGTTGGTGGTGTGGGAGATGGCGGCCAGCAGCGCCAGATCATGCCTGGCGGCCGGTTGCGCCATCTCGGCCTTGTACAGTTTGCCAAACGCCGCCCACTGGGCGGGTGTCTCGGCTGCCTGCCCCAGCTTCATGGTCTCGCTGCTGGGAGCAAGGTTGGGAAACCAGACATCGTACCAATGCTGGTTGGCAAATTCGCTCTTGGGTACGCCGCGGGGCGGGCGGCGCACCGTGCCGATCCGCAGCCCCTCATCGGGCAGGCGCGGGCTGCCAAGGCGAACGATAGCGAGGGCCATGACAGTGGGTTACTTCTCTTCGGCCACTTTCAGCGCCTGCCCGTAGCAGATCACCTGTTTCAGGCAGCCCGGGGTGTCGCTGAACTCGGCGCACTTGTCGATGGTGACGCCGTTGCCACCCATGTCGGCCGCGCGGCGGCGAGCCAGGGTGCGCGCTTCACCGGCGTTGGGCACCGGTTGGTTGGCATCGGCCTGGCAGGATTCACCCTCGATGGTGCCGAGGTAGAGGTAGTTGAGGTCAGCCAGCTCATCCTGTTCATAGATGCGCACGCTACCGGGTTTGAAGTATTCGTCGAAGTTCTCTTTATCCAGATTGCTGTTGAAGGCGTAGTTGGCACAGCCGGAGGCAATCAGGGGCATCATCAGGATCAGGCGTTTCATCGTCTCGTATCTTGTGTCGGTGATGAGGACAGTAGAAATGCGCAGGCGCTCCATGTCGGCATCTTGTTGAATAATGAGGGGGACATTATAGGGGCCAGCCGCCTGCGGCGACCAGCCCCGTTTTGCGCCCGGTTGTCGGGGTGTGACCCCTATCAGCCTGATATCAAACAGGAGCCAGCCGCTGATAGAGGCTGCGGTAGTAATCATCCCCCAGCAGCTCGTCGTGCGGGGCGCAGAGGCGGATCTGTCCCTCTTCCATCAGGGCAATCCGATCCATCTGCTCCATCCCCAGCAGACGGTGGGAGATAAGCAGCAAGGTGCGATCTGCCCCGAGCTTGAACAGCAGATCCATGATCTCCCGCTCGGTCTGGCTGTCGAGCCCTTCGGTCGGTTCGTCCAGCAGCCAGAACGGCGCATCGTGCAGCAGGGCGCGGGCGATGCCGATACGGCGACGCTCACCACCGGAGAGGGGGCGGCCGCCGTCACCGAGCCAGGCGTCGAGGCCCGCCTCATCTTCCAGTAGATTGGCCAGTCCGACCTGGGTCAGCACCGCAATCAGCTGCTCGTCAGAGGCGGTCGGGGCGGCCAGTTTGAGGTTGCCCCGCAAGGTATCGGCAAACAGATGCACCCGCTGGCTCACCACCGAGATGGAGGCGCGCAGCGCCCCTTCGCTGTAGTCGGTGAGCGGTTTGCCACCCAGCAGGATTTTGCCTGCCTGCGGGCTCCACTCCCGGGTCAGCAGCCCCATCAGGGTCGATTTGCCGCAGCCGGTCTGGCCCAGCAGCGCCAGCTTTTCACCGGCGTGCAGTTGCAGGGTGCAGCCACGCAGCACCGGCTGGGGGTTGCCGGGGTAGCCAAAATAGAGGTCATTGATCTGCAGCGCACCAACGGTGGCATGGGTCTGTTCGTCGCCCCACACGGGGGCTTTGGCCTCTTGCAGGATCTCGTTCAGGCGGCGTGCCGAGGTAAGGCTGGTGGAGAGGTGCTGGAAAGCCCCCGCCAGTGGCATCAGTGCCTCGAAGCTTGCCAGGGTGGCAAAGACCATCAATGCGGTAATGGGGTCGGGCGCAGCACCCGCTACCCCATGACCGGCCAGCCAGAGCATCAGGGTCAGGGTCCAGCCGCTCAGCAGTTGCACCGAGAAGTTGGCCAGCCCGCTCACCTTGGCCATCCGGGCCTGCGCGACGAGCAGCGCCTGTTCGGCTTGTTGCAGCTCAACCAGCGCCTTGGGGGCGGCGGCAAACATCTGCAGCTCGGCCTGACCATCCAGATAGTCCACCATCCGGGTACGCAGGGTTGATTTTTCCGCAATCAGCGCCTGACCGGGGCGACGGCCGAGGAAGTAGAACACCAGCGGCAGGGCGATCATGCCAAACAGCAGAATGGCCCCCAGGGTGAGGGCGAGACGGCTGTCGAAAAACGACAGGAAGAAGACCAGTCCGGCGGTACTGAGCAGGGCCGCGCCTATGGGGGTGATCAGCCGCAGATAGACGTGGTCCATCGCATCGATGTCTGCCACCAGTCGGTTGAGCAGATCCGACTGACGAAAACCGGCCAGGGTACCGGTGGAGAGCGGCGAGAGTTTCTGCCAGAACCAGACCCGCAGTCGGGTCAGCACCCTGAAGGTGGCGTCGTGGCTCACTACCCGCTCACCCCAGCGACCGGCGGTGCGGACGATGGAGAAGAAGCGCACGCCGCCCGCGGGGGTCATGTAGTTAAAGGCATGGGTCGTCGCAACGGTCATTCCCGCCACCGCGGCGGCGGAGAGGAACCAGCCGGAGAGGGAGAGCAGCCCCATGCCGGCGGCCAGGGTCACCAGCGCCAGCAGCAAACCAATGGTGAGGCTGAGCCAGTGTTGGCGATAGAGGCGCAGAAACGGCAACAGATCACTCATCGAGAGAACCTCCGGAACGTTGGGAGAGCAGGCGGGCAAAATGCCCCTGCCCAGAACTAAGTTGCTGGAAGCTGCCTTGCTCCACCAGCTGGCCGCGGGCCAGCACCATTATCTTGTCCATCTTGGTAAGCTGGTCGAGACGGTGGGTGATCATCAGCAGGGTCTGGCCAGCCATCGCCTGCTCGAGGGTGGTCATGATGGCGCGTTCGGAGTGGCGATCCAGACTGGCGGTCGGTTCATCGAGCACCATCAGCTGGGTTGATTTGAGCAGGGTGCGGGCCAGGGCAAGGCGCTGGGCCTGACCGACCGAGAGGCCACCCGCCTGATCGCCGACCGGATAGTCGAGCCCCTTCTCCATGGCAAACTCCCACGCCTGCGCCCGTTTCAGGGCATCTTCCAGCTCGGCATCGCTGGCCGTCGGTTTGGCCAGCAGCAGGTTGTCACGCAAGGAGGCGTGGAACAGCTGCGGGTTCTGCGAGAGCCAGCCCAGTTGCAGGCGCCACTGGCTCATGTCGAGGGTGGCGAGCTCCTGCCCGTTGACCTTGAGCTCACCACGATAGGGGGCAAAGCCGAGCAGGGCGTTGACCAGCGAGCTCTTGCCTGCGCCGCTGACGCCGATGAGGGCGGTGCGCGTACCGGCTTCCAAAGTGAAGTCGATGGGGCCGACCAGCACCTTGCCTTCGGCGCTCAGCACTTCAAGGCCTTTTGCTTCTACCTTGACCGGGCTGTCGGCATGGAACTGCGCCGTGCCTGCGGCCGGTTCGCTCACCTCGGCTTCGAGGAATTCAAGCAGCTGCTCGGCAGCGCCGATAGCCTGCGCCTTGGCGTGGTAGTGGGCACCCAGTTCCCGCAGCGGGGCGTAGAACTCGGGGGCGAGAAACAGCACGAACAGACCGGTAAAGAGGGTGACCTTGACCCCATAGCTACCAAAGTTCAGATGGTCGATATAAGAGAAGCCGAAGTAGACGGCAACCAGCGCTACCGAGATGGCGGCGAAGAACTCCAGCACGGCGGTGCTCAAAAACGCCAGGCGCAGCACTTCCATGGTGCGCTCGCGAAAATCTTCCGAGGCGTCGCGAATGGCTTCACCTTCCGCCTGGGTACGCATAAAGAGTTGCAGGGTACGCAGCCCCTTCAGGCGATCGAGGAAGTGGCCGGAGAGGCGAGCCAGCGCCTGAAAGTTGCGGCGGTTGGCATCGGCGGCGCCCACACCTACCAGGATCATAAAGATGGGGATGAGGGGCGCAGTGCCCAGCAGGATCAGGCC
Organism: Aeromonas sp. R9-2; assembly: GCF_040908025.1. Taxonomy (NCBI): domain Bacteria; kingdom Pseudomonadati; phylum Pseudomonadota; class Gammaproteobacteria; order Aeromonadales; family Aeromonadaceae; genus Aeromonas; species Aeromonas sp. R9-2. The sequence continues at coordinate 74,342 of NZ_JBFOCX010000026.1, forward strand.
CGCCGCCCAGTTGACCGGGAACACGGCCACCAGAATGACCACCGGAATAAAGACGGCGATGGCCATCTGCGGCAGATAGCGGGAGAAGAAATCCTGCATATTTTCAATCTGTTCCAGCAGCAGGCTGGCCCAGCTACCGGCCGGACGGCGCTGGATATAGGCAGGGCCGAGGCGACTTAAGCGCGTGAGCACCAGCTGGCGGATGGTTTGGCGCACCGCGCTGCCCGCCTTGAAACTGGCCACTTCCCGGCCGTAGGCCAGCGCCGCTTTGCCAAGCGTCACCAGCAGCAGGGTAATAAAGAGCGTGATGGATTGCTCAGGCGTTGAGCCTTCGATGATAAAGCCGTGCAACAGGGTCGCCAGCAGCCAGGCTTGCGCCACCATCAGAATGCCCTGGCCAAGGCCAAAAGCGATGGATATCGTGATCCAGCGGCGACCGTGACTCGATTGCTTGCGCAACCAGCCATAGAGACGTTTTTGCGTTTTTTTATCCATTACCACCATCCTCGCGTCGAGTGGCGCAAGACTATCCTTGCCGTTTGGCCTTGGCAACCTTGTAAATTATCTGTGTTGAAAATGTTTGATTGAAAAAGCAACCGTCTGTTCAATCCTTGTCCGAACAGATTGATTTATTGAAAAAAGTGGCAAAGGCGCCATTGCGCTCGGCGGCAAAATGCATATAGTAAGAGCCCTGACGCGGGTGTAGTTCAATGGTAGAACGGTAGCTTCCCAAGCTGCATACGTGGGTTCGATTCCCATCACCCGCTCCAAATTTCAGATGCCAGGCGGGCATCGTATAATGGCTATTACCTCAGCCTTCCAAGCTGATGATGCGGGTTCGATTCCCGCTGCCCGCTCCAGCTTCAAAACAAAAAGCCCACTCCTGCGAGTGGGCTTTTTGTTTTTCATCTGTCTTGTGCGCCGTTCGACGTCACGCTCACCATTTCTAAGCTTTAAGGCAAACCGCAGAGACAGAAAAGGCGCCCGAGGCGCCTTTTCAGATCAACAGCGTAGCGGGAGCTTATTCCTGCTCCAGCTCACCACAGAAACGGTAGCCTTCGCCGTGGATGGTGGCGATGATCTCCGGAGTATCGTTGACGCTTTCGAAGTGCTTGCGAATGCGACGGATGGTCACATCGACGGTACGGTCGTGGGGCTTGAGCTCACGGCCGGTCATCTTCTTCAGCAGCTCGGCACGGGTCTGGATCTGGCCCGGGTTTTCGCAGAAGTGCAGCATGGCGCGGAACTCGGAGCGCGGCAGCTTGAACATGTCGCCAGTCGGGCTGACCAGTGCGCGGCTGTTGATATCCAGCGCCCAGCCGTTGAACAGGTAGCGCTCAACCAGTTTCTTCTCTTCGCCACCGGCTGCCACGTTCATGGTGCGGCTCAGCAGGTTGCGGGCACGGATGGTCAGTTCGCGCGGGTTGAACGGCTTGGTGATGTAATCATCGGCGCCGATCTCCAGACCCAGGATCTTGTCCACTTCGTTGTCACGACCGGTCAGGAACATCAGGGCGATGTTGTCGTTCTCACGCAGCTCACGGGCCAGCAGCAGGCCGTTCTTGCCCGGCAGGTTGATGTCCATGATCACCAGATTGATGGTGTGGGAAGTGAGGGCCTGGTGCATTTCGTCGCCGTTGTTGGCTTCGAGCACGATGTAGCCTTCGGCTTCAAAAATGCTTTTCAGGGTATTGCGTGTGACCAGCTCGTCTTCGACGATCAGAATGTGTGGTGTTTGCATGAGTATTCCCAGATTCTTATCAGTTAATTATCTTAAATTTAACACTCTTTGGCGTTTCAAACCGATTTCCTGACTGATCCTGAAAATTTATTACGTCATCCTGGGTATGAGAGTCAGGTCGGAATATCGCGAATTAGGCATCAGTACCGGCAAGTATCCCTGTGCCACTTATAGGTTCCCGACAAGTCTGGTCGAGCAGAGCCTGGAAAGGTCGTCCATTACGAAAGTGGCCGCATTTTATCAGTTAACAGGAGCATAACAACACTCTTTGCCGTCAGATAGCAACTTTTTAACTCTGATTTGATATAGGTCAAACCCTGGTACAGCAGCATCATACTTGGCCTGAACCGGGTTTTCGCCCCTACAAAATGTAATGGAATGTAACATGTGATTGACATGAATTTGTGGGAAAACTACAAGAAAATCTGCTTTATCGCGCCATTTGAGCCACCAGGCTGGTCTGCCTTTGCCATTATCACAGCCTGGAATCCGGCCAGCCAGTGGGTCACAGAACGACGCAATATACGGCGGGAACGGGCGCTGTGGCGCCATCTGACCGTGGATTTGCATGTGCCCGTGGTGGGGCCATTTTGGGGATCTGACCCGGACGAACGCTGGCAGGAGTCATCGCTGGCGGTGGCGCTATGCCTGCCACAAGCCCGTCAGCTGGCTGCGCGTTTTGGCCAGAATGCTCTCTACTGGGTGGAGGATCGCCAGCTCTGGCTGGTACCAGTATTGATGGATAAATCAGCAGTTTGTCTGGGCAATATTGAATCCTTCTGGATTGCCAGAAACCTTGCCTGATGAAAGAATGAACACCTTCATGTATCTGAAAGGAATCAAATCATGCTGGATCTCCTGCCCGACCTCTGCGATCAACATGGCGATTTGCTGCAAGTGGCCGACTCGGTGTTTCAGGATTTTGGCGGCAAGGCCATCTTCTATGGTCGCGCCGTAACGCTCTCCTGTTATGAAGACAACAGTCTGGTGCGGGATCTGGTGACCCGCCCCGGTCACGGCAAGGTGATGGTGATCGACGGCGGCGGCTCGCTGCGCCGTGCGCTACTGGGCGATCAACTGGCGGTCAAGGCGGTGGAGCAGGGGTGGGAGGGTATCCTGATCCACGGCGCGGCGCGGGATGTGGGCACACTGGCGACACTGGCGCTCGGGGTCAAGGCGCTGGCCGCCTGTCCGGTCAAGACCGAGAAGCGGGGATTGGGTGAGTTGGGGGCCGTGGTCAGCTTTGCCGGGGTGACCATCCACGAAGGGGATTATGTCTATGCGGATCGCAATGGCGTGGTGGTGAGCGCCACGCCGCTGTTGTGATCATCAGAAATTGAAACCGACCCCCAGGCTCAGTGCCTGATCGGCAGTGATGGCGCTGACGCCGTAGTTGGCGGTGAGGGAGAGTCCGGGGGTCAGCAGCAGGCTGGAGTTGAGCTCCAGCAGGGTGCTGGCCTTGTTGAGATCGAGATGCTTGATCTGGCTGCCGATATTGAATGCCGGAGAGAGCTGGTAGCGTACCCCCGAACTCATATTGAAACCGGATGTGCGATTCTGATCCGCCACCGCCGGGCCCGCTTCCATAAAGAGGGTCACATCATCCACCACCGGATATTGATAGCCGCTATTGACCAGCCAGAGATCAAAACTGTCGCTGTGATGGCTATGGCCATTGAGCAGCACACCCGAGTAACTTTTGACATAGAGAGACGGGTTGGATTGCGGCTGAACCACTGCCCAGTCGGCGGCCTGTGCGGCCATGCTGGTGCAGGTTGCAAGCAGTGTGATGATGAGCGATTTGACCATTCGTTTCCCCTCCCTGGGTCCGGAACTGAGCCTAAGCATGGCACATGCCAGCTGGTAGTAAAGTGAAGCGAGATCACAATAAAATCCTTTGGCATGGGCGCCAGCCATGATAAACAGGCTGCCGTATTGATGGCTCTAATCATTAAGAGGTGAATCCATGAACAAGAAACTGACTCTGCTGGCCGCGCTGGCACTGGGAGGCTGCGCAATGGCACCAGGTTCCAGCATGGCTCAACTGCAAGCATCCAGCTGGCAGCTGCAAGGCGCCACCGGCGATACCTTCACCCTGCAAGTAGTTGACGGCAAGGTGGCGGGCAAGGGCGGCTGCAACCGCTATTTTGGCGGTATCACCAAGCAGGGTGACGGTGTCTTGACGCTGGGCGCCATGGGCTCCACTCGCATGATGTGCATCGGCGACGCCATGAGCAAAGAGTCCGAGTTCCTGCAAAAGCTGGAGAAGGTGGCAACCTACTCCATCAACGGCAACCAGCTGACTCTGAGCGATGCCAACAAGGCCGCCCTGCTTACCTTTAACTCTGTGCCAGCAGCCAAATAAGGCACGCGTTCGTCTGATTGCCCCGACAGCGCTGACTGTCTGATACGCCCTCCCTCTGGAGGGCGTCTGTTTATCTGCGATGAACCCTGTGTGGTCGTCCGCTACTGTTGTTCACTCGTCGATTCCCCTTTCTGCCCGGTTTGATACCAGAACCTCGTATCTTCGCTTTGGTACGTATCTTGATCATTTCAATGATTCTTGTATAGTTGAAATGAAAGATCACACCAAGGGGAGTGAAGATGAACAAAGAGATGGCCACCAAGGTCTTTGAATCGCTGGCATCCGGCATCCGGCTCGATGTATGGCGGCTGCTGGTGAAGGCCGGGCTGGAGGGGCGGGTCGCCGGTGAACTGGCCAGCGAGCTCGATATTGCCCCCAATACCCTCTCGTTTCACCTCAAGGCGATGCTCAACACCGGTCTGCTGTCGGTGGAGCAGGAGGGGCGCTTTCTGCGCTACCGCGCCAATATTCCCCTGATGCTGGATGTGATCGCCTACCTTACCGAGGAGTGCTGCGCCGGTCATCCTGAGGCGTGCGGCGTGATGCGTGCCGAGTCAGCCTGCTCCCCCCATGTTCTGCCTGCGCAGCCCTGCTGCAACAAGGAGTAATGCCATGTCCTCCATTCAGATTTTTGATCCCGCCCTCTGCTGCTCCAGCGGTGTCTGCGGTACCGAGGTTGATCAGGCACTGGTCACCTTCGCAGCCGACCTTGCCTGGGCCAAGGAGCAGGGCGTTGCCATCGAGCGTTTCAATCTGGCCCAGCAGCCGATGCAATTTGCCGAGACACCTGCCGTCAGCGCTTTTCTGACCCACGCCGGGGAGGAGGGGTTGCCGCTGGTGCTGGTGGAGGGACAGGTGGTGTTGACCGGCCGTTATCCGAGCCGCAGCGAGCTGGCCCGTTATGCCGGGCTGCCTGCGCCGCAAGCGGCCATCAAGGGGATCGTCAAGGGCGGCTGCTGCTCTGGCAGCGGTTGCTGCTGAGTCGCGACGCACCATTCGGGAGAGGCTATGTATCATTTTCTGACCAATCCACCACCGTTTCTCTTTTTCACCGGCAAGGGCGGGGTGGGCAAGACCTCGCTGGCCTGCGCCAGTGCGGTGGCTCTCTGTGATATTGGCAAGCGGGTGCTGCTGGTGAGCACAGATCCTGCCTCCAACGTGGGGCAGGTGTTTGCCACCGAGATCGGCAATCGCGTCACCGCCATCGCCGCTGTGCCCGGTTTGTCGGCGCTGGAGATAGATCCCCCCGCGGCGGCCAAAGCTTATCGGGAGCGGATCGTCGGGCCGGTGCGCGGCAAGTTGCCCGAAAGCGTGGTGCGCAGCATAGAAGAGCAGCTCTCCGGCGCTTGCACCACCGAGATCGCCGCTTTTGACGAATTCACCGCGTTGCTGACCGACCAAACGCTGCTGGCCGAGTATGACCACATCGTCTTTGATACGGCCCCAACCGGCCACACCATCCGGCTGCTGCAACTGCCGGGCGCCTGGAGCGAATTTCTGGAGCAGGGCAAGGGGGATGCCTCCTGCCTCGGCCCGCTGGCGGGGCTGGAGAAACAGCGCAGCCAGTATGGCGAGGCGGTCGCCGCACTGGCCGATGCCACTCGCACCCGGTTGGTGCTGGTGGCGCGGGCCCAGCAATCCACTCTGCGGGAAGTGGCCCGCACCCACGAAGAGCTGGCCGCCATCGGTTTGTTGAATCAGCAGTTGGTGATCAATGGCCTCTTCCCCGAAGGCGCCATTGCCGGAGATCCGCTGGCAATGGCGCTCTGGCAGCGCGAGCAACAGGCTCTCGCCCAGATGCCGCAGGGGATAAAGGGGCTGGCGCAGGATCATATCCCGCTGCTGGCCACCAATCTGGTGGGGCTCGACAGTTTGCGCCTGTTGCTGCAACCACCCGCGATGGCCGATCAATTCACGACCGTACAGTCCGGCATCCAGCATGCCCAGCCCGAGTTGAGTTCGCTGGTAGACGAGCTGGCCGCCGACGGTAACGGCCTTATCATGCTGATGGGCAAGGGCGGGGTGGGCAAAACCACGCTGGCGGCCGCCGTGGCGGTGGAGCTGGCGAGCCGCGGTTTGCCGGTGCACCTCACCACCTCGGATCCTGCCGCGCACCTGAGCGAGACCCTGGTAGCTAGTCTGCCCCATCTTGAGGTGAGCCGCATCGACCCCCACGCCGAGACCGAGCGTTACCGCGCCCAGGTGCTGGCCACCAAGGGGGCGGCGCTGGACGAGCAGGGGCGGGCACTGCTGGAGGAGGACTTGCGCTCCCCTTGTACCGAGGAGATTGCCGTGTTTCAGGCCTTTTCCCGCATCATTCGTGAGGCGGGCAAGCGATTCGTGGTGATGGATACCGCCCCTACCGGCCACACCCTGCTGCTGCTCGACGCCACCGGCGCCTACCACAGGGAGATCGCTCGCCAGATGGGAAACAAGGGGCTGCACTTCACCACCCCCATGATGCAGTTGCAGGACCCCAAGCAGACCAAGGTGTTGATTGTGACGCTGCCCGAGCCGACCCCGGTGCAGGAGGCGGCCAATCTGCAGGCCGATCTGCGCCGGGCTGGCATCGAGCCCTGGGGCTGGCTCATCAACCACAGCTTGCAGCAAGCCGCGGTCAGCTCACCGCTGCTGCAACTGCGGGCCGAGCGCCAGTTGCCCCATATCGAGGCAGTCGAGCAGCAACACGCCAGCCGCTACGCCGTGGTGCCGCTGCTTGCCGAGGAGCCGGTGGGGCCCGATGCCCTGCGCCATCTCTGCCAGCACCATTGAGTCGTCGCCCCGGTCTGCTGCCGGGGCGGCTTGAATATGCCGTTACTTGTTATAACCCCTTGTTTTGAACCAATAGAAGATGCGGGATTGCGCCGCATCGGGAGCTGTGATGTCTGCAACATGTGATGCCAAGGCCGTGCCTGCCATCGGCTTTTTTGAACGTTATCTGACCGCCTGGGTCGCCCTCTGCATTCTGGTGGGGATTGGGCTCGGGCAGGGTTTGCCGGATCTCTTCAAGGCGATCGGTGCCATGGAGGTGGCCAAGGTCAACCTGCCGGTGGGGCTGCTAATCTGGGTGATGATCATCCCCATGCTGCTCAAGATCGACTTTGGCGCCCTGCATCAGGTGAAGGGCCACATGAAGGGCATTGGGGTCACCCTCTTTATCAACTGGCTGGTCAAGCCCTTCTCCATGGCCTTTCTCGGTTGGCTCTTTATCCGCGTGCTGTTTGCCGACTGGCTGCCGGCAGATCAGCTCGACAGTTACGTAGCGGGGCTGATCCTGCTGGCGGCGGCCCCCTGTACCGCCATGGTGTTTGTCTGGAGTCGTCTCACCAACGGCGATCCCTACTTCACCCTGTCGCAGGTGGCGGTGAACGACCTCATCATGGTGTTTGCCTTCGCACCGCTGGTGGCGCTGCTGCTCGGGGTCTCCAGCATCATAGTGCCGTGGGATACCCTGCTTACCTCTGTGGTGCTCTATATCGTCATCCCGGTCATCATCGCCCAACTGCTGCGCAAGGCTTTGCTGAAAAAGGGTGAGGCCCATTTTGACGGCGTCATGACCCGCATCCAGCCCTGGTCGGTGGCGGCTCTGCTGCTCACGCTGGTGCTGCTGTTCGCCTTTCAGGGCAACGCCATCATCGAGCAGCCGCTGGTTATCGCCCTGTTGGCGGTGCCGATCCTGATCCAGGTGCTGTTCAACTCCGGGCTGGCTTACTGGCTCAACCGCAAGGTGGGGGAGAAGCACTCGGTTGCCTGTCCTTCCGCCCTGATCGGCGCATCCAACTTCTTCGAGTTGGCGGTGGCCGCCGCCATCAGCCTGTTCGGCTTTCACTCCGGCGCGGCGCTCGCCACCGTGGTCGGGGTGCTGATCGAGGTGCCGGTCATGCTGCTGGTGGTGCGGGTGGTTAACGCCAGCAAACCCTGGTACGAAGCTGGGCTGGGCCGTTAACTGATGGCCGCGAACTGATGCTATCCATTTTCTATTCACTTGATTCATGAGAGACACGCAAATGAGTGCAATCACCATCTATCACAACCCGGAATGTGGTACCTCCCGCAACACCCTGGAGCTGATCCGCAACAGCGGCGTGGAGCCCACTGTCATCCACTATCTGGAGACGCCCCCCTCCCGTGACCAGCTGGTGGCGCTGATCGCCGCCATGGACATGCCGGTGCGGGATCTGCTGCGCAAGAACGTGCCCCCCTACGAGGCGCTCGGGCTTGCGGAAGATCGTTTCAGCGATGATGAACTGATCGATGCCATGCTGGCCCACCCCATCCTCATCAACCGCCCCATCGTGGTCACGCCGCTTGGCACCAAACTGTGCCGTCCGTCAGAAGTGGTGCTCGATATTCTGCCCGATCAGCAAAAAGGGGCCTTCGCCAAGGAGGATGGCGAGCAGGTGGTGGACGCAAGCGGCAAGCGCCTCAAGTAATCATCTGAACGCTCAAGTACGGATTGAAACAGGGCCAGCTTCACGCTGGCCCTGTTTCGTTGTGTGAACAAGTTGAAAAAGTTACTCCGGCTAATCGTTTTACCGCTTTTTCTGTGACGATGATCACTGTACCATCGCCGCCCGACCTGCCACCCGGCCGCATCTCCCCCTGCGACGGCGCTGGCGTCACCCGATACATGCTGTCACCCGGAACGTGAATGACCCCAGGATGGGACCCGCCACTAACCTGTAGGTTTGTGGTCTGCGTGTCGCGTGGGTCGGCACCTCTCCCGCCGGATCGCCCGCGACGCCTGTCTGCAGACTTGCCATATGAAACTCCTCTCTTCATAGGTGCAAGATGACACTGTTATTGAGTCTGGTCGGTATGCTGGCCCTGATGTTTATCGCCTGGTTGGCGAGTGAAAACCGCCGAGCCATCCGCTGGCGAACCGTGCTGGGTGCGCTCGCCCTGCAAACCGGTTTTGCTGCCCTGGTGCTCTATTTTCCCCCCGGACAAATCATGCTCGGTGCCATGAGCAATGGCGTCTCCGCCCTGCTCGGCTTTGCCGACAGTGGCATCCGTTTCGTGTTTGGCGATCTCGCCAGCAACGGCTTTATCTTCGCCGTGCGGGTGCTGCCGCTGGTGATCTTTATCAGCGCGCTGATCGCGGTGCTCTACCACTTCGGCATTATGCAGTGGGTGATCCGGGTATTGGGCGGTGCCATTCATCGTCTGCTTGGCACCAGCCGCGCCGAATCTCTGGTGGCCACCGGCAACATCTTCCTGTCGCAAGGGGAGTCGCCGCTGCTGATCCGTCCCTTCCTCGCCGGTATGACCCGCTCCGAACTCTTTGCGGTGATGACCTGCGGCATGGCCTCGGTGGCGGGCTCGGTGCTGGGCGGTTACGCCGGTCTGGGTGTGGATTTGAAATACCTCATCGCCGCCTCCTTTATGGCGGCGCCGGGTGGCCTGCTGATGGCCAAACTGCTGGTGCCGGAGCAGCAGCAGGTGAGCGATCAGACCGAGATCACCCTCGACAAGAGTGACTACAGCAACGCCATCGACGCACTGGCGGGCGGCGCCATGGGCGGCATGAAGATCGCCGTGGCCATCGGCACCATCCTGCTCGCCTTTGTCAGCGTCATTACCATGATCAACGCAGGTCTCACCACCGTCGGCGAGTGGTTCGGCTGGGCCGATCTCTCCCTGCAGCAGCTGCTGGGCTATCTGTTTGCCCCGGTGGCCTGGCTGATTGGTGTGCCCGCCAGCGAGATGATGGCGGCAGGATCCCTGATTGGTCAGAAGGTGATCATGAACGAGTTCGTTGCCTATCTGGACTTTGCCAACATCAAGGAGGGCCTGAGCGCCCACACCCAGATCATCATCACCTTCGCGCTGTGCGGTTTTGCCAATCTGGGCTCCATTGCGGTGCAGCTCGGCTCCATCGGTACCATGGCACCGGAGCGTCGTCACGATGTGGCCAATATGGGCTTCAAGGCGGTGTTGGCGGCGACCCTGGCCAACCTGATGAGCGCCACCCTGGCCGGGATCTTTGTCTCCCTCTGATGAGATAAAGCCAGGCTGCGCCAGTAAAAAAGCGCCCGCCCCATCTGGGGCGGGCGCTTTGCTTTATGGGGCTTTATGGGCCGGGTGCTAGCGAGCGTTCGCTTCCCCCAGCCGTGGGTTGAGGGAGAGGATCCGGGTCTTGCTGACCCGGTGGCGATAGATCTCCCGCAGATAGAGCAGCGCCTTTTTCACCGAGTCGCGGCTGAGGCGAATATCGTTGATGGAGACGAACTTCTCTTTTTCGCGGATAAGCTCCCGATATTTCTTCTCATACATGGGCTTGATAGCGTACCAGTTGGTATCGAGGATCTTGGCCGGGTTCTCGAACTCGTTGAGCATGCTGTCGAGCAGCGCATCGTTCCACTCTTCATTGCAGATCATCTCGATCACTGCCTTGTCCAGATGCTCATCGAAGCGATAGTGATCCTTGGCAAAGCAGCGCTTGATAAAGGCCACGATCAGGGTCAGGAAGTCATCGCTCAGGCAGGGGCTCTTGACGATCAGGGTGGTGAGGGAGATGTTGGCCGACGCCCCGATGACCAGCGCATAGCGCTTGAGGGTGGTATTGGGGAAGAGCCCGTTGAGGTGAGACTTGAGCCGGTTGAGATCCATATAGGAGAGCTTGTACTCCTTGGGCAGGGAGATGATCGACACCACCGATGAGCAGTTCTTGAAGAAGTGCAGCTCGTTGAGGTGGGCCGGGTCATGGCCGCTTTTCACATAGTCGTCCAGATACTCCCGATAGTTGCCCGCCTCGATGGGCAGCAGACTGATCCCCTCGATGGCCTGGGTCATCTTGTTGAAGTGGGGCAGCTCGATGGAACGGGTGAAGAGATCGTCCACATTGAGCCCGTCCTCCTTGTCAAACAGGCCGCCGGGGGGCGAGATGGACTCGGCATACGCCACCGCCACCGGCCCCGCCAGACTCATAAAGAGGTCGTTGGCATCGAGCCGAATGGTCTCGCTGATGTCGATGCCCGCCCGGCGAAAGTAGTTCTCGTCGTAGTCGGTGGTGACGGCCTGAGCGGTAAGAATGTTGAAGATCTGCTGGGAGATGTACTGGTTGGCGTACTTCTCCATGGTGTTGACGTCAACATGCTGGATCTCGCCATCGTCGCTCTCTTCGGCGTAGCGCATGATGTCGTTGGAGATCAGCATCATGGCATTCCAGGGCCTGATCCGCTTGAGCATGCTGGCATCGCAAGCCTGTTCGTTGTCGAAGTGATAGGAGAAGTCCCACTCCTCGGCCAGATACTTGCACAGCAAACGCCCGGCATTGATGTGCAGCGCTTCCGAGATCTCGATACCCCGATCACAGATATTGGGCAGGATGCAGATGCCGCTGGTGAAGATGGGATCGAACATAAAGTGCTCCCCGAGGGAGAGGTGCTCCTCCTCTTCTGACGGAGGCGAAAAGGTCTTGCTCATGTAGGAGTACTGCTGGGCCAGCCCGAACTCGGAGGCCATGCCGGAGCCGGTGCCGCCCCCGGCACTGAAGATGTAGAAATAGAGGCGGGACTGGTTGGCCTTGATGCCGCAGGAGTCCACCAGATAGGTATGAATGGCCTGCCACTCGGAGTTGGCGAAGTAGTGGGGGCTCTTGTTGAGGATGATCTTGGCCAGATACTGGCCCAGGATGGGGGCGTTACCCGCTCCTCCCGCGTGGATCTCCGACAAGTCCATCACCCGCATCTTGGCGTAGTCACGCAAGGAGCCACCTTCGCCGCTGCGATTGGAGTGGCGGATGCGGCCATCAATGTCCTTGTCCAGATCCCCCAGCATCACCATGGGCTCGATCAGAAAGACCGGCCGGGCCCCGTTGTTTGGCAGCCGCAGATTGCGCCGGATCCAGCTCACCGGGCCAAACTCCTTCTCCCGCTTGCGTTGCTCTTCACTGTTGAACTCATTGAGATAAAAGCTGCGGGCGTTGTAGACCAGCGAGGCCACATCCTGCGCGATGTTGGAGCCGCAGCGTCCCAGCCCCACCAGACAGACGGACGGAAAGTTGTGGGGCACGGTGGTGCCCGTTTCACTCTCTCCGATGGCGGCCGGAAATACCGCGTGGCGCAGCTGCTCCAGATTGGCGAGAATGCGGGCCAGATCCCCTTCGGTGTAGTAGAGGTGACGGTTGCCTGCGTCCTGCTCATCATCCGTGTTGATAGGTAGCAGATCGATATGCTCGGTCATGAAAAAAGATCCCTCTTGGCGGCGAATGTATATAAATCAGCAGCTTTTGGACTGCCCGGTAACTCTAGATGATAAAAAGCGGGGGCGCGGTGAGAGGAGGGCGAGAGTTGTGACTGTGTGATCATGGGCACAGCAACACCCCGGAAATCAGCCGGTACCCCGCCCTGGACGGATGGGGCAACGGCGCCTCATTCCCCTGAAAAGGGGGGCGACCACACTCAACAACGTGTTGGCCGCGCGCCGGATCATCCCGCTCTGAGCGGCCTGTTTCCCTTGCGCTGGCATGGTGGAACAAACACGAAAAAGAATTTTTAGATTGGTTTTCGTACTTCCAATCGATTATTTGATTGGGCAGTAACGGCATTAGCGGTGTCAGATTAGGGGAGCAGGTTGGCCAACGCGCCGTCAGCCAGTCTTTACGCGGTCACACAAGGAGACACTCTGATGGAAACACTTGACCAGAAAATCGACACCATGCGAGAAGCATTTATGCAGCAGGAGCGCAAACAGGCCCACGACAAGTGGCAAGCCAGGGTCGAGGAGCTGCTACAGATACGGGGTGAGGAGAGACAACCGGAGGAGCAGGAAGAGTAGTGCTCGTTCCCGGGCGAAAGTTGAGGTAGCGAACCCTTTGTATCGGCTACCCGTTATCTACCACCGATAAAAAAACCACCGACCTTTTGCAGGTCGGTGGTTTTTTTATGGATTGCGGCCGATTGGATGGCCTGACTTCCGGGCCGAGCAATGGGGTCACATCCAGGGGCGTAGGGGCGCGACTACTTCGAATGGGTGACGGGCTCTTCGGAGAGCAACTCGTTAACGAGTCCTGCAGCCAGATGAATATTCGACTCCATCTTGTCGCCATCCACCGCATTCTCTTTCCACGATTCGGGGGCTTCGGGGTGTGGCCCGGAAACGGCCACCTTGCCTTTGCCGTATGAGCTGATAAGCGCGGCAATATGATGGTTTTGAAAATGGGCGATGACCTTGACCTGCTCGGGGCTTGGCACCGGCGTAAATTGCGGGCCGGCCTGGTAATACATCTGGCGCTCTTCACCAAGCCAGCTGATCGGGAAGATCCTGGCGCTAAAGTCGCCGTCATAATCATCGGATGTCGCAGGAACAAGGCCCAGCGCCGGCACAAAGCCCTCTTCTTCAGACCAGCCGGTAGATGCCACAAAGGCACCCCCACAGATCCCGAGGTAGCGGCCACCATTCTGCAAATAGGTTTTTAATGCCGAACGCGCGTCCGCGGTGAAGGCGTTGAGGAGCGGCTCAACATCGTCCTCAGTGCCGCCAACGATAAACACCCTGGCATTATCGAGCTCTGCAGGCAGCGCCTCGATATTGGAGAGATACCTCACTGGCAAGCCCACCTGCCTGACCACATCCGCAATCGCTCTGGTGCTATCCCCATCAGAAACCGGCCCGTTATAGATCAGCGCGTACGGCTCTTGCTGCGGCTGCGCAGAGGCGGCCTCTGCCATGCATCCAGTCACTAACCAAAGGCTGATAACGCTCGCAATCCGCACGATGCTTTTTGATACATTCATCGCTGCCACTATCCCTGTGATGTGAATCGAAGAGAGTACTTATCACGATCCCGCTCTGTATGTCAGCCGCTGTTAAATGAACATTTCAAGTTAACGCGCCAACGCTGATTGGGCCTGCGTTTAGCAAACAGCGAGCCAATACAGTGGGCGCACTTCACCTTCACTTCACCGAGCGGGGGTAGGCTCACGTTTTCAGTTGGAGCTTTATTCTATGCCCACCATAGTTACCCACGCCGCCGTGCCTCTCTGCCTTGGACTGGGGCTGGGCGGCCGCATTATTCCGCCGCGCCTGCTGTTGGCAGGAGTTGCCATTGCCATGCTGCCCGATGCCGATGTGCTCGCCTTCAAACTGGGGGTCGCCTATGGCCATGTCTTTGGCCACCGCGGCTTTACCCACTCCCTGCTGTTCGCCTTTGTCCTGCCCACGCTGGCCATGCTGTTTCACCGCCAGCTTAAGGCCAGTGCCGCCACCGTCTGGTCGTTTCTGCTGGTCTCTCTGCTCTCCCACAGCTTGCTCGATTCGCTCACCACCGGCGGCAAGGGGGTTGGCTGGCTCTGGCCGTGGCGGGACGAGCGTTTCTTCGCCCCCTGGCAGGTGATCCGGGTCGCCCCCTTCAAGCTGGAGGCCTATCTCACCGCTCGAGGTGAAGCGGTGATCCTCTCCGAGCTCTACTGGGTCTGGCTGCCGGGGGTTGTATTGATGCTGGTATTGATGGGATGGCGGGTGTGGGGGCCTGATTTTATCTTAAAAATGTGAGCCCTTTTTTATGATTAAATTTTGCTGGCTGTTATAGGTTTTGTCATGTCGAAAATAAATGTTCTTATGTTATCTAAAACTGGGCTGTTATCCCTAATGCTAATTTTATTTACATGATCTTGGATGTCTATATCATCGCCAATATTTGGCTTGTCGAACCACTCACCTTTGAAACTCAAAATACAGTAAGCACCATATTTAGATTTTGTAGAAGCCATATATGCTGGTAGTTGTTGAATGAGACCATGAGCTAGATCTTTAGAGTGAGCTAGTTTGAATTCCACGCAGAGCCTTACCATTCCACGATCTTTGACTGATGCGATTAAAACAAAATCGATATTACCAACGCCAGCACCATATTCTGGAATGATTTCGATATTACTTAATAGCATTTGATCAGACAACATACAGTGAATGACTGGCTGTAAGTCAACCTCTATTTTGGGTTTTCTAGATATTATTTTTTGCCCTTTGTACTCGATATTCCAAAATGATTTATATGCATTAGCTTCGCTGATTTTATCGTTGATAGATGATAAAGATGAATATACCCTGTTCCGAAACTCCTCCTCTGAATGATAGATGTCTTTATTTAAAAGACTATTCTTTCTTGCCCAGCGTAAAAGTTCGACAGGTGGGGCGACAGATTTTGTTTTTATCTCATAATGTTTGCGGGGCTCTCTATTTATTCCACAGTTAAGGGTGATGCTTGAAGTTGACCAAATAACAAATGTTCGGATATCAGCAGAGAGATAAATAAACTCGTTAAGTTCTAAAACAGAAACGGTATCATTTCTTTGGAATACGATTGAATTATTTTGAAAGCTTATGGAGAGAATGAATTCTTCATATTCTATATGGAATATTATTCCGCCATGTATGACCATGTCGCAAGAAACATCAAACATAATTGTTGCTTCTGTTCTAAATAAATCAGAAGGAATGAGTCCTCCTCGAAATGCAGGACTAATATAAACTATAGGTTCTATCATATAAATCCTTTTGACCGACGATAAGTTGGTGACGGTGGTTGTGATTCAACCGGCTCAGGTCAGCCTTAATTACCGCCATAAAGATTATTCTTCCATCTTCTTGAGTATTGGCTATGATATGTCTTGCTCGAAAAGACAGGGTTCCTAATGTTTGTTATATTTTTATTTTATCACCATTATCTTGTTTAGTTATCACAACCCTTTCATTTTTTTACTCAATTCTTCAGCATGTTTATCAGCTTTTTCAATGTCATCTTCTTCATTAATGAAGAATAGCAATCCATTGGCTAGTCGATACTCAAAAATTCCATACTCTTTTTCAACGTATGGTAGCACCCAATCCTCCACTACATTATTTTTGAAAATATAATTATCTAATCTTAAAAAGTCTAGCATATATATTTTCCAATCTTCATTTGTGAGGCGCATAGTTAATACATGGTTCTTTTCATATAGATCACTAAACATCAAATCAGGAGTGGGGGTTAAAGAAAAGAATACTAATGCATCTAAGTTTTCAAAGTGTTCTGGGTTCTTTATATAAATGCCATTCACAGGGTGGTATAAGTATGAAAACAACTCATCCATACTGGTTGCATATTGAAAAACAACGACTCCAAGATTTATAACAGCTGTCTCATAACGGAATTTTTTATTTATCTTTTTAATATTTTTAGATAATTGCCGATAGTGAGTAGAAGCCTTTAATAAAGTTAGGTTGTTATAATCGTCTCTTTCCGATAAATGATCTAGAGAAACACCGCTAAAAAATGGCTTTACATATTTGCAACCGATTTTCAAACTTGATTCTTCACGATATTCAGGTGCTGTTTCAATAGTTTTAACTTCGACAGCGACTAAAGCAGAACCATTTCCAAGCTTTAAGTCAAGAGCATACTCAAGAGTTTTATCTTTTACAAATGCTGGCGGTTCATAGTATACGCCCTTCAGTGCAACATTATCATTGTTAGTTTTTAATAAAAAACAACAAAAAAGATAATAAAGAACATTAAACTCACCAATCCCTTCTTGAAATCTATTGTGGTCATATTTTCCTGCGACTTTCCCATTTAATTTTTTAAATATCAGATCATCTACTATTACTTCACTATTAGTGAACTTCATAAAAATAGATAAAATAAGATGATAAAAATCCCCCTCAAATTTATCATCTAAGAATGGATGTTGCTTAGGGTAATTAGCTTCTTGGATTTTTTTAATAATCTTATTCTTTTCTTCTTTTAAGTACAAATCTAAACTCATTTTATACTTCTATTTAATAATATAACGGTGATTAGATGTAAGACGATACTAACTCAATAGCATAGCCTTCCGTATAACTCAGTCCTGCTCTGATAGTTACGACGATAAAAATAAAAATATTACCATCGCGTATGTTGGGCTAAAAATCGTAGGTTGGTGCTGAACGAAGTGAAGCCCAACGTTTACCGAGAATATATCTGTAAATTTGTTTTACCGATCTACCACATCTTTTTTATCCCGATCCGGTTGGTGCAATAATGCTCTCCTGTTGGGCTTCGCTACGTGCTGCGCCAACCTGTAAAAACCACGCTACCGCCCCTGAGTGACAGCCCCCAGTTTGCTGCTGTTAACCTGCGAGATAGCAACAATCGCAGCCATGGTGCGCTCCCGAGAGAGGGATTGTCGTTTGGCTATCTTAAGGGGGAGGGTGGTGCGTTGAGAAGCGTGTTTTGGCGGGAATCTGTGTTGGATCAATAAATTAGTCATCGGTTGTGCTTTGGGTGATCAAGTCATTTGGCAGGGAATGTAAAGCTACCATCACCCCAGCTCTCTCCCGGAGGGAGAGGGGGCAAGACGCCCAGAGCTGCAAGCGGGTGCGAGCGAGATAAAAAGAAAGGGAGCCGGTCAGGCTCCCTTTTACGTGGTTATGCGAACTGGCAGATCAGGGTCACAACCATCTGACCCGATTTCCAACCTTATCGATTGGTCGCAGCCTTCATCCCTTCCACAAACTCTTTCAGACGAGTGAGCATATGCTCCGGGTTCTGGTGGTGGGTCTCGATGATCTTCACCACGGCGGAGCCGGAGATGGCACCGGCGGCGCCAGCGGCGATCGCTTCACGCACCTGAGCTGGTTCGCTGATGCCAAAGCCGAGCAGGGCGGGGGGGGCATTGAACTCGCGCAAGGTGTTGATCAGTCCCTCCACCGGCATGCCGGCCTTGGTCTCGGCACCGGTGACACCGGCGCGGCTGACCAGATAGGTGTAACCATTGCCGAGCTCCGCCACTTGTTTCAGGGTCTCGGCGTCGCCATTGGGCGGGGCGATAAAGATGCTGTCGATACCGAACTTGTCGGCGGCCGCCTTGTAGGGGGCGCACATCTGCACCGGCACGTCGGCGACCAGCACCGAATCCACGCCCGCCTGCTGGCACTTCTCGTAGAAGCCGTCGATTTTACGCACATAGACCAGGTTGGCGTAGACCAAGAGGCCAATGGGCAGCTGCGGGTACTTGGCGCGGATGCGGCCAAGCAGCTCGAAGCAGTCGTCCGGGGTGGTGTGGCTGGCAAAGGCGCGCAGTGCGGCGCCCTGAATGGTGGGGCCGTCCGCGACCGGATCGGAGAAGGGAATGCCGAGTTCGAGGGCATCGGCACCCCCTTCCACCAGCGCATCGACGATGGCCAGCGACAATTCGGGTGTCGGGTCACCCAGCATCACGAACGGCACAAAGGCGCCCTGATTGGCCGCGTCCAGACGGGAGAAGAGTTGTGCGTAACGATTCATGACAAGGTTCCTTCTTTCTCGATGCTTTCTGTTTCCAAGATGTCAGCCACGGTGAAGATATCTTTGTCGCCACGGCCGGATAGGTTGACGATGAGCACCTGCTCTTTCTCCGGTTCACTGCGGGCCATCTTGAGGGCGTGGGCCAGCGCGTGGGAGGACTCCAGCGCCGGTATGATGCCTTCGGATTTGGCCAGTTCCTGGAAGGCGTCCAGCGCCTCCTTGTCGGTCACCGAGGGGTACTCGGCACGGCCGATGGCGGCCAGGTGGGCGTGCTGCGGGCCGACGGAGGGGAAGTCGAGCCCCGCCGAGACGGAGTAGGACTCCTGAATCTGGCCCTGATTGTCCTGCATCAGATAGGAGTGCATGCCAAAGAAGACCCCCTTGCTGCCGTGACCGAGCGGCGCACCGTGCTCGCCACTCTCGATACCGTGACCACCCGGTTCGACGCCGATGAGGCGCACCGACGGCTCATCAATAAAGTCGGCAAACATACCGATGGCGTTGGAACCGCCGCCGACGCAGGCGATCACCGCATCGGGCAAGCGCTCTTCTTTCTCGAAGCACTGGGCCTTGGCCTCTTCGCCGATCATCTTCTGGAACTCCCGCACGATAGTGGGGAAGGGGTGCGGGCCGGCGGCGGTGCCGAGCAGGTAGTGGGCCGACTCGTAGTTGGCGGCCCAGTCGCGCAGCGCCTCGTTGCAGGCATCTTTCAGGGTGCTGGAGCCGGAGTGCACCGGAATGACGGTAGCGCCCATCAGCTTCATGCGAAAGACGTTGGGCTTCTGGCGCTCGCAATCCTTGGCGCCCATATAGACCCGGCACTTGAGGCCGAGCAGGGCGCAGGCCAGCGCGGTGGCGACACCGTGCTGGCCAGCGCCGGTCTCGGCGATGATCTCGCTCTTGCCCATCCGCTTGGCCAGCAGCGCTTGCCCCAGCACCTGGTTGGTCTTGTGGGCGCCGCCGTGCAGCAGGTCTTCGCGTTTCAGATAGAGGCGAGTCTTGGTGCCCTTGGTCAGATTGCGAGTCAGGGTGAGCGGGGTCGGGCGACCGGCATACTCGGTCAGCAGGGACTGAAACTCGGCGATAAAGGCCGGATCATCCTTGGCATCGACAAAGGCTTTCTCCAGCTGGAGCAGGGCCGGGATAAGGATTTGGGGCACATACATGCCACCAAATTCACCGAAAAACGGGTTGAGCAGGGTCATAGACTATTCCTTGTATTTATAGGCTTAAGCGATTCATTCATTTGGTGCATTTGTTGAGCGGGTTCGCAGCGCTTTTTCACAGTTGGCGCAGTGCGCCGAAGGCGGCTGCAATCTTGTGCGCATCCTTCTGGCCCGGGGCACTCTCTACCCCGGAGTTGAAATCAAGGCCGAGGCAGCCCACTTGCGCCGCCTGCAGGGCGTTGTCGGGATTAAGGCCGCCCGCCAGCAGCAGCTTGGCTTTATCGAGATTGGCCAGCATGGCCCAGTCAAATGCCTGACCGGTACCGCCGCTCTGGCTGCCCACTTTGGTATCCAGCAGCAGGCGATCGGCCGGATAATCGAGGGCGGGCAGCGGTTCGCCACTTGTGACTCCAACCGCTTTCCATAGCTGGCAGCCAGTCGGCAGCAGCGCGCGCAATCCCTCGATATAGGCGGCATCTTCATCCCCGTGCAGCTGCACCGCGGCGAGCCCCAGCGCCTCCACCGTCTTGACGATGGTGGCGGGCTGGGCGTTGCGAAATACCCCTACATAGGAGAGCGGTGCGCCCGCCATCACGGCGCGGGCGGCGGGAATGTCCACATAGCGCGGGCTTTTGGAAACAAAGATCAGGCCACCGAATACCGCCCCCGCCTGATGGGCGGCGGCGGCATCCTCGGCGCGGGTGAGGCCACACACCTTGTTCTGGCCCAGAGTGAGCTTGCGCACCGCAGCCTCCAGATCCGGCTCGGCCATCAGGGATGAGCCCACCAGAAAGCCCTTGGCGTGGTGGCGCAGATCCGCCACCTGAGCGCGGTGGTTGATGCCGGATTCGCTGATCACTACCCGATCGCTCGGAATATCTTTGGCCAGCTGTTTGGTGCGGTTGAGATCGACGCTCAAGTCGCGCAGATCCCGGTTGTTGATACCAATCACCGGCGCGCCAAGGGCGATGGCGCGGGTCAGCTCTTCTTCGTTGCTCACCTCGGTCAGCACGCCAAGACCCAACTCTTTGGCCACCGCGAACAGGGCGCGATAGCCCTCGTCGGTGAGCACCGAGAGCATCAAGAGGATGGCGTCCGCTTGATAGTGGCGGGCCAGATAGACCTGATAGGGGTCAATCATGAAATCCTTGCAGAGCACCGGCTGGCTGACGCGGCTGCGCACCCGCGGCAAAAAGGCGAAATCCCCCTGAAAGAACTTCTCGTCGGTCAGCACCGAGATGGCGGTGGCGTATTTGCCATAGATGTCGGCGATCGCCTCCGGGCTGAAGTCGTCGCGGATCAAGCCCTTGGAGGGGGAGGCCTTCTTGCACTCCAGAATAAAGCGGGTGGAGCCCGCCTTGAGCGCCCCGACGAAATCCCGATCGCTTGGGGTCAGCGCGCTCTGGAAGCTCTCCAGCGGCTGGGTCAGCTTGCGGGCGGCGACCCACTCCTGCTTGGCCGCCACGATCTTGCCGAGGATGGTCTGGCTGATGGAGGCCATGTTCAGAAAAGCATGGGGGGCAATAAGGTCTGACATCTCGTTATCCTTGCGAAACTGGCTCTTGCCCTGCGGGCGTTCTGAATGACTGTTGTGCAACGTGGTGGCTGACATCATGCCTCCTGATGGCTCAGAGTAGCCAGCCGAGCGGCCAGATCCGCTGTCTTGCCACTGGCCAGCACTGCCAGCACCTCAGCGGCCGCGCTCTTGAGATCCTTCGCCTTGCCCGCCATCAGCAGCAGCGGTGCCACGTTGGCGGCGATGGCGGCGTTGTGGGCCGGGGTGCCACGCCCTTCCAGAATGGCGGCGGTGATGGCGCGGTTCTCTTCCGGTTCCCCGCCCTGAATGGCGCTGACCGGATAGGTCTCCAGGCCAAAGTCAGCCGGGGTGATCATAAATTCGCGGATCTCGCCGTCACGGATCTGGGCCACCTGGGTCGGGCCGTGGATGGCAATTTCATCCAGCCCGGCACCGTGCACCACCATACCGGTTTTCAGCCCCAGTGCCAGCAGGGTTTCTGCGATGGGACGCACCAACTCGGGGGCATAGACTCCCATCAGCTGATAGGTGGGGCGAGCCGGGTTGATAAGCGGCCCCAGCACATTGAACAGGGTGCGGGTCTTGAGGGCTTGGCGTACCGGCATGGCATGGCGCACCCCGGCGTGGTACTGGGGGGCGAACAGGAAGCAGATGCCGAGCTCGTCCAGACAGCGGCGCGCCTGCGCTGGGCTCATGTCGAGCTTGATGCCCATCTTGTCGAGCAGGTCGCTCGAACCCGACTTGCTCGAGACCGAGCGGTTGCCGTGCTTGGCCACTTTCAGGCCGCAGGCGGCGGCGACCAGCGCCGAAGTGGTGGAGACGTTGATGGTGTTGAGGCCATCGCCACCGGTGCCGACGATGTCGCAAAACTCATAATCCGGATGCGGGAAGTCGCGCGCTTCTGCCAGCAACGCTTCAGCGGCGCCGGCGATCTCCTCGGGGGTCTCCCCCTTGATCTTGAGGGCGGTCAAGAGGCTGGCGAGAACTATGGGGTCCACTTCGCCACGTACCACCTGGCCGAAGGCGTCGCGGGTACTTTCACGGCTCAGAGACTGACCCTGATAGAGGGTGTTGAGATGATGATGCATGTTGGTCTCCTTACCGCACGCTGCTTTCTGGACGGGTGATATGGGCGAGCGCCTGAGTCAGCAGGCGGGCCCCTTCCGAGGTCATGATGGATTCCGGGTGGAACTGGAAGCCCAGTACCCGCTCATCCTGCTGCTCGATGGCCATGGGCATGCCCTGATAGTGGGCAATCACCGTCAGCTCTTCCGGTACATAGGTGGCGACCAGCGAGTGGTAGCGGGCTACCGGCAGCGGGCTCGGCAGACCGGCGAAGGCGCCGTGGCCGTTGTGCTCAATCAGGGAGCGCTTGCCGTGGACGATCTCGCCCGCCGCGCCGACGGTGCCGCCGTAGGCTTCGCACAGGGCCTGATGACCGAGGCAGATGCCGAGGATGGGCACCTGACCGCGGGCCAGTTTGATCAGATCAATCAGGCAGCCCGCCTCGTGGGGGGCACCCGGGCCCGGCGAGAGCACCAGCACGGCGTCCCCTTTGCAGGCGGCGATCTCGCTCATGATGCGGCTCGCCGGCAGGCTGTTGCGGTAGATCCGCACCGGATAGCCGAGGGAGCGAAACTGATCGACGAGGTTGTAGGTAAACGAATCGAAGTTATCGAGCAGGAAGATGTTAGTCATGGCTCACGTCCTTATGTTGCTCCTGCTGGGCGCTCAGGGCTTGCAGGGAGGTGCCATGGCTGGCGGCGATGGCGGCCAGCACGGCGGCCGCCTTGGCGCGGGTTTCGTCCGCTTCGGCCTGGGGTTTGGAGTCATAGACCACCCCGGCACCGGCCTGCACGTGGGCCACGCCATCTTTGACAAAGGCGGAGCGGATGACGATGCAGGTATCCATCTCGCCGGCACCGTTGATGTAGCCGACCGCGCCGCCGTAGCTGCCGCGGCGCTTGCCTTCCACCATGCGAATGAGCTCGCTGGCGCGGATCTTGGGGGCGCCGGTGAGAGTGCCCATATTCATGCAGGCCTGATAGGCGTGCAGGGCGTCAAGGTCGGAACGCAGGGTGCCGACCACCTTGGAGACCAGATGCATCACGTGGCTGTAGCGATCCACTTTCAGCAGCTCCTTGACGTAACGGGTGCCCGGTTCCGAGATGCGGGCGATGTCGTTGCGGCCCAGATCTACCAGCATCAGGTGCTCGGCCACCTCTTTTTCGTCCTGACGCAGTTCCAGTTCGATGCGGCCGTCGAGATCCCGGTTGATGCTGCCATCCGGGTTGAAGCCGCGGCGGCGGGTACCGGCGATGGGGTACATCTCCACATCGCGGCTGGCGGCGCAGAATTTCACCGCGCTCTCCGGCGAGGCACCAAACAGGGTGAAGCCCTCATCCTGCACGTAGAACATGTAGGGGCTGGGGTTGGTCTGCTTGAGGCGGCGATAGGCGGCCAGCGGGCTTGGGCAGGGCAGGGAGAAGCAGCGGGACGGCACCACCTGGAAGATGTCGCCACGGCGGATAAAGCCTTTGAGCTTCTCCACCTCGGCGCAAAACTGCTTGTCGCTCTTGTCCACGCTGATGCCGCCACTCAGGGCTGGCGTTACCGGCTCCTGTTGCGGCGCCTGCTGGCAGGCTTGCTTGAACCGGGCGAGGCGCTCGCTCAGGCGGTGGTATCTGTCCTCTACCCGGCTCTCGTCGCTGTCGCCGCCAAAGATGCAGGCAATAAGCTGGGTGGTGCGCTCGATATGGTCGATGGTGATCAGGGTTTCGGCCACGTAGAAGCAGTAGTCGGGGCAGTTGTTGCTCCCCTCCGGTACTTCGGGCAGATCTTCAAAGGATGCGATGAGGTCGTAGGCGAAGCTGCCCGCCATAAAGAGCGCCTCTTTGCCGAGCTGGCAATCGAGCTCCCGCTGCAGGGTGCGCAGCACGTCCAGCACGCTGATCCCCTTGAGGCGGGAATCTTCATCCTGCTCCCGATCGGAGGCCGGGAAGTCGAGTTGCAGCTCGCCGGCCACCATGCTCTGGATAACGGCGGCGGGCAGGCGCTCGGTCAGCAGGCTCTGCAACTGGGCGCCATTGTCATTGAGGCTGCGCACCCGCACGGTGCGGCCGCGGCACTCGATGCGCAGACAGGCATCGACCAGCAGCAGGCTCTGTTTGCCTGCCTTGGAGTCGATCTCGACCGATTCCAGCAGCAGGGTGTTGGGGCGCTCCTGGCAAAACTCGCTGTAGAGCGCCAGTGGATCGGCCACATAGGGGGCGTTGAGTTTGAGGGTATCGAATTCACCCAGAGGAAGGCGGTGCGTGGCTGTCATAGTGCGTTCCCTTGCGTGTGATGCGTGTTACCGATGTTCATGACGTCTAATACCTTGAAAAAGTGCCTTGAAAATGAGGTGGGTTCTGGCGGTTTCAGCAGGGGCGCCATCGCCTGGTCATTACGCTTGTCTGAATTCTCGGTTTCATCACAGCTCCATTTGCCGGATAATAAAAAAGCCCGCTGGGGTCAGCGGGCTTTTTCTTTGGGTTCTTAATTTGCTGTCAGTTTACAGGTACAGCAACGACCACACGCCCGCATGTCAGGGAGTGTGCCACCACCAAATGGTCAGGATGGAAGTCGTTTGCATGATAAAGTCCTGTAAAAAGATGTTTGCAATGAAGTGCCTACAGAAAACGATAAAGCCGCGGCCAAGTCAAGTCGCTTTTTAGCCTTCTTTCACCGATTTTTCATGAATGGTGACCTGACCACGAGAGCGGAATAACCCGATGAGATTCGATCTTCACTGTCATACTACCGCTTCGGATGGCGTGCTGAGCCCCGCCGAACTGGTGCGCCGCGCCGCCGAGAAAGAGGTCGAGGTGTTAGCAATTACTGACCACGACACCCTTGCCGGCCTTGATGAGGCACGCAGCACCATCGCCGCCGAGCAACTGTCGCTGCGACTGGTGAGCGGGGTCGAGATCTCCACCGGCTGGGAGCATCACGAGATCCATATCGTGGCGCTGGGAGTGGATGAAAAAAATCCGCAGCTGACCGACTTTCTGGCCGGTCAGCAGGCCCGCCGCGAAGAGCGCGCGCAGGAGATCGGGCGCCGTCTGGAGAAGTGCCTCATTCCCGGCACGTATGATGAGGCCAAAGCGCTGGCCGGTGATGCGGCCGTGACCCGGGCCCACTTTGCCCGGGTGCTGGTGGCGCGCGGGGTGGCCGACAACATGCAAAAGGTATTCAAGAAGTACCTGAGCCGGGGCAACAAGGGGTATGCTCCTGCCCAGTGGCCCGAGATGGGCGACGCGATCACTGCGATTCACGCCGCGGGCGGGCTGGCGGTGCTGGCCCATCCCAGCCGTTACGATCTCACCGCCAAGTGGATCAAGCGGTTGCTGGTGGCCTTCAAGGCGGCAGGCGGCGATGCCATGGAGGTCTCGCTGCCCCAGCAGAGTCCGCAGGAGCGGGCCAATCTGGGCCAGTGGGCGAACGAATATGGTCTGGCCATTTCGGTGGGGTCCGATTTTCACTTCCCCTCCAACTGGACCGAGCTGGGGCGCCACCTCTGGCTACCCAAAGAGGGGACGCCGCTCTGGCTGGTCTCTCCCGATCACTTCGGGCTGAGTCAGGAAGAGCATGCCGCTCTGGTGGCCAGCCGCTGACCGGCGGCAAGAGACGAATTTTAAAGCAGAATAGTAAGTGAGTGCCGTGGAGCCCGGCTCCATGGCCATCAAGCGGGCAGATGTTGCTGCCCCCATTGCGAGAACAAGGTATGAGTCAGCACTTTTACGTACATCCGGAAAACCCGCAGGCGCGTCTGATCAGCCAGGCGGTGCAGATCATCCAGAACGGCGGCGTTATCGTCTATCCGACCGACTCAGGTTATGCGCTGGGTTGCCACATGGGTGACAAGGGGGCGCTGGAGCGCATCTGCCGCATCCGTCGTCTCGACGCCAACCACGATTTCACCCTGGTGTGCCGCGATCTTTCCGAGATCGCCACCTACGCCAAAGTCGATAACGGCGCGTTTCGCCTGATCAAGAACAACACCCCGGGTGCCTACACCTTCATCTTCAAGGCGACCAAAGAGGTGCCGCGCCGCCTGATGAACGAGAAGAAGAAGAGCATCGGGATCCGGGTGCCGGACAACAAGATTGCCCAGGCGCTGCTGGAAGCCCTCGGCGAGCCGCTGCTCTCCACCTCGCTGATCCTGCCGGATTCCGAGATGGCGGAGTTCGACCCGGAGGAGATCTACGACAAGCTGGGCAAGCAGATCGACCTGGTGGTCAACGGCGGTTATCTGGGCGAGCAGCCCACCACGGTTGTGGACTTCTCCGACGACGACCCGGTAGTGCGTCGTCGCGGTGCCGGAGACCCGACCCCGTTTGAGTGATACCGCAGATCCTGTGACGACCAGCACCGGCGATAACGGCGCGGGCGTCACACCTCCCATCGCGAAAGTCCTGGGGCAGCCCTACCACGAGCTGCCCCAGGACTTGTTCATCCCGCCCGATGCGCTGGAGGTGTTCCTCGATACCTTCGAGGGACCGCTCGATCTGCTGCTCTACCTCATCCGGCGTCAGCAGCTCGATATCCTCAATCTGCCGATCCTGCAGATCACCGCCCAGTACATGGAGTACGTGGAGCTGATGCAGGGGCTCAATCTGGAGCTGGCTGCCGAATATCTGCTGATGGCGGCCTGGCTGGCCGAGATCAAATCCCGCTTGCTGCTGCCCAAGGCACCGGAGCTGGAAGATGAAGATGAGGGGGAAGATCCCCGCGTCACACTTATTCGCCGCCTGCAGGAGTACGAGCGCTACAAGGTAGGTGCGGAGCGGGTCAGCGAGCTGCCGCGGGTGGAGCGGGAGATCTTTATCGCCGCCGCCCTGCCGCCCGATTTTGGCGATCTCAAGCCGCTGGCGCCCGATGTTTCACTGGTTGAGCTCGCCCTTTACATGCAAAGTGTGGTAAAACGCGCGACTCATTTTGAGCATCATCAGATCCGCCGCGAACAGATCCCGACCCGGGTACGCATGGCGGAGATCCTCGCCATGCTCTCGCTGGGCCAGACCCTGCGTCTTGAGCAGGTGCTGCGTGCCGAAGAGGGGCGGATGGGCGTGCTGGTGACCTTTCTGGCGCTGCTGGAGCTGTGCAAGGAGCAGCTGATCTGGATTTTGCAGGCCGAGCCTCTGGGTCCGATCCATTTTGCCCTGGCCAGCCAGAGCGAGGAGGGGGAGCGTGGTCTTGCCCATTGAGATGGCTTTTGCGAGGAACGCCCAATGGCGCTGCCAGCTGAACGATTAAAGACGCTGATCGAGGCGGCCCTCTTTGTCGCCGGGCGTCCGCTCAACGTCAGCGAGCTCAAAGGCAGCGTGCTGGCCGACTATCCGGTCACCACCCGCTACGTGCAACTGCTGCTGGCGGAGCTCAAACAGGATTACAGCGAACGGGGCGTCGAGCTCAAGGAAGTGGCCTCCGGCTGGCGCTTTCAGGCTCGTCAGGATTATGCCGAAGAGCTCTCGCGGCTCTGGAGCGAGCGGGCGCCCCGCTACTCGCGCGCCGTGATGGAGACGCTGACGCTGATCGCCTATCGTCAACCCATCACCCGGGCCGAGATCGAAGCGATCCGCGGGGTCGCGGTCTCGAGCCAGATAGTGAATACCTTGAAAGATCGTGGCTGGGTGCGCAGCATAGGCCACAAAGAGGTGGCGGGTCGCCCCGAGCTGCTCGCCACCACCAGAGCGTTTCTGGATTACTTTAATCTGCAGAGTCTGGAGCAGCTCCCCGAGCTGGATCCCGAGCTGCAACCCCCGTTGTCCGCCATGTTTACGGGCAGCGATCAACAATCAGGTAACCCCGATGAGTGAAAAACTGCAAAAAGTGTTGGCCCGCGCGGGTCACGGCTCCCGTCGTGAGATGGAGGCCCTGATCACCGCAGGTCGGGTCAGTGTGGATGGCAAGGTCGCCACGCTGGGGGATCGCGTCGAAGTGAACGCCGTGATCCGGGTGGATGGTCACCAGGTCAAGACCCGTGCCGCAGAGGAAGTGATCTGCCGCGTACTGGCTTACCACAAGCCGGAAGGGGAGATGTGTACCCGTCACGATCCGGAAGGTCGTCCTACCGTGTTTGATCGCCTGCCCAAGATGGAAGGGGCCCGCTGGATTGCGGTTGGTCGCCTCGACGTCAACACCTCAGGTCTGCTGCTGTTCACTACCGATGGTGAGCTGGCCAACCGCCTGATGCACCCGAGCCACGAAGTGGAGCGGGAATATGCCGTGCGCGTGTTTGGCGAAATCACCGAAGCCATGCTGCAGCGCCTGCGCAAGGGTGTGCAGCTGGAAGATGGCATGGCCAAGTTCAACAAGATCAAGCCGGCTGGCGGTGAGGGTCTGAACCAGTGGTTCAACGTCACCCTGACCGAAGGTCGCAACCGTGAAGTGCGCCGCCTGTGGGAATCCCAGGAAGTGCAGGTGAGCCGCCTGATGCGGATCCGCTACGGCGACGTCAAGCTGGATCGCGCCATCCCGCGCGGCGGCTGGCAGGAGCTGAAACTGCCGGAAGTGAACTACCTGCGCGGTCTGGTCAACCTGCCGCCGGAGACCGAATCCAAGGTCGATCTGCAGCAGGATGGCAAGAGCAGCCGCCACAAGCAGGCCGCCCAAATCCGTCGCGCCGTCAAGCGCCACAAGGAGCTGCAAGGCAAGGAGCCCCGTGCCCGTGCCACCACCGCCCGTCGCAAGCCGCAAGCCTCTACCCGCAACTCCGGCACCGGCAGCAAATAAGCGCCGTTTGCCAGTGATGCACACTGATAGACGTGCAAACTTGCCAAAAAGCCCGCACCAACTGGTGCGGGCTTTTTTTATCTAACGCAACCATCCGATGGTTGGCGCCTAGGTTGCTGTAGCGCAGGAACAGGCAATGAAAGAGTAAAGTCGTGTGCTAAAGCTATATCGCCTCTTATGCCAGACAAGAGGCGATGTAGTGATTTGATTACCAGATTAGCGATCGCCAGACATCCCGAACTCTATTGGCATCAAGGTATAAAACACACTCGTGTTGTGCTTCTTTAGCAGGTCGAAAATGAGGTTTACCTCGTTGTCAGTGACTGAAAACGTCACTTCCAATGGCTGATCTGACAGTTCGAAAAAATGAGCCGAGTGTAGACGCCGGTCATGTCCAAGACCTTCATTGGCAGCCAACAGGGTGGCCCCCTGAATACCGAGCTCTTTAGCCTGTTCGACCAGCCATTGTGCCAAGGGTTGACCCTCGATTGAGCGATCCTGGCGAGTGTAAAATGTTAATTGATAGCCTTGCATAGATACTCCTGTCACATCCGTTGCAGCATTGACATTGACCACATGCCGGCAAGAGTCATAGCCAGCGAACCCAGTACATGGACACAAATCGCCCCCCCTGCCCAGGCCAATCGACCTGCCTGCAGTAATGAAGTGACTTCAGCAGAGAATGTTGAGAAGGTCGTTAACCCGCCGAGAAAACCGGTGATCACCAGCAGCCGCCATTCAGGGGGGAGATTGGGGTTTGCGGAAAAGAAAGCGATAGCGATCCCGATCAGGTAGCCTCCCAGCAAGTTTGCCACGAGAGTGCCCAGCGGGAGGGTAGGAAAGATAGCGTTCAGGGATGTGCCCAGTAGCCAGCGAAATATGGCACCAAACGAGGCGCCAACGCTGATGGCAAGAATCGAATTAAGCATATAAATCGTCCTTTAGTGCAGAGACTCCAGGACAGTGGTGCATATGCTACGCAGCCCTGACCTGGACTGAAACGTAGGCATCATTAGCCACAACGGCGGTTTGTGTGCGTATGCATGTGGAGGAATGCCATCTCCAGTGCATGGATTGTATCTTTCGCGGAGAAAAAGTCGAGCCGCTGTTTGGTGTTGTCGGCCAGCCATGGTGGCAAGAAGGTCGTCCAGCCAAGCTCCCGTCCGATGCGATGATTTTTGCATCCATGTAACGAGTTACTGGTTCGCTGTATCACCAGCGAAATAATCCCATAAGGGGTTGCAGAGTGAGTCACCGAATAGCGGGGCAGGCAACTGCCTCCGATCCTGCGGTATTGATAGTGCCGATGCGGCCAGGCTGTGTTCTCAGGTCTGGGGGCGGGGATATGCGGCGGTGTCTGCGAGCTGGAGGGGCGGTCGTGTCAGTAGGCCTGGGCGTTCCATTTGTCGTTGAAGTCGTGGATAAACTTCTCCCCCTCTTCGTTGCGGGAGGTGACCAGATAGAAGGTGACGTTCTGGCGAAACAGCGAGAGGCGGTAGAGGGCCGCGTTGTCCTCTTCGGATAGGTTCTTTTTCGAGGTGTCGTTGATAGGCACCAGATCGACTTTGCCCTTTTTCAGCAGCTCGACGCACTGGTTGAGGCGGTTGGTGGTTCTGACGATCAGCCCCTGATCGTTGATGACCTGCTCGATGGCATCGGAGAACCACCCTTTGGGCACGCAGGCGGTTTTTTGCTGCCAGGGCGGGGATTCCAGCCCCTTCTTGTCGGGCGTGGTGTACCAGGACTGGATATCGAAGGCGATGGGGGTGCTGAACAGCAGGCTGTTGCTGCGCTCGTTGGTCCAGGTAAAGGGGAACGCGGCGATGGCGTTGCCCAGCTCGATGTTTTTAAGTCCGCGTGGCCAGGGCTGATAGGAGATCTGCAGATCCGGGTGGCCAGCCTCTTTGAGAATGGTGAGCACCTTGCTTGCCAGCTCGCCGCCGTTGGCCAGCTCCGCAGAGGAGTAGGGGGGCAGTTCGCCGGTGATGATCACCGCGCTCTGCGCCGCGCTGGCAGGGAGCAGCGAGAGCGCAAGGAGAGGGGCAAGCAGCGGATGGCGCAGGCGCAAACAAGAGGGGTGAGCGACAGAGAGGGTGAGTGGATAACGAATGTGCATGGCTGGTGACCTCGCCTCTATCGACTTTTTTCAGATTAACGGTTTCACCGGGGAAAAAACAGATTCGAAGCGCACTGTTTCTGCGCCTTCCGGGCGACATGAACGGACGCGTGGCGGTTGCTCTGCTCCGGTGAGCTTGTTAGCCTGTGCGGCTCTGACAGAGGAGTGAACAATGAGCAAGGTACTTGATGGGCTGCTGGCGTTGCTGGCGCTGGAAAAAATCGAGGAGGGCCTGTTTCGGGGCCAGAGCCAGGATCTCGGTCTGCGGGCCGTGTTTGGCGGACAGGTAATGGGGCAGGCCTTGTCAGCCGCCAAGCAGACGGTCGAGACCGGCCGTCAGGTTCACAGTTTTCACTCCTACTTCCTGCGTCCGGGGGATGTGACCCGTCCCATCGTCTATGACGTGGAGAATATCCGTGACGGCCAGACCGTCTCCACTCGCCGGGTCAAGGCGATTCAGGGCGGCAAGCCCATCTTCTATCTCAACGCCTCGTTTCAGGTGCCCGCCGACGGCTTCGAGCATCAGGCGCAGATGCCGACCGGCATTACTCCGCCGGAGGAGCTCAAGAGCGAGCTGGAGCTGGTGCGCCCCTACGAGAACCTGATCCCTGCCTCCCTGCGGGACAAGATCCTCTGTGAGCAGCCCATCGAGATGCGCCCGGTGACCCTAGTCGACCCTATTCGGCCGACGGTGCAGGATCCGGTGCGCCACGTCTGGTTCAAGGCCAACGGCCAGATGCCGGACGATCTGCGGGTGCACAAATACCTGCTGGCCTACGCCTCCGACTTCAACTTCCTGCTCACCTCGCTGCAGCCCCACGGGGTGTCCTACTGGGAGCCGGATATGCAGGTGGCCACCATCGACCACTCCATGTGGTTCCACCGGGATTTCCGCTTCGACGACTGGCTGCTCTACGTGGTAGACAGCCCGAGCGCCAGCAGCGGTCGTGGTCTGGTGCGCGGTCAGTTCTTCACCCGTGACGGGGTGCTGGTGGCGAGCACCATGCAGGAGGGGGTGATCCGCCGTCGCGGCAGTTAAGGCGCAAAGCGGATAGCAAAACGGGGTGGCTTTGGCCACCCCGTTTTCGTTGCTGCGATGTGCGCGGGCCAGCGGGATCAGCCGCCGCGCTGGTACTTGAAGCGCTTCTTGCGCCGGTAGGGGTAGACATCCTCGAACACCCCCACCTTGATGTTGCTCTGCAGCATCTTCCAGTAGTTGGCGTCAAACATCTCCTTGTGCAGTTGCAACATGATCTCCCGCACCTGCGGTTTTTGCAGCAGGAAGGTGGCGAACTCCTCGGGGAAGATGTCGTTGGGGGCGACCGAGTACCAGGGCTCGGCGCTCCACTCATCCTCGGGGTAGCGCGGCGGCGGGATCTGGCGGAAGTTGCACTCCGTCATGTAGCAGATCTCGTCGTAGTCGTAGAAGACCACCCGGCCGTGACGGGTGACGCCAAAGTTCTTGAACAGCATGTCCCCCGGGAAGATGTTGGCCGCCGCCAGCTGCTTGATGGCGTTGCCGTACTCCTCCAGCGCGAGGCGGGTCTGCTGCTCGTCCGCCTTGTCCAGATAGAGGTTGAGGGGGATCATCTTGCGCTCGGTATAGAGGTGCTTGATCACCAGCTTGTCGTCGCTGATGGTGAGCGCCGAGGGTGCCACCGTCTTGAGCTCGGCAAGGAGCTCCGGCGAGATGCGGTCCAGCGGAAACTCGAAGTTGGTGAACTCCTGGGTATCGGCCATCCGACCCACCCGATCGTGCTGTTTAACCAGCCGGTATTTTGCCTTCACCTGCTCGTGGCTCACATCCTTCGGGGGAGTGAACTCGTCTTTTATCACCTTGAACACCACATCGTAGGAGGGGAGGGTAAACACGCTCATCACCATCCCCTTGATGCCCGGCGCAATGATGAACTGATCCCGGCTCTGGGCCAGATGGTGGCGGTAGTGACGATAGAGCTCGGTCTTGCCATGCTTCTGGCAGCCGATGGCGTTGTAGATCTCGTAATCGGGCTTGTGGGGCATGATCTGGCGCAGAAAGGCGACAAACAGTGCCGGTTCGCGGGCATAGACCATAAAGTAGGCGCGGGCGAAGCCAAACACGATGGAGGCGAGATCCGGCTCGAAGATGACGGTATCCACATAGATGCTGTGGCCGGTGCTGAGCAGGGGCAGGATAAAGGGGAAGACCTGATCCTTGACCCGGATCAGCCCCACCAGATAGGCTCCCTTGTTGCGGTAGAACACCTCTTTCAACAGCTCGATGGCAAAGGGCTCATCATGAAGGATTTGCGGGCCGTTCTCAGCAAGATGGCGGTGGATGTCGACAATATCCCGCTGCTTGTCCTCGTAGGGGAGGGTGAAGCTGTAATCCCCGAGCAGCTGACTCAGGGTCTGCGGCAGGTGGGCGAGATCGGTGCGATAGATGCGCAGCAATGCGCCGAGATCGGGTTTGTCGCCACGGCTGACGAAGGGGTGGATATAGAGGTTCTCGTCGCGGATATTGCGATGGCGAAAGATCCGGCGATAGACGGAGTTGAAGAAGGACTCCGCCACCTCGAAGTTGTCACAACGGGGCAGCAGATCGCTGAAGGCACTTTTGACCCGCTTGAGCAGCTCCTGAGTGGCGTGGTGCTCCCCCATCATCTGGCGGATGGAGCTGGCGGTGGCCCCCACATGGTGGTCATAGAGGCGAATTCGCTCGCGCCCCGCCAGCTGCACTCCCAGCCAGTCACTGTTCTCGAAGCGGCTCTTGCTGCCCTGGGTTATCTCGAGAAACCGGCTGTAAAACGACTCGAAGCGTTGCAAGATAGTCTCGGCGACGGCCTGTTCCAATGGCTGCTGCATCTCTCTCTTCCTTGTGATCTGTCGGGCCGATAGCGCGAAGGATTGGGTGTAATTTGTTCACACGTCAGGCCACTATCGCAACATTCAAACGTCTGTTCAAGTGGCAATTTTGGGGGATAAACGGTAGATTGCGCCCCTGTTTTGGTGATGGTTTAGCGACTGTTTGCTGTCTGTTTGAGAGGCCGTCCGGCCTGTGAGGAAACCCGATGAAGCTCTATTTTGTCCTAGTGGCACCTGCCCGACCTGCGAACGTGGGGGCGGCTGCCCGCGCCATGAAAACCATGGGATTCGATGCCATGCGACTGGTGGCGAGCCGGGTACACGAAGAGGAGGAGGCGAGCTGGGTGGCCCACGGCGCCCAGGAGATCCTGACTCAGGCCGAGGCGTTCGATACCCTGCCCGAGGCGCTGGCGGACATGGATCTGGTGATCGCCACCACCGCCCGTGAACGCGGTCGCTACCAGCACTACCTCACGCCGGGGGAGATCCGCGAGCAGATCCGCAGCAAGCCATCGCTCAACAAGGTGGCCATCGTCTTTGGCTGCGAGGAGTCGGGGCTTTCCAACGAGCAGTTGGCCGAGGTCGATCTCATCAGCTATCTGCCCCTCAAGGTGAGCTACCCCTCCCTCAATCTGGGGCAGGCGATCATGCTCTACGCCTACGAGATGAGTCAGCTGATGGATGAGCTGAACGCCGACGGCGGCGCTGCGGTAGCAGAAAATTTTGATAACGCTGGGCAGGTTCGGGTGCTGAAAAGCAAAACAGCAGAATTGCTGGGTGAACTCGGAGTTTCGCAGGATGAAAAACTGCATCAGTGGGTGATGGACCGGGTGCCCATGCTGCCGCAGCGGGATTTGAACATGCTCCACCTGCTCTGCAAAGACCTTGCTCGCCGCTTTGGGCGTGAGTAGCGAAGAGGTTTAAGTTGACAGCCCAGCGCCCGCCGCGGTATTGCTAAAAGCCAGCTTCGTCAACGAGTGTTCGTCATGCAGTTATTCACCAACGTCATCACCACCACCATTATTACCGGTACCACCACAGGTGGCACTGGGGCCGGTTGATGCGCTGACGAACAAGCACAGAAATCAAAAAAGGCCCGTACCCACCCAGTACGGGCCTTTTTGTTGGATTGGTTTTTAGATTGAATTTCATAGACTTACAGGGAGAGAAAGCGATGAGAGTGTTGAAATTTGGCGGGTCTTCACTGGCCGATGCAGAGCGTTTTTTACGGGTGGCCGATATCGCGGTCAACACCCACGGCCAATCTCAGGTAGCCCTGGTGCTCTCTGCACCTGCCAAGGTGACCAATCATCTGGTGGCGCTGGTCGAGCAGACCAGTCGCGGCATGGATGCCAGTTCCACCCTGTTTGAAGTCAACGGTATCTTCTCCCGACTGCTGGCCGGGTTGAAGGCGGCCTATCCGGCGCTCGATGACAAGGCGCTGCTGGCCCGTCTCACCGCCGAGCTGGATCAGGTGGAGCGGCTGATGCAGGGCATCCGTCTGCTGGGCCTCTGCCCGGACAACGTGCAGGCGCGCATTCTGAGCCGTGGCGAGAACCTCTCCATCGCCTTTATGCACGAACTGCTGCGGGTGCGCGGTCTGGATCTGGAGCTGATCGTACCTGAAGAGCTGCTGGTGACCGACGGCGGTTATCTGGAAGCCCACGTCGATATCGAAGCGTCCCGCCTGCGTTTTGCCGCCAAGGGGCTGCGTAGCGATTGCCTCTACCTGATGCCGGGCTTTACCGGTGGCAGCGACAAGGGCGAGACCGTGCTGCTGGGCCGCAACGGCTCCGACTACTCCGCCGCCGTCTTGGCGGCATGCGTTGATGCCGAGTGCTGCGAGATCTGGACTGACGTCGAGGGTTGCTACAGCTGCGATCCCCGTCTGGTGCCGGATGCCTATCTGCTGAAAACCCTCTCCTACAAGGAGGCGATGGAGCTCTCCTACTTCGGCGCCAAGGTGCTGCACCCGAAAACCATCGCGCCGGTGGCCCAGTTCCATATTCCCTGCCTCATCAAGAACAGCTTCAACCCGCAAGGGCCGGGCACCCTGATCGGCCCCGAGAGCGGTGACGATGACCTGAAAGTGAAGGCCATCTCGGATCTCTCCGGCATGTGCATGTTCAACGTCTCCGGCCCCGGCATGAAGGGCATGGTCGGCATGGCCGGTCGCATCTTCTCCGCCGTCTCCCGCGCCGGGGTCAGTATCGTGCTGATCACCCAGTCATCTTCCGAGTACAGCGTCAGCTTCTGTATCCACAGCTACGACAGCGAGAAGACTCGCAAGGTGCTGGAGCGCGAGTTCGAGCTGGAATTCAAAAACCAGCTGCTGGAGCCGCTGGATATCATCAGCGATCTGGCGATCATTTCCCTGATCGGTGACGGCATGCGCACCAGCAAGGGGATGGCAGCCCGCTTCTTTACTTCGCTGGCGCAAGCCTCCATCAATATCGTCGCCATTGCGCAGGGGTCGAGCGAGCGCTCCATCTCGGCGGTGGTGCGGGATCGCAAGGTGGCGGAAGCCATCAAGGCGTGTCACCAGAACTTCTTTGGCAGCCAGCAGTTTATCGATCTCTTTGTGGTCGGAGTCGGCGGCGTCGGTGCGGCGCTGGTGGATCAGATTGCCCGCCAGCAACCGGTGCTGGCCGAGCAGGGCACTGGCCTTCGCGTGGTCGGCATCGCCAACAGCCGCCAGATGGCGGTCAACAAGGATGGCCTGAACCTCGCCAACTGGCGCGAACAGCTGGCGGAAGCCCGCGACAGCTTCTCGCTGGAAGGGGTGAAAAAGCTGGTGGAAGATAGCCACATCATCAACCCGGTGATCGTTGACTGCACCTCCTCCGAGGAGGTGGCCGTCCAGTATGCCGACTTCCTCGCCGCCGGTTTCCATGTGGTGACTCCGAACAAGAAGGCCAACACCGGCTCGCTCGATTACTACAAGGCGCTGCGTCGCACTGCCCGCCAGACTCGCCGCAAGTTCCTGTACGAGACCAACGTGGGAGCCGGTTTGCCGGTTATCGAGAACCTGCAGAACCTCATCAAGGCCGGTGACAAGCTGCGTGCCTTCGACGGCATCCTGTCCGGCTCCCTCTCCTTTATCTTCGGCAAGCTGGATGAGGGGATGGCCTTCTCCGAGGCAACCCAAATCGCTCGCAGCAACGGCTTTACCGAGCCGGATCCCCGCGACGATCTCAACGGCATGGATGTGGCGCGCAAGCTGCTCATTCTGGCTCGCGAGGCGGGCATGGCGCTGGAGCTCTCCGATGTGGACGTGGAGCAGGCGCTGCCGCCGGGCTTTGACGTCAGCGGCGACGTGGAAGCCTTTATGGCCCGCCTGCCGGAGGCGGACGGCTGGTTCCGCGACCAGTTCGCAGCGGCCCAGCGTGAAGGCAAGGTGCTGCGCTATGTGGGCTCCATTGAAGGTGGCAAGTGCAAGGTCGCCATCAAGGCGGTCGGTGGCGACGAGCCGCTGTTCAAGGTCAAAGACGGGGAGAACGCGCTCGCCTTCTTCTCCACCTACTACCAGCCGATCCCGCTGGTGCTGCGCGGCTATGGCGCCGGTACCGAAGTGACTGCGGCGGGCGTCTTTGCCGACGTGCTGCGCACCCAGAACTGGAAGCAGGAGCTATAAGCATGAGTTCAGACATGTACCCCTCTTATATGACGGACGGCGGTAGCGTCGTCGCCTATGCGCCCGCCTCCAGCGCCAACCTGAGCGTGGGATTCGATGTACTGGGGGCGGCGCTCGCCCCCGTTGATGGCTCTCTGCTCGGTGATCGGGTGCAGGTGAAAGCGGCAGACGTGCCTTTTGCGCTGTCCTCTGTGGGCCGTTACGCCCACAAGCTGCCGGACGATCCGAAAAAGAATATCCTCCATGACTGCTGGGTCGCCTATGGCGAGGCGCTGGAAAAGCGCGGCCTGAAACTCCAGCCGCTCGAAATGGTGCTGGAGAAGAACTTGCCTGTCGGTTCGGGTCTGGGTTCCAGTGCCTGCAGCGTGGTGGCGGCCCTTGAAGGGCTCAACGCCTTTCACGGCGCACCGCTTAATGAACACGACATGCTGCTGCTGATGGGGGAGATGGAGGGCAAGATCTCCGGCTCCGTTCACTACGACAACGTGGCCCCCTGTTATCTCGGCGGCATGCAGCTGGTGGTGGAGGAGGCGGGGGTTATCAGCCAGGGCATCCCGGTGTTTGACGAGTGGTACTGGGTGGTCTGCTACCCGGGCACTGTGGTCTCCACCGCCGCCGCCCGCGCCATCCTGCCGGCCCAATATCGCCGTCAGGATTGCCTCACCTACGGTCGCCGCTTGGCTGCCTTTGTCCACGCCAGCTACACCGGGCAGGAGGGATTGGCCGCCAGCGTATTGAAAGACGTGATTGCCGAGCCCTACCGCGCGGCGCTGATCGAAGGCTTTGCCGAGGTGCGGGCTCAGGCGGCCCAGAACGGGGCGCTCGCCACCGGCATCTCCGGCTCCGGCCCCACCGTGTTTGTGGTGATGAAGGAGCTGGCGCAGGCCGAGCGGATGAAGGATTGGATGGAAGCACATTTTGTGCAGAACGAAGATGGATTTGCCCGGGTCTGCAAACTGGACATGGCCGGGGCACGGGTAACAGGAAGCGAGCTATGAATCTCTACAACATCAAGGACAACAGCGAACAGGTGAGCTTCGCTCAGGCGGTGCGTCAGGGCTTGGGTCGCGAACAGGGGCTCTTCTTCCCCGAACAACTCGAACCGCTCGCCGATGTGGATGCCCTGCTCGATCTGCCGCTGGCCGAACGCTCTGCCCGCATCCTGAGCCACCTGCTGGGGGACGAAGTGCCCGCCGCCAAGGTGAGCGAGCTTGTCAACGCCGCCTTCACCTTCCCGGCGCCGCTGGTCAAATTGAAAGACGGCACTTATGCCCTTGAGCTGTTCCACGGCCCGACTCTGGCGTTCAAGGATTTCGGCGGCCGCTTTATGGCCCAGTGCCTCGCGGCCTTTAGAACCAACGACAAAATCACCATCCTCACCGCCACCTCCGGCGACACCGGCGCCGCCGTGGCCCACGCCTTCTACGGGCTGGAGGGGATCGAGGTGGTGATCCTCTATCCCAAGGGCAAGATAAGCCCGCTGCAGGAGAAGCTCTTCTGCACCCTCGGCGGCAATATCCGCACCATCGCCATCGACGGCGACTTCGATGCCTGTCAGGCGCTGGTAAAACAGGCCTTTGACGACGAGGCGCTGAAAAAGGCCATTGGCCTCAACTCCGCCAACTCCATCAATATCAGCCGTCTGCTGGCGCAGGTTTGCTACTACTTCGAAGCGGTGGCCCAGTTGCCCAAGGCCGACCGTGCCAAGGCGGTGATCAGCGTGCCGTCCGGCAACTTTGGCAACCTCACCGCGGGCCTCATCGCCAAGGCGCTGGGACTGCCGGTGAAGCGCTTTATCGCCGCCACCAACGCCAACGATACCGTGCCGCGCTACCTGAAAACCGGTCAGTGGGAGCCGCACCAGACAGTGGCCACCCTGTCTAACGCCATGGATGTGAGCCGCCCCAACAACTGGCCACGAGTAGAAGAGCTGTGCCGTCGCAAGGGCTGGGCATTGGAGACCCTTGGGTCAGGCATGCGTGACGACGCCCAGACTCGCGATGCCCTTAAACGCCTGCACCAGCTGGATTACCTCTGTGAACCCCACGGCGCCATCGCCTGGGATCTGCTGGGGGAACAGCTGGCCGAGGACGAAGTGGGGGTGTTCCTCTGCACCGCCCATCCCGCCAAGTTCAAAGAGTCGGTGGACGAGATCTTGCATCTCGATGTACCGCTACCCGGCCCGCTCGCCAAGCACGCCGAACTGCCGCTGCTCTCCGTGAATTTGCCAGCGGAGTTTGCCCGGTTAAGAGCGTTTTTGGTGGGGTAAGTAGCTGAGCTGAGATAACCGATAGAAATAAAAATCCCCCGGTAACGGGGGATTTTTATAAGTAGCAAAATGAAGCTGGATGCCGAACGCATTCTAAGTTGTAATAAATCTCAATGCAGGTGTTAATGCTGCTGCAAGTTCTTGGGAGTAGTGTATTGATAGAGATAGTTGAGTTCTAACTTCTTCAGTGTTATTGAATTTTCCACCAGCTCCAGGTTTAATCGCTAATATTTTTTGCCTGATGTAACGTTGTAATGACGTTTTGAGCATTTTCCCTGGGAAGTCAAATGCAACAGACTCTGATGGGGTAAAGTTTTCTCTGTAGTAAATTCTAGCCTCATCAATTGTAAAATTACCATCAGTCAGAGATTCAATCAGTCTACCGATCTTTTCTCTACATAGCTTCCAATCATGGTCTTGACATAAGAAACTATCTCCCCATGCAACTACCTCAACTCCTTGAGCATGTAATACTTGGCTATGTTGACGTTGATAGTAAAATAGAACAACGATTAAATCGCTAAGTGATGAACTCATTTCCTCGAGATATTCATCAATAGAAAATAGCTCCTTTGCATCTTGGAGTTTACAATTAAACACGAATTTCAAAGCGTGAGCAATGACATCATTATTGATGAAGTAATTTTCAATGGAGTAGCGATCAAGGGAAATTATTCTATCATCATCTAATTCTAGGTCATTAAAATCTTTATCTATAATGAACATTGCATTTTTACATGCGTTTGAAGTAGCAAAGTCTCTGATTTTTCCCTTGCCGCCAGCAAATACAACATCGTATTCAGCAGGCTCTTTTTTTAATAGTGATTGAATGCAGGATTCATAGATAGGTAGGTCATCGCTTCCCTCAACGACAATAAATTTCAACTGCCGTTGCATTTTAATTCGTCTCAGGTTTTCGTCTGCGTTATATGCTGGAATGTTACTCATTGTATGCAATCTTCCAAATTAATTTCGTTGGCATTTTTTGATGTAATAGAAGGAGAGTGTGTTGCTACAATGATTTGTGATTTTGGGGATAGTTTTATAACAGATGGTAGAATTTTTCTTTGCCAATCAAGATGCAATGATAGTTCAGGTTCATCGGCAACGAAGACGGTTCCATCATCACTAGATAGTGCTGCTCTGCCTAAGATCGTGAGGATATGCTTTTCCCCAGAAGAGAGTTCAGATAAATTCAGATTTTTAGTACCCACGTATACATGTAGATGGCCATCATCAGTAAGCGAAAAGTGTTTGTTATGTAGATACCTGTTCACCTCGGTCTCATAATCTTTAAATGATTTCGTTAGTGCAGATTTGGATTTTTGCATATTCTCTACATCAGACACTATTGAAAGAAATCTGTCATTGAAGTGAGTCATTGCAAAAAGACTAAAATATGATGAATTAAATCTCTGTGAAGCTTCAAATTTTTTGGAGCTGGATGCATTCTGGTCATTATGCACACTGTTCATGTGTTGGTAATCTTTTTTGGCTGTTGCTAATATATCTCTCCATTTGGTAAAGTGCTCCTTTAGTTTATTTTCTGGAATGTCTATCCCAGCTTCTGTTAACTTGGATAGAGAGTTCTCGACATTAATATCCTCTGGTTCAGTATTAAGTAGTTTTGAAATTTTGCTAAAGGCTTTTGACACTTGTTTTACAAGTGCATCATCAATCATCACTTTTTCAATCAAACTAGATTTTAGTCGTTCTAGTTTTTCATTTATTTGTTTTCTGTTTTCGTTGGCTTGTGTAATAAACTGTCTCTGTAAGGATGATAAAACCTTCGCACTAGGATCTAATATTTCGGAGATCTCCGAGTTAGATAGATTTTTTCTTCTTAATGCTGAATGAAGAAGTTCATCGCGTTCCCCTCTAGAAAAAGCAAGGTCACCATCATAAAATCTAGAAAGTGGGATATGTGTTAGATTGACGCTTCTTGATATTATGTGTTTAAGTTTATAAATGATTTCACTGTATTTGTCATCTGTTCTCTGATCATATCCGAAAGGAGGGAGAACAAAGTTGAAACTGAGAGAGAAAGTATCTTTTTCAGAGCTATGATGTTGTAATGAAAGCTCATCCATATTAAATAGTTCATAATTTAATTGTACTGAGCCATAGTCAATGCTTGATATATCTGTGGAGACTGTCCTAGTAATTGTTATAAATTTTCTTAGGCGTGTTTGGTTTTCTTTTGATAGATAAATGTTTAATGATGTAAATGGTGTTTTTGCAATAGTTTCGAGCCCTAAAGATAGGCTGTTGACGATTAAGTTTATTATGGTTGTCTTGCCTGTACCATTTCCGCCATATATACAGTTACACCCTTCTGTTAAGTTTATCTTATAGTCGTTGTTACTTTCGAAGAGATTTTTAATGTTTACTTGTCTTATATAATTCTTCATGCGGGCTACCTTGTTTCAATCACGTATGTTGGGCTAACCCTCGTAGGTTGGTGCTGAACGAAGTGAAGCCCAACGTTTACCGAGAAAGCTAGATTTGATTTTGGTTATCGATTCTATATGGTCAAAAATGATCTTATTTGGGAAATCATATCTCCCATTTGTTGGGCTTCGCTGCGCTCAGCGCCAACCTACAAAATATTCCAAGCCGATTATTCCCTACCCGAGTCGCTATCAATGGCCCAATCTGGTTCTATCCAGCCTGCGGCGATATGGCGATGAATAGAGGAGTAAGGCCAGTCGACAGGTTTGGCACAATAACCATATTTGACTGGATTGAAATGGATGTAATCGACATGGGCTTGTAAATCCTTGTCATCCCGGATCAGATGCTCCCAATAACGGCGTTGCCAGATACCGCGTTCCCGTTTTCTGAGTCGGCTCTCCCGTATCCGCTCTGTTTTGGCGAGACTTCGTGAAAAGCCGGCCTTGATTAGAGACCAGCGCATGGGATAGTCACTGTCACCCGGCGGTAGTTGCCAAATGGCATGAAGATGATCCGGCATCACCACCATGGCAATAATCTCGAAGGGGTGTTGCTGTTTGACGTGGCGGAGCACTTCGCGCAGCAGGTCGATATGACGTACCAGCAGATCCTGCTTTCGGTCAGCCAGGTTGACGGTGAAGAACCAACATGCCCCACTGGTTGTTGCTCGGCGATAGCGCATGGTTCTCCTTTCCGGAAATATCCAGTCTGTTCGGTTACACCGAATGGCCACCAACTGACCGAGGGCTCGCGTGTTGGGCTTCGCTACGCTCAGCGCCAACCTACGCAATGCATCAATCACTGTGCAAAAGCCACGCTACCGCCCATGGATTACAGCTTCCAAAATGCTCCATTAACCAGCGAGGGCAGCAGCCCATCACAGATGAATAGGCACCGGATGGCTATGTTAAGCCAATCGAATCTGGCCATACCAGTCAAAAAGTGACGTAAGTGTCAGTAATGACTGATTTTTTGCGCTGGCTCAACAAATCGCACTGGCCGGGCTCTGGATTCCCATGGCCCTTGATTTTATTGGGGTTGGTGGGTGTTGCGGGAAAGTAGGGGCGGGCTTGCCGCTGAGGAAGGGTTGGCCAGGGGCAATCCCGCTCCGGCAATCGGCGCTATAGTGCGGGCGATGGTTGCCCTGTGCTCCGTGGCCCAAGCTGGCGAGGCGGGGGGGCTGCGGCAACAATCAGCTGTTGCAATCACAGCCATTGGCAACACATCGTCATGCAAATATGACCATGCAAACACATCACCAGATAGAGAGGAGATCACCCATGAAGCGTACCATCCTGTTCGGCCTGCTCTGCGGCAGCGTGCTGCTGGCCAATCCGGTCTTTGCCAACGACACAGCCCAGTTGCAGTGCGAGGCGCAGGCCGCAGCCAAAAAGCTTAACGGCGCCGCCAAGACCAGCTTTGTCGGCAAATGCGTGAAAGATGCCGCGGGCGCCACGACCGGCGAGTGCGAGAAGGCGGCCGCCGACAAGAAGCTGGCCGGTGCGGCCAAGAACAGCTTTATCCAAAAATGCGTGAAGACGGGCGCGGCAGTGGATCCGGCGGCCAAGTGCGAGAAGGCGGCGGCCGACAAGAAGCTGGCTGGCGCGGCCAAAAACAGCTTTGTCCAGAAGTGCGTGAAGGATAGCGCTGCCAAGTAAGACATTTTCTCATCCGGTGTGTTTGCGGGGGGCCATCAGGCCCCCCGCGCTTTTTGGGGCGCAGTGATGGCGCAACGCACAAGCCTTGTATCGGGGCTGCAATAGCGACACTATTGACTCCTTTTATGGATTCCGCAGAGGCGCAGCCATGACCTGCCGTGACCGGACGAGGCGTTGGCGAGCCCGGTTTGTGCGGGATTACGCGGGATAAGGGAGCAAAGCAGGATGATGGAAGAGCAAGAGTGGCGTTGGCTCAATGAACCGGCCGAGTGGCACCAGACAGACGACGGTTTGCAGGTGGTGACAGACCAGCAGACCGATTTTTGGCGCAGCACCTGGTATGGCTTCGAGCGCCACAGCGGCCATGTCTACGGCTGCGAGGTGGCAGGAGAGTTTACCTTTCAGGTCTGCGTCGAGGGGGAGTTCACCACCCTCTACGATCAGGCGGGGCTGATGCTGCTGCAAGACGACGCGCACTGGCTCAAGGCTGGCATCGAGTACAACGACGATCAGCCGATGATCGGCAGCGTGCT
Organism: Aeromonas sp. R9-2; assembly: GCF_040908025.1. Classification (NCBI taxonomy): domain Bacteria; kingdom Pseudomonadati; phylum Pseudomonadota; class Gammaproteobacteria; order Aeromonadales; family Aeromonadaceae; genus Aeromonas; species Aeromonas sp. R9-2. Next base: position 118,689 of record NZ_JBFOCX010000026.1, read on the forward strand.
GACCAATCCGCGCTCTGACTGGGCCACCGGTATTTTCCCCGGTAATCCACGCCGCTTCTGGCTGCGGCTGACCCGGCTGGCGGACTGTCTGCGTTTGCAATACTCCACCGATGGCAAGGTGTGGCCGCTGCTGCGTCTCGCCCCGTTCCCGCCAAGCGAGCGCTGCTTTATCGGGGTGATGTGCTGCACGCCGGAGCGGCAGGGGCTGGCGGTGCGCTTCTCTGACTTGCGCCTCACGCCGCCCCTTGGCAAGGCGCTCCATGATTTGAGTTAGACCAGCGGTTTTTCCTGCGCTATTGAGCCAATAAAAAAGCGCCCGCAGGCGCTTTTTTCATTTGGCAGGTAGAGCCTTAATTAGCTGATCAGGCTGGCCCACAGGTCATATTCGTCGGATTCGTCGATCCGTACCTTGACCATATCCCCCGGCTTGAGGCCGGTTTCGCCGTTGAGGTAGACCAGACCGTCGATCTCCGGTGCATCGGCAAAGGAGCGGCCAGTGGCGCCCTCTTCATCCACTTCGTCGATGATAACGGTCATCTCCTGACCCACTTTGCGGGCCAGCTTGCGGATGGAGACCTGCTGTTGCAGCTCCATAAAGCGCTGGAAGCGCTCTTCCTGAATCTCTTCCGGTACCGGATCCGGCAGCTCGTTGGCCAGCGCCCCTTCGACCGGGCTGTATTTGAAGCAGCCGACGCGATCCAGCTCCGCCTTGTCGATAAAGTCCAGCAGCATCTGGAAATCTTCCTCGGTCTCGCCCGGGAAGCCAACGATAAAGGTGGAGCGCAGGGTGATCTGCGGGCAGATTTCGCGCCACTTCTGGATCCGCTCCAGAGTGCGCTCGACAGTACCCGGGCGTTTCATCAGTTTCAGGATGCGCGGGCTGGCGTGCTGCAACGGAATATCGAGGTAGGGCAGTACCTTGCCATCGCGCATCAGCGGGATGACGTCATCTACGTGTGGGTAGGGGTAGACGTAGTGCAGACGTACCCAGATATCGAGCTTGGCCAGCTCTTCGCACAGGGCGACCATGCTGGTCTTGACCGGCATGCCGTCGTAGAAACCGGTGCGGTGCTTCACATCGACGCCGTAGGCGGAGGTGTCCTGGGAGATCACCAGCAGCTCCTTCACGCCCGCCTCTTTCAGGCGCTTGGCTTCGGCCAGCACGTCGCCGATGGGGCGGCTCACCAGATCCCCGCGCATGGAGGGGATGATGCAGAAGGTGCAGCGGTGGTTGCAGCCCTCGGAAATCTTCAGATAGGCGTAGTGGCGCGGGGTCAGCTTGACGCCGTGGGCCGGTACCAGACTGGTGAAGGGGTTGTGCTGCGGCTTCTCCACATATTTGTGGACGTGACCCAGCACCTCTTCATAGGCGTGGGGGCCGGTGATCTCGAGCACCTTGGGGTGGATCTCGCGGATCTGGTTCTCTTTGGCGCCGAGGCAGCCGGTGACGATCACCTTGCCGTTCTCGGCCAACGCTTCGCCGATCGCTTCCAGCGACTCTTGCACCGCGCTGTCGATAAAGCCGCAGGTGTTGACGACGACCAGCTCGGCATCGTCATAGCTGGGCACCACATCGTACCCTTCGGTACGCAGCTGGGTCAGGATGCGTTCTGAATCGACCAGGTTTTTGGGGCAACCCAAGGAGACGAATCCTACTTTGGGGGCCTGTTTTGTGTTGGACATCGCTCAATCACTCTTAGGTGGCTCTTCTTTAAGGGCGCGGATTTTACCGGAATGGTTAACCAAAAACTATACAGCCAGCATGGCAGAACCGAACAATATCTCCGACCAGGCAAGATTGGGCTGCACCAGCAGCCGTTGATGGCGCGCCCTTGGTAAGGCTATTGCCTCTGCCATGCGGGTTGGTTGTGGGGATGCTGCTTTGTTGATTTTTCTGTCAATTTTGACGCTGTGGCGGGGAGAGCGTCAAAGGGAGTCACTATACTTCCATCACGGGGTCCCGTTGGAGAAGGCGATGGAAAGTTCATTTGGCGAAAAAATGCAGAGCGTACATGCCACGCTCAGGCAGCGCTTTGACAAGCTGAGTCGGGTGGCCATCGCGATTTACGATCCCCATACTGATCAGCTCAAGACCTTTGCCCACAGCACCGAGGGGCCCTCGCCACTGGTGCAGTATGAGGTGAAGCTGAGCGATGTCCCCTCCCTGAGTTATCTGGCGGAGCACAAGCAGCCCCGGGTGCTCGGCAATCTGGATGCCCTGCGTGGCTCGGCGTCAGAGCACAGCCGCAAGGTACTGGAGGCGGGTTATGCCTCCAGCTATACCGAGCCGCTGCTGTTCAACAGCAAGCTGTTTGGTTTTCTGTTTTGCGATGCTATGGAGCCGGGATACTTCGAGGAGCCGATCCTAAGCGAGCTGTCGGCCTATGCCCAGGCGCTCTCGGCCATCATTGCGGTAGAGTTTTTCTCCATCCAGACCCTTGGCGGCGCGCTGACCACGGCGCGGGAGTTCAGCCGTTATCGGGATGAGGAGACCGCCAACCATCTGCACCGGATGTCGGCCTACTCCCGGCTGATTGCCAAGACGCTGGCCCCGACTTGCGGGCTGAGCGATGAGGAGGTGGAGTTTATCTACCTCTTCTCCGAGCTGCACGACATCGGCAAGATCGCGGTGCCGGATGCCATTTTGCTCAAGCCGGGCAAGCTGACGCCGGAAGAGTTCGAGATCATGAAGATCCACCCCGGCAAGGGGCGGGAGATGATCAGCCTGATGATCAACGAGTTTGGTCTCGATGGCATTCATCACACTGACATGCTGACTAATATCATCGCCAGCCATCACGAGCGTTTCGACGGTACCGGCTATCCGCTGGGGCTGGCGGGGGAGGCGATCCCGCTGGCGGCGCGCATCGTGACGGTGGCCGATGTGTTTGATGCTTTGACCAGCGAGCGCCCCTACAAGAAGGCCTGGCCGTTCGAGACGGCGTTTGCCTATCTGGAGGAGCATGCCGGCAGCCAGTTTGATCCCGCCTGTGTCGCCGCAGCCCTGCACAACAAGGCCGAGTTTTATGCCATCTATCAGCAGTATCAGGATCCGGCCTGCTCTGCGAGTGTGGCGCCCAGCGGCGCCGAGCCAGGTTGAGCGCGTGTGATGAGCATAAGGGGGAAAGAGGCGGTTCAAGCATTACGAGGAGTAAATAGAGAGGGGGCACCAGCAGGTGCCCCCTCTCTTTTATGCGCCTCTCGATTCCACGCGCCCTTATTTTGCCGACCTTGTATCTGCGGCTATAGCGGCTGCGGTCAGGTTACTTTTTTGGCGTCGGCTCGCTGATCTGGTAGAGGTGATCCGCGCAGGCGCTGGAGCAACCACAGGGGCGCACCTCTTTATCTTCCCGCTTCTGGGCAAGCTGGTATTGGCGCCACCAGATGATGGTGCCCATGGCCAGGATCAGCACGAACGAGGCGAGCAGGCTCAACAACCAGATGGACATGATCTCTTCTCCTTGATGGTGATGACATGCACGGCGATGGCATCAGTGATGATGGCAGCAACCGCCCTGTTGGCCTGCGCCCTCACTGTCGTGACAACAAGTATGGCCTTGCCGTGGGCTCTCTGCCTGATGGCCACCACTGGCGCAACAATGATCGGAGCCACTGTTGCAACCACCATGACAATGGCTATGACTCTGGCCTGCGCCGACGGGCTGGATGGCACGGATAGTCGCCTTGCTCTGATGACGACGAGACGGACGGCCCTGACTGGCCTCGGTAAGAGGTTGCAAATTGGCGGGGGCCAGCAGCGCTGGCAGCGGCAGGCGGGCAGAGCGGCACTGCAGCACCCGGATATTGACCGCCAGCAGGCGCCCCAGCATTCGCTCGCCGATATTGCGCACCACCACCTGACCCACTTGATGATGGGCGAGGGCGTCGAGCAGCGCTTGCTTGCCGTGGCAGCCTTCGGCTGCGGCCGGATTGGGCAGGGTGGCGATGACGTTCCCTTCGGGGTTAAGAATTTGCAGCTGCTCGGCACGGGTAAAGTGGCCAGCCAGCAGCCCCTGACTCAGCATCAGGGCGCTGTTGCTGGGGTTGGCGGTCATGGTTGTGACAGCATTCATGTCGGCTCTTCTCCACTGGTTGGGTGGTCGGGCTCGGCGGGTTGCATCATCAATGCCTTGCCCAGACTCAGACACTCCACCACCTTGTAGCGCCCTTTTTTCAGGATATTGGCCAGGGTCTGGCGGGAGACCCCCATCACCAGGGCGGCCTCCTGCTGCTGCATTCCTTGAAGGTCGACGAGGCGCAGTGCCTCGAACTCGTCAGGGCCCAGCGTGACCTGTTCCAGCTGATGCATGGGGCGGCCGTTGGGTTTGAAGCAGCTGTTGGCGGGGCGGCCACAGATCTGGCGGGCAATCTTGGGTCTTGGCATGGTGGCTCCTAATTGGCATAAGCCATTTATACGCTCATATGTGGCATATGCCAATAATTTTGTCTGATGCAGAGGGTAGCGCCAGTGCTGTTTACGGCAGAGAGGGGTAAAGAGGGGGGAGGAGGAATACGTACAAAAGCTGTGAAGGTGGCAGAAACGACGCAGGCCCGAACATGGTTCGGGCCTGCGGTTTTGCAGAGGATGGTCGGGCCATCCCGGCGAGCTTACGCCTGTTCGGCCTCGGCCACGGGGGCAGCGCTCTCGCTGCCACTGGCGAAGCGATCGGCCCACAGGGCAATCACGCCGTCACCGGTGACGTTGCAGGCGGTGCCGAAGCTGTCTTGCGCCAGATAGAGTGCGATCATCAGGGCGATGGAGGCTTCACCAAAACCGAGCATGGAGGTGAGCAGGCCCAGCGCCGACATCACGCCACCACCCGGGGCGCCCGGTGCGGCGATCATGATCACCCCCAGCATCATGATGAAGGGGAGCATGGTCTCGATGCCCGGAATGGCCAGATGCTCGGAGAGGAACATCACCGCGGTGGCGCAGGTGACCAGGGTAATGGTGGAGCCACAGAGGTGAATGGTGGCGCACAGGGGCACAGTGAAGTTGGCGATGCCGTCGCTCACCCCGTTGTTCTTGCTCGATTGCAGAGCGACCGGAATGGTGGCGGCGCTCGACATGGTCCCCAGCGCGGTGAAGTAGGCGGGCAGCATGTTCTTGATGAGCTGGGCCGGTGAGCGGCCAAGGGCCAGACCGGTACCAACGAACAGCACGGATAGCCAGATCCAGTGCATCAGGATGGCCATCACCAGCACCACGCCGAAGGTTTTCAGGGTAGCGAATACGGTGCCTTCTACCGTCATCTCGACAAAGACGCCGGCGATGTAGAACGGCAGCAGCGGAATGATCACCTTGGCCAGCAGGCGGTCGATGATGTCACGACCCTGATCGGCGACCCGGCGCAGATCGGTGGCCTGGGTGGCGCTGATGCCGATGCCGAACACGAAGGCGGCGGCCAGTGCCGACATCACGCCAAACAGCGGCGGGATCTCCAGATTGACGTAGGAGGCAAGCTTGATAGCCGTGGCCGTGGTGGGCTCGGCGGCGGTGGTGAACTGCGGGATAAGGTGGCTCGCCACGGTAAAGGCGAACAGCCCCGCCAGAATGGTGGAGCAGTAGGAGAGGGCCACGGTTTTGCCCAGCAGCTTGCCGGAGTTTTTCGGCAGGCTGGCGATGCCGCTCATGATAAAGAACAGAATGATGAGCGGAATGGTGAAGGTGATCAGCTGACCTATCACTGTCTTGGCCGTAAACAGCACGCGCGCCACCCACTCAGGGGCGTAGAGACCGAGCAAGAGACCGGCAAGGATGCCAGCAATGAGTTTCAGGACAAGTTTCATAAGGAAATCCGGAGTTGGTTGTATTGTCTGTTTTGTTATTAAAATTTGATATTAATCACACTTTTTAACACGTAAGCCGTGTTATGTCTGCCTTTTCTGCGTTAACGCCGAGTTAAATATTGTCGAAAGCCAGGATCGCCGACTAGCTGTCGGCTTGGTGTTGAACGGGAAAATCCGTGATGAATTAGCCCATTAGGTGGCCTGATGATCGCCACGCAGCAACATGACGTACTGGGTGGCGTGTTGACCTGTGCATGATGGCGTGTTGGTCGAGGCGGCTTCCATCGGCGCCAGTTGCAGTGCTATCCCGGATGTGGTGACCAGTTGCTGTAGCTGATGGTGACTTATCTTGCCGCTTGGCGGCAGGGGGAAGCAGAGCGGAGCACCCGCTTTGAGCAGGGTCGCCAGCTGTTGCAACTGGGGAACAAGGGTGGCCGCGTCGCCATCAAGCGGGTGGCTCAGCCAGATGCCATCGTAAGGGAGCACCGAGTGCATCTTCGCCAGCGGGCAGACCCGCACTGCTTGTCCGGATTGCTGCGAGGCAACTTTGGCGTCAGCCAGCACAGCGTCACAGGCAGTGACTACATACCCTTCTGCACGCAGCCAGCACAGATCCTCCCCCATACCGCACTGACCATTGAGCAGGTGAGCACCGGGTGTGAGACGCGCCACAAAGGCAGCCCGAGCGTGGGCGTGCTGGTCGTTAAATGGCCAGGAAGCGGGGATGGCGTCAGAGTGTGGCACAGGGGTTACCTCAAGCAGGGGGCTCATAGGGTAACAAATCGGGGCCTGACTGCCAAAGCGCGCGGTCAGGCCCCGATTTGGATGGGTGGGAGTTGCCGGAGCTGATTAGCGGCCGCAGGCAGGCCCGTGGGGCTGGGCCAGCATGGTGAACATGCTCTCTATCATAAAGGCGGATTCGCCCTGCAGGTCTATCCGCCCCGGAAAGTGGAGCCAGTTGATGATGTAGCCATCCAGAGTGCAGTGGAGCAGGGTGGCGGCGCGCTGCAGGTTGAGGTTGGCGGGCAGTTGGCCCCGCCGTACCGCGTTGGCTAGGGTGGTCTCCAGGTCCCGAAAGAAATTGGCGGACTGGCTGCGGATATGTTCGCGCAGTGAGATGGCTTCCCCCTCCAGCGATTCGAGATTGAACAGTATGGTAAACATTTGCCGCTGGGCCGGATTGTGAATGAAGCTGTGGAGCACCCCTTCGAAGAAGAGGCGCAGTTGCCCCAGCGGATCCGGCTCATCTGGGTTGAGGCAGGCGTCGAGCTGATGGGCGAGGGGGCTGCAGAGCTCCTGCCAGAGCGAAATGAAGAGTTCATCCTTGTTCTTGAAGTGCCAATAGATGGCCCCGCGGGTCAGGTCTGCCGCCCTGGCGATGTCGGTCAGGCTGGTCTTGGCCAGGCCCTGAGAGCAGAACAGATCCAGCGCCGTGCTCATGATGTGGCAGCGGGTTTGCTGCGCCTCTTCTTTGGTTCGTCTGGCCATCGAAATTTGTGCCTCATGCAAGCAAAAAGTCACTTACATACATTTATGAATGTATGTATATTGCCTCATCTTTCGACTATTTACCAACAGGGCCCATGCGGCCCTGATTGTTCATTGACTGGCAAAGGCTCAGGTGTTTCATGCATAAACATATTCTTGCTCGTTCAGTTGGTCTTGCCTTGCTGGCTACAGGCTTGCTGGCAGGTTGTGGTGACAAGGGGGGGGCACCCCAGGGACAGGACGGCATGCCGCCCGCGGCGGTCAACGTGGTGACCCTGCAGAGCGGTCCGCTGATGTTGACCACCGAGTTGACCGGCCGCAGCGCCCCGTTGCGGGTGGCCGAAGTGCGTCCGCAGGTGAGCGGCATCATCCTCAAGCGTCTCTTTACCGAGGGAAGCGATGTGAAGGCGGGTGATCTGCTCTATCAGATCGACCCGGCTGTCTATCAGGCGGCGGTTGCCAGCGCCAAGGCCAATCTGGCCAAGGCAGAGGCCAACGAGCAGAGTGCCCGCCTCAAGGCGCAGCGCTATCAGGAGCTGCTCAAGGTCAAATCCATCAGCCGTCAGGACTATGATGACGCCGACGCCAGCTGGAAGCAGGCCAAGGCGGAGATCATGGCGAGCAAGGCGGCTTTGCGTACTGCCGAGATCAATCTCGGTTACACCCGCATCACCGCCCCCATCAGCGGCCGCATCGGTAAATCCGCGGTGACCGAGGGGGCGCTGGTGACCGCCCAGCAGGCGGACAGCCTCACCGCCATCCAGCAGCTCGATCCCATGTATGTGGATGTGCGTCAGTCCACCGCCGATCTGTTGCGCCTCAAGCGACTGGTCGCCGAGGGCAAGCTGACCCAGGACGAGCAGAAGGGGGCCAAGGTGACCTTCCAGCTGGAAGATGGCTCCACTTATGGCGAAGAGGGCTCGCTGCAGTTCTCTGATGTGACCGTGGATGAGACCTCCGGCATGGTGACCCTGCGGGTGATTGTGCCCAACCCTCACCAGCTGCTGCTGCCCGGCATGTTTATGCGCGCCACCCTGCAAGAGGGTGAGCGGGCGCAAGGACTGCTGGTGCCGCAAACTGCCGTGACTCGCACCCCCAATGGCGGCGCCACCGTGATGGTGGTAACCGCTGACAACAAGGTGGAACTGCGCAACGTGCAACTGAGCCGTGTCGTCGGCAGCAACTGGGTGGTGGAGTCAGGGCTCACCTCCGGCGAGCGGGTGATCGTGGCTGGCTTGCAGAAAGTACGACCGGGCGCCGTGGTCAATCCCGCCGAGCAGGGTGCTGATGCACCGTCTGCTCAAGCTGCGTCCAACACCCCGGCCAACAAGTAGGATGGAGTAGTCGCTTCATGGCTCGATTTTTTATAGACAGACCCATTTTTGCCTGGGTGATCGCGCTGGTGATCATGCTGGCGGGCAGCCTGGCCATCATCAAATTGCCGGTCGCCCAGTATCCGAGCATTGCGCCGCCCGCGGTCGGTATTTCTGCCAGCTATCCGGGCGCATCCGCCAAAACGGTAGAAGACTCGGTGACCCAGATCATCGAACAGAACATGACCGGGCTGGATCACCTGCTCTACATGTCTTCCCAGTCTGACTCCGCGGGGCGGGTGTCGGTGACCCTCACCTTCCAGCCGGGGACCGATCCCGATATCGCCCAGGTGCAGGTGCAGAACAAGCTGCAGCAGGCGATGTCGCTGCTGCCGCAAGAAGTTCAGCAGCAGGGGATCCGGGTACAGAAGACCTCCAGCAGCTTCCTGATGGTCGCGGCCTTCATCTCCAGCGATGGCTCGATGAACAACGACGACCTGGCGGATTATGTGGTCTCCAACATCAAGGAGCCTCTGAGTCGTCTGGACGGGGTAGGGGACATCACCTTGTTCGGCAGCCAGTACTCCATGCGGGTGTGGCTCGATCCCAACAAGCTCAACCGGGTGCAGATGACCCCGGGGGATGTGCAAGCAGCCATCAAGGCGCAGAACGCCCAGGTCGCGTTCGGCAAGCTGGGTGGCACCCCGTCGGTGGAAGATCAGCAGTTCACCGCGACTATCATGGGGCAGACCCGTCTCTCTACCGTGGAGCAGTTCAACGATATCCTGCTGCGGGTGAATCAGGATGGCTCCAAGGTACGGCTGAAAGATGTGGCCCGGGTCGAGCTGGCGGGCGAAAGCTATGACGCCGATGCGCTCTACAACGGCCAGTCTACCGCCGCGGTCGCCATCAAGCTGGCGACCGGTGCCAACGCGCTGGATACCGCCGAGAAGGTGCGTGCCAAGCTCAATGAGCTGTCGGATTACTTCCCGGCCAATATGGAGATCGTCTACCCCTACGACACCACGCCATTTGTGAAGATCTCCATCGAGGAGGTGGTGCAGACCCTGATCGAGGCGATCTTCCTGGTGTTCTGCGTCATGTATCTGTTCCTGCAGAACTTCCGCGCCACCCTGATCCCGACCATTGCGGTGCCTGTGGTACTGCTCGGTACCTTCGGGGTGATGGCGGCGTTCGGCTTTTCCATCAACACCCTCACCATGTTCGGTATGGTGCTGGCCATCGGCCTGCTGGTGGATGACGCCATCGTGGTGGTGGAGAACGTGGAGCGTCTGATGAGCGAGGAGGGTCTCTCCCCGCTGGAAGCGACCCGCAAGTCGATGACCCAGATCACCGGCGCGCTGGTGGGGATCGCGTTGGTGCTCTCCGCCGTGTTCGTGCCGATGGCCTTCTTCGGCGGCTCGACCGGTGCCATCTATCGCCAGTTCTCACTGACCATCGTCTCGGCCATGGTGCTGTCGGTGCTGGTGGCGTTGATCCTGACTCCGGCGCTCTGTGCCACCCTGCTCAAGCCGATGAAACATGGCGAGTTTGGGGCCAAGCGCGGCTTCTTTGGCTGGTTCAACCGCGCCTTTGATGCCGGTACCAACCGCTATCAGAGCGGTGTGCGCAAGGTGATCAAGCAGGGCGTGCGCTACAGCCTGATCTACGGCGCCATGCTGGCGGTACTGGCAGTGCTCTTTATGCGAATGCCCACCTCCTTCCTGCCGGAAGAGGATCAGGGGGTCATCATGTCCATGGTCCAACTGCCGGTGGGGGCGACCAAGCAGCGCACCGAGGTGGTGCTGGCGGACATGCGCGACTACTTCCTGAAAAACGAGAAGGATAACGTTGACTCCGTACTGACCGTATCCGGCTTCAGCTTCGCCGGTAGTGGCCAGAATGCGGGGATGGCCTTTATCAAGCTCAAGGACTGGAGCGAGCGCAAGAGCCCGGATCGCAGCGCCAATGCCATCATCGGCCGCGCCATGGGCTATCTGTTCAGCATCAAGGAGGCGCAAGTGTTCGCCTTTAACCTGCCTCCGATCCCGGAGCTGGGTACGGCGACCGGTTTTGACTTCTTCCTGCAGGATCGCGGCGGTATCGGTCACGACAAGCTGATGGCTGCGCGCAACCAGCTGCTCGGCATGGCGGCGCAGGATCCCACCTTGGTGCGAGTGCGCCCGAACGGGATGGAAGATACGCCGCAACTCGACATCAAGATTGACTACGAGAAGGCGCTGGCGCAGGGGCTATCCATCGCGGATATCAACAACACCCTGGCCACTGCCTGGGGCTCGTCCTACGTCAATGACTTCGTTGATCGTGGCCGAATCAAGAAGGTCTACATGCAGGCGGATGCCCCCTTCCGGATGAACCCGGAAGATCTGAAACTCTGGTATGTGCGCAACAGTGCCGGTCAGATGGTGCCCTTCTCCGCCTTTGCCAGTACCGAGTGGAGCTTCGGTTCGCCCCGTCTGGAGCGCTACAACGGCGTGCCGGCGATGGAGATCGTCGGTGAAGCAGCGCCCGGCAAGAGTACCGGTGATGCGATGGCCGCCATCGAGCAGATGGTGAAACAGCTACCGGAAGGGGTGGGTATCGAGTGGACCGGGCTCTCCTTCCAGGAGCGGCAGGCCGGTTCACAGGCGCCCGCGCTCTACGCGATCTCGCTGCTGGTGGTGTTCCTCTGTCTGGCTGCCCTCTACGAGAGCTGGAGCATTCCGTTCTCGGTCATGCTGGTAGTACCGCTCGGGGTTCTGGGGGCCATTGTGGCTGCCACCCTTCGCGGATTGGAGAACGACGTCTACTTCCAGGTTGGTCTGCTCACAACCATAGGCTTGTCGGCGAAGAACGCGATCCTGATCGTGGAATTTGCCAAAGAGCTCTACGACAAAGGGATGGGTTTGGGTGAGGCGGTGGTGGAGGCGGCACGCCTGCGTCTGCGTCCGATCCTGATGACCTCGCTCGCCTTTATCCTCGGGGTGCTGCCGCTGGTGATCAGCTCCGGCGCAGGTGCCAGCAGCCGCAACGCCATCGGTACCGGCGTGATGGGGGGGATGATCAGCGCCACCGTGCTGGCCATCTTCTTCGTGCCGCTCTTCTTTGTGTTGGTGATGCGCTACTTCACCAGCCACAAGAGTAAAGAGGCGCGCATGGCTGCAGCGGTTGAGTCAAAAGGTGACTGATGGCATGCAGGTTTAGCTAATTTGAACAGAGTTCAATAAATCGCCAGCCAGCTTTGGTCTGGCTGACAATCAAACAGGGCAACCCCATGGGTTGCCCTGTTTTTTGTGAAAAATGTAAGCAAAAATTGCGTGGTTGTAAGAGGTAAACCGTGACCCGAGCAGGCATTTCGTGACCTTGAGGTTGTGATGAGTCTCAAGTTGCCCCCATCACAAAATACTTTCGACTGTTCATCTTTGGGAAAAACGGGATAGAATTCCCTATCAAATCGGGCTGGTGCAGTGTGCCAACTCGCGGCATGTCCGTGAGAGGTAGTTGTGATAGACGCTGCCAATACATAACGATGCTGGAGGCATGATGACCAAAGGCGTGAACAATATGGTAAAAAGCAGCAAGCTGGGGGCTGTAACCCAGGGGCGGTAGCCATGATGTTTGCCTGTCATCAATGTAACTTTTGCTTTGTCTAAAATGTCAGCTCTCGGATATTGAGTGAATTTTAGAGATTGCTTCAGTTCTTCAGCGTTTACTCCATTTCAGTCCGCACCTATCACATATCAACTCTTCGCAAGAGATAACATATCTATGAAAATTCTCGTTACCGGTGGCGCTGGTTTTATCGGCTCTGCTGTGGTGCGCCATATCATCCGTGATACTCAGGATGCAGTCATCAATCTCGATAAACTCACCTATGCCGGCAATCTGGAATCCTTGGCCGATGTATCGTCAAGCGAGCGTTATGCATTTGAGCAGGTGGATATCTGCAATCGTGCCGAGCTGGATCGGGTGTTTGCCCTGCACCAGCCGGATGCCGTGATGCATCTGGCCGCCGAGAGCCATGTTGACCGCTCCATCACAGGCCCGGCTGACTTTATCGAGACCAATATCGTCGGCACCTATATGTTGCTGGAAGCGGCTCGCGCTTACTGGAACGGTCTGGACGAGACCCGCAAGGCGGCCTTCCGCTTCCACCATATCTCCACAGACGAGGTGTATGGTGATCTGCCCCATCCGGATGAAGTGGCTGTCGGTGAACCATTGCCGCTCTTCACTGAAACCACCCCCTATGCCCCCAGCAGCCCCTATTCTGCCTCCAAGGCCTCCAGCGACCATCTGGTGCGCGCCTGGCGCCGCACCTACGGTCTGCCGACCATAGTCACCAACTGCTCCAACAACTACGGCCCGTACCACTTCCCCGAGAAGCTGATCCCGCTGGTCATTCTTAACGCGCTGGATGGCAAGCCGTTACCTGTCTATGGCAAGGGCGACCAGATCCGTGACTGGCTCTATGTGGAAGACCACGCGCGCGCGCTCTACAAGGTGGTGACCACGGGCTTGGTCGGAGAGACCTACAACATTGGCGGTCACAACGAGAAGCAGAATCTGGAGGTGGTACACACCATCTGCGATTTGCTGGACGAGATGGTGCCGAAAGCGGGCTCTTACCGCGATCAAATCACCTATGTGGCGGATCGCCCTGGCCACGATCGCCGCTATGCCATCGATGCGACCAAGATGAGCGCAGAGCTGGATTGGCAACCGCAAGAGACCTTTGAATCTGGTATTCGCAAAACCGTGCAGTGGTATCTGGATAACCAGCGGTGGGTGAGTAACGTCAAGAGCGGTGCCTACCAGTCCTGGATTGAGCAGCACTATTCTGCGATTGAAAAGAACGATGGGGAGCGTGCTTGATGCATATTCTGCTGTTTGGTAAAAACGGCCAGGTAGGCTGGGAGCTGCAACGCGCACTGGCGCCGCTCGGGCGCATCACTGCCGTTGATTTTGACTCCACTGACTATTGCGGTGATTTCAGCAACCCGGCAGGGGTGGCCGGAACGGTACGTCTGGTCAAGCCGGACGTGATTGTCAACGCCGCAGCCCACACCGCAGTCGACAAGGCAGAAAGCGAGCGGGAGTTTGCCGAGCTGCTCAACGCGACCAGCGTGGCTGCTATTGCCAAAGAAGCGGAAGCATTGGGTGCCTGGTTGGTGCATTACTCCACCGACTATGTGTTTGATGGCAGCGGTGAGCGCCCCTGGGTGGAAACCGATACAACCGCCCCGCTCAACGTCTATGGTGAAACCAAGCTGGCGGGTGAGCAAGGGGCTGCACTTTGTTCCCGTCACCTGATCTTCCGCACCAGCTGGGTTTACGCCGCCCGCGGCGCCAACTTTGCCAAGACCATGCTGCGCTTTGGCAAAGAGCGTAGCGAGATGTCAGTGATCAATGACCAGTTTGGCGCTCCGACCGGCGCCGAGTTGCTGGCCGATTGCACCGCCCATGCTCTCCGCGTGGCGCAGCGCAAACCCGAGGTCGCCGGGCTGTACCATCTGATTGCCTCCGGTACCACCACCTGGTTTGACTACGCCCAGCTGGTGTTTGCCAAAGCCAGAGAGGCCGGGGTTGAACTGGCGGTGACGCAGCTCAATGCGGTGCCGACCAGTGCCTTCCCAACCCCGGCCAAACGCCCCCATAACTCCCGCCTTGATACCGGTAAATTCCAGCGCACCTTCGATCTGGTGCTGCCGGAGTGGACCGTCGGTGTGGAGCGGATGTTGACCGAGATCCTCGGCAAGTAAATCACTGGCCAGGGATGTAGTGACTGTCTCCCTGGCTGGCAGGGATAAAACAGAAAGGTGTGGCCGCAAGCCACCCTTTTCTTTTGCAATTTAACAATAAGAAACAAGCATCATGACCAAACGTAAAGGCATTATTCTGGCCGGTGGCTCAGGCACCCGTCTCTATCCGGTGACCATGGCGGTGAGCAAGCAGCTGTTGCCTATCTATGACAAGCCGATGATCTACTATCCGCTCAGCACCCTGATGCTGGCGGGTATTCGCGATATTCTGATCATCAGCACGCCGCAAGATACCCCCCGTTTTGAGCAATTGCTGGGTGATGGCAGCCAATGGGGCCTGAATTTGCAATACAAGGTACAACCAAGCCCGGACGGGTTGGCACAAGCCTTTATTCTGGGTGAAGAGTTTATCGGGTCAGACCCCTGTGCGCTGGTGCTGGGGGACAACATCTTCTACGGCCACGACCTGCAGAAGCAGTTGGCGGCGGCAGCGGCCAAAGAGAGTGGCGCTACCGTCTTTGCCTACCATGTGCATGACCCCGAGCGTTATGGGGTGGTGGAATTTGATAAAGAGGGTACCGCTATCTCTCTGGAAGAGAAGCCACTGGAGCCCAAGAGCAACTATGCGGTGACCGGCCTCTATTTCTACGACAACAGCGTGGTGAAGATCGCCAAGAGCCTGAAGCCATCGCTCCGTGGTGAGCTGGAAATTACCGATGTGAACAGTATCTACCTGGAGCAAGGCAATCTGTCGGTGGCCATGATGGGCCGTGGTTATGCCTGGCTGGATACCGGTACCCATGAAAGCCTGATTGAAGCGAGCAACTTTATTCAGACCATCGAGACCCGTCAGGGTTTAAAAGTGGCTTGTCCGGAAGAGATCGCCTATCGCCAGAAGTTTATCAATATTGACCAAGTCCGTGAACTTGCAGCACCATTGGCAAAGAATGCTTATGGACAATATCTGCTGAGAATGGTTGCCAAAGTCTGAAGTGATATGGTGGGAATATGCTCTCCCGATAAAGAGCGAATCAAATGTGGAAGGACAGATGAATATAATCAAAACATCAATTCCTGATGTGCTTATTTTTGAGCCCAAAATATTTGGTGATAAACGGGGCTACTTTTTTGAAAGTTATAATCATAATAAGTTTGAAAAAATTCTTGGTCATTCAGTAAATTTTGTGCAAGACAATCACTCTAAATCAGTGAAAGGAGTATTGCGAGGATTACATTTTCAATTAAATCCACATGCTCAAGGTAAATTAGTTCGCTGTGTCTCGGGTGAAATTTTCGATGTCGCAGTGGATATAAGAGATAGCTCGCCGACATTTGGGAAATGGGTTGGTTTAATTATTTCAGAGGAGAACAAAAAGCAAGTTTATATACCTGAGGGGTTTGCTCATGGATTTTATGTAATAAGTGACCTAGCTGAGGTAATATATAAAACCACAGCATATTGGAGTAAGGAACATGAGCGTAGTATACTTTGGTCTGATATAGACATTAATATAGATTGGCCGATATCTACACATCCTATTTTATCAGAAAAGGACGCTTGTGCAGTATCATTAAAAAAAATTAAAGAGTTAAATCATGAGTAATAAAGAGTCAGTTGTTATTGATAACAATGTAAGACCTCCAATTAACATATTTAAACTTGTTTTATCTATACAAGAAAATAAAGGTCTTGTTATTGCTTTAATAAAAAGAGACCTATTGAGTAAGTATAAAGGTTCCATACTAGGAGTTCTTTGGTCTTTTATCACACCATTATGCATGTTGCTTGTATACACATTTATGTTTAGTGTTGTTTTTAATGCAAGATGGGGCTCTAACGGGAATAAATCTGAATTTGCTCTAGTACTTTTTTCTGGGCTTATGATTTTCAATTTTTTTTCCGAGGTAATAAACCGAGCGCCAGGATTGATTTTAACAAATCAGAGTTATGTAAAAAAAGTAGTATTCCCATTAGAAACATTACCGTTTGTCATATGTGGGGCGGCATTAGTAAACTTGATTATTAGTTTGATCGTTTGGGTGTTATTTTATATATTTCTATTTGGAATCCCGCACATAGAAATTTTATTATTTCCTGTTATCTTACTTCCTCTTATGTTTATGACTGTTGGCATTACATATATTTTGTCCTCTCTTGGTGTATTTTTAAGAGATTTGGGGCAGTTTATTTCTGTGGTTTTAACGGCTATGATGTTTTTATCCCCTATTTTTTATCCAGTATCAGCGCTACCAACAGATTATCAAGTCTGGATGCAATTAAATCCTCTCACGGCAATAATTGAGTCTAGTCGAGCTGTACTAATCAATGGTGAATTACCAGATTGGCGTCTGTACATCATGTATTTTGTAGTTTCATTTAATGTTATGTGGTTGGGATTTGCATGGTTCCAATATACTAAAAAAGGTTTTTCAGATGTTCTATGAAAATGATGTTGCAATTAAGGTTGAAGGCATCAGTAAGTGCTTTCAAGTATATTCTCATCCTAAAGACAGACTTAAACAGTTTATTCTTCCAAAAGCTCAAACACTCTTAAGTAAAGAAAAGAAAAAATATTATGAAGAGTTTTGGGCTGTTAAGGATGTGAGCTTTGATGTAAAAAAAGGGGAAAGTGTAGGTATTCTTGGACGCAATGGGTCTGGTAAGTCAACATTGCTGCAAATGATTTGTGGAACACTATCACCTACTAGTGGAAAAGTTACAACAAGAGGCAGAATTGCTGCATTGTTAGAATTAGGATCAGGTTTTAATCCTGAATTTACTGGTCGTGAAAATGTCTACATGAATGGTATGCTATTAGGATTAACTAGGGAGGAAATAGACCATAAATATGAAGATATAATATCATTTGCGGATATAGGTGACTTTATTAATCAGCCAGTAAAGACTTATTCTAGTGGTATGTTGATAAGATTGGCATTTGCTGTACAGGTACAAGTTGAACCTGATATTTTAGTTATCGACGAAGCACTGGCTGTTGGTGATGCTTTATTTCAAAAACGATGCTTCCAAAGAATAGAGCAGTTAACGTCTATTGGTACAACATTACTATTTGTCTCTCACGATCAAGAGAGTATTAGAACCTTAACTAACAGAGCCCTTCTATTACAAAATGGTTTGCCACTCTCATGGGGTAAGTCATCTGATGTCATTTTAGACTATAGGAAATTATTACATAATGATGAAATGAAATATTTTTCTTCAATTACAGATAAATTGAAGAAAAATAATTTGATTGGAGCTACTTCAGTAACTAGCCAAGGGGAAACGGAAAAATTAACGTTAAATATCGAAAATAATACCAATGATAGCAACCGTTCCAACTCCTTAAGCTTTGGTGATGGAGTAGTAAAAATTAAATCAGTGGATATCATCAATGCCAGTACTGGAGAACCTTGTGCACTTTTTTATCCAGGGGATTTGATAGAAATAAAAATTAAATGCCATGTGACAGCAGATATAGAAAAGTTAAATGTCGGAATAAGAATTAGAAATAAAGAAGGTATTAAAATCTACTCTTGGGGTACGTTGAATCAAGATATGGCAATGATACATGCTAAACATGGAAGTACTGATGATACGTTTTGGTCGTTAAATCATAAAAAAGATGATGAGTTTATAGTATCGCTACGATTCAATTCTTCGTTGGGAATTAACTTATATGAGGTGCAAGCTTCAGTGAGTTATGAGGATACTCCTGATTACATGGCGCAGCGATTACTTCATTGGATTGATGAAGCTGCTTTTTTCCAAGTGTCAATGAAACGTGAAGAGCATTTTTTCGGTGGCGTATCTGACCTTCAAATGAAAGCTGTTTGGTACAATTAATTCTGCCATAGCTAAATTTTTCAAAAAACGGTATCCCAATATGCATCAGACATCTCAACTTGAAACTATAGTAGATGAGTTTATTCAATCTATTGGTTATAGAGATACATTAGTTATTGGCTCGGATTGTCAATATGTAAAAAAGCATCTCAATAAAAAAGGAATAAACTCGTTTCTCAATCATGATGATGCCATCATAGATAGTGCAGGTTTAGATACCGCAATTATATACAATATATCAGCAGATAAGATATTTTCAGTTTTTAGTGATCTTTATCATGCTAATATTGATAGTGTCTATATTGCACTGGAACTTGTTAAAGAAAATGAAGGTTTATTTAGAAAAGATATTGAGGAAATAATTTTCTCGTGTGGTTATAAAAAGAAACATTCATATTATAATATCAATGATTATAGCAAAATAAGCGATAATGATATATGCATCCATGGTGTTTATGAGAAAATAAGAAAGAATAGTATATCTAGCTTCCCATTCTCACTCTTGCTTGAAGAGAGGGATTTGCATATGGATATGATGAGAGAGTCTGGTAGTCGGTCTGATGCTCATATCTATCGCTATAAATTTGCATGCGATTATATCAGACCTGGTGATCGGGTATTAGATGCTGCATGTGGGCTTGGTTATGGTTCGCATGTCATCGCGCATCAATCCAAGGCTAAAAGTGTGCTTGGGGTTGATGGCAGTCGCTTTGCTATTGAGTATGCTAATGCAACATATGCTGATGAGAGTACGAAATATATGGAGGGTTATCTCCCTGATACTCTTTCATCGTATAGTGATGCTAGTTTCGATATTATTATTAGTTTTGAAACATTAGAGCATGTTGAGAATCCTGAATCAGTTTTGAATGAATTCTATCGTTTGTTATCCCCCGGTGGGCGTTTGATAACTAGTGTGCCTAATGATTGGAGTGATGAGTCGGGAGAGGATCCCAATCCATTTCACTTCCATGTATATAAATTGGGAAAATTTGATTCACAATTAGGTGCGCTTTTTGATATTGAATCATATTTCGCACAGACTGCTGATAGAGTTAAATTGCTTCATTCTGATTGCATGTGGGAGCGTAGAGGGCGGAGCCTATATCAAATTGACTTGAACCGAGTATCTGTGGGAGTGGAATCTGAGTGGATTTTAGCTATAGTGACAAAAGATCCTACGGATCATAAACGCATCGATTATAATCAAACCTTATTTTACAATGAGAATAAATGTGTTTTAGAAAATGTCATTTCATTTGAGCGTGATTATAATAATCCTTGGCTTGTAAAATCACTCATTTCAATTGGTTGGTGTGCTGTTAATGCAGACCTACGGGAGAAATGGGCAGATAAAATATTATCAACATATCCTTCCACATCCGCAGATTATGGTGCCGCACTTTGTATCAAACTTTACAGATATTTGGATGATATTAACGATAAGTCACTGGTAATTTCAGAAAACACTGTTAATGAATATCTTTTATTAAAATATAATTCTAGTGTTAATCCAACCGTAAAAAGATGGGTGTACTCCATAGCTTATGTTTATGGCCTTATAAAAATGTATAATGGGGATTATGATTCAGCAGAAAAGTACTTTGAAATCATAGATTGTGATGGTGTATGCAATTATGACCTGACCTTATTGACAAAGTATGTTCTTTCTTTTTTTTGGCGATGCATTCTTTCCATTGATGATAAAGATAGGTGTGTTAGTTTAATAGATGAGTGTGCCTCTAATGTAATATCATCTTTAAAGTTAATACCAACAGAGAGTATTGAGTTTCCTGACTTTTATCTTAGAGAGTTATCTTCTGTTGTCGCTTTATTATCACAACTTGTCTCTTTTAAAAATAACTATGATAATATCAAATATAAACCATCATTGTTTAATGATGAATTGTCTTCAAATATTTTATCAAGGCTATCTATTGAGCTAGATAAAAGTAAAAAATTGAATTTTCAAATTCATGATGCCGAATCAAAACATCATGATGCTGTGTCTACTTTAAACAATAAAATTAATTTGATATTTGAAGGAAAAGAATGGCTTGAAAAAGCATGGACTAATGAGAAAAACAATGGCTTATTACTAACGTCAAGGCTAGATCATATACAGAAAAATTTATCAGAGAATGAGCTGCAGTTAGCTACCGCAAGAGATATGTTGTCAGAGAAGGATCTGCAGTTAGAAGCCACAAGAGATATGTTGTCAGAGAAGGAACTGCAGTTAGAAGCCACAAGAGATATGTTGTCAGAGAAGGATCTGCAGTTAGAAGCCACAAGAGATATGTTGTCAGAGAAGGATCTGCAGTTAGTGGCCTCGAGAGATATGTTGTCAGAAAGAGAGGTAGAATTAGCTATCTTGCATGAGAGATTGCAAAAAATAGAATCATCATATTGGTTTAAATTTATAAAAATGGTACGTAATTTAAGGGGGCAGCATGTGCAATAATAACATAGATATCTCGTTGTTGGTAACAGTCCACAATGAAGGCGCACTCATACATTCAACCTTAAATTCAATAGAGAGGTGCCGTATATTTGCTAACTCTAAGGGCATATCTTGTGAGTATATTTTTGTTTTAGATTGCTGTGACTCTCAGACAAAGAATATTTTACAATGCCACCCTGTTTTTAAAAAATGCCAATGTACCTTAATTGAGGTTAAAAATAGGGATTTGGGTGCGTCAAGGAATGACGGAATATCACAAGCTAATGGTAAGGTCATCGCTGTTCTTGATGGTGACGATTATTTTTCTGAGAATTGGTTAGAGAGAGGTTGGTTTTACCTCCATGAATATGGAAAAGAAACTATTCTTCATCCGGAGTTTGTCATAAATTTTGGTGCTCATAGAGCGTACTGCTGGCAAGTAGAGCAATGTGGAGAGTATTATCAGGAAAGCGGTCTTCTATCTGGTAATTTTTGGACTTCATGGACTATTGCTTTTAAAGAGGTATACGTATCTTGTCCCTATCAAGTTACACGGCCATCAGCTACTGGATTTGGGTATGAAGATTGGCATTGGAATTGCGAAACCATTGCTAATGGATATAAACATCGATTAGCTTGGGGAACAATAGGCTTTTATCGTCGTAAAAAGCAAAGTCTTGTTAATTCAACCTTTAGTTCTGGCGCAATTATTCCAAAGTCGAAACTTTTCGATTTTTCACATGTCAAAGGTTAATAATGAAAAAAAGAATTTTCCTAGTATTAAGAACTATATATGTCGTTCTTGATAAAATAATCTTTAATTCTATGGGTATTTCTGCTCGACAGCGATATGTTCGTGTATGTTATAAACTTAAATCCTTTTTCTTTAAAGAGTATGGAACGCATATTCCTGATTTGTCAGAAATTGGCTCTGTTTCTATTGCGTCAAGTTTATTGACACCTTCAATACCTAGTTGGGTAATAGAGGAAATGAAGTCGATAGGTATGACTATAGATCCAGAGTTATATCCTACAGATGAATTCATATCTACATGTAATTATTATTCATATCCTATCATAGCTGCACCAGGGAATATCTATAATGAGATTATAAAAACCTCTTGTTCTAGAGAAGATTACTCTCATTGTTTTGCAATTCCATGGCTTAAGAGAGGTGGGGCTGATTATGTTTCCATCAAACATATAGAGCTAGCTGCAAAACAATCATTGTCAAAGATCTTGGTTATCATGACGGAACCAGGGGATTCTCCGTGGTTAAGTCGTTTACCTGAAAATGTTGATATTATTAATTTTAGCAAAATCGCATCTAAGATATCTCATGCGGAACAAATTAGTGTTTTAGTTAGACTTGTCATACAGCTGAAAATTGGTGTTCTACATATAATAAACTCAAGGCATATGTGGGATGTATTGGATAAACATGGACTTGCTTTAACGTCCTCAGGAATAAAAGTTTTTGTTTCTATTTATTGCGATGACTATGACAGCTATGGTAGACCTGTCGGATTTGCACGTAAATATTTGCCAACTACATATAAATATATTGAGCGTATTTTTACTGATAATATAAAGTTCAAGAAATTGATACATAATAATTATGGTTATCCACAAGAGCTTTTTGAAGTTATATATAGCCCTTTTGATTTATCAGTTATTCAACAAAATAATCACGAAGAACAGTATGATAAACGTGTTATTTGGGCGGGTAGAATTGATAGACAAAAAAGGCCTGACATATTACTTTCTATTGCAAGGTTGATGCCTGATGTTGAGTTTAGTGTTTATGGTGAAGCTGTTTTAGATTCCGCTACTGATTATTTATCTGACATGAGGAAGCTAGGTAATATTACTTTGCATGGGAAGTTTAATGGCGTTGAAAGTTTACCGTTAAACAAACACTCAATTTTCTTATATACGTCCCAGTGGGATGGAATCCCAACAATATTATTATCGGTAGCCGCAACTGGTATGCCTATAGTTGCATCTGATGTGGGGGGAGTGAGCGAAGTGATTGATGCTGAAACTAGAATGTTAGTTGGTGATTTTGAAGATCCTCACTCTTATAAAGAGGCTATTGATTGGGTCTTTAATAATTATTCTGATGCGTTAAAACAGGCAGTTCATACAAGAGATAAGGTTCTATCTAATCATAGTGATGCTAGCTTTGCATCTAAAATGAATACCGTACCCGGATATTTTTGATTTATCTATTAGATGTCTATTAGATTAGAGGTTTTATATGGTTTTTTTTATTCTTGGGGCCGGTGGATTTATTGGTAATGCTTTGGCTACTTATTTAATAGATAAAGGACATAGCATAAAAACATATGATAGAAATGATATTAATAGACTAGGTGATAGGCATATTGAACATTATGTTGGCGATTTTTCAACAGAGGATAGATGGACTGATATTTTATTAGGTGTTGATGTTTGTTATCATTTCATATCAACAAGTTTACCTAGTACCTCTAATGAAAATCCTCAATTAGATGTCGAAGGAAATATTATCGGAACAATCAGGCTATTAGATGCGTTAAAAAATAATGTTAATGTTAAATTAATCTTCTCATCTTCTGGTGGTACAGTATATGGTTTTGGATGTGATGGATTGATTTCTGAGTCAGATAGTACAAATCCTATTTGCTCCTATGGAATAACCAAGTTATCAATAGAGAAGTACTTGTATCTTTACAACGTTTTATATGGCGTTAAATCTTTATCATTAAGAATCTCTAATCCCTATGGTATGGGGCAAATGAGGAATATATCGCAAGGTATTATTGGTGTATTTCTTAGTAAAATAAAGAAAGGTGAAAAATTAACAGTTTGGGGTGATGGTTCTACTATCAGAGACTATCTGTATATAGATGATTTAGTGTCGGCCTTATATAGCGCCTCATTGTACACAGGTAATGTAAATGTTATGAATGTTGGTTCTGGAGTCGGAACATCTATAAATAACATTTTGGATGTATTTAAAGAACATTTCAATGACATAGTTGTTGAATATGAACCAAAAAGATTGTTTGATGCCCAGTCAAATGTGCTTAATATATCTTTGATTCAAAATGAATTAGGTTGGAAACCTGATGTTTCTATTTCCAATGGTATTGCCAAAATAATTGAAATGCATGGTTTTTTTAATGAAAAGTAATAATAGATATTATTGCTTTTAATGTTTTATTTTTATGACAATTATTGTGGGTTGTTGAATTGTAATCGCTCAATTTTATGAAACTTACTTTCTAGATTACCTTTAGAATTCCCTCTCTGGGGAGGGTATGTAAGTCTGCTTTTCATGATTTGATTAGTTCGCTAGTTCGAGATTAGAAAACTGCCAGTTTATATAATTAGAGCAACACTGAGGTAATACAAGGCATTAATTTTATTGTAATTAGCCTTAATTTTATAGGTTTGTGGTAATTTATGAGAGTTACTGATTATATTATTTTTATAAGGCTGATATTATGTCTAATTTCATAGATAAAAAGTTATCAGCAATTGTTATAGTTACATATTTCCCAGACTCACGTGTTACTTCTAAAGTGATTGGGATGTCAAAGTTGGTAGATCTTGTTTATGTGGTAGATAATACCCCAGAGAACGGTTCTGGCTTTACTACTGACGTTATCCCAAGCAATGTTAGTATATTAGCGTTAGGTGAAAATAAGGGCATTGCTACTGCATTGAACCATGGGGCAGACCTAGCATTTAAAGATGGTGCTGATTTTGTGTTTTTCTTTGATCAAGACAGTAATCCAGATCAGTCCATGATTGATACATTGATCACGGTAAGTTCCGGTTTTGTGGATAGTAATGTCGCAGTTGTGGGTCCAGCATATTTTGATACGCGTTTAGCCAAGAAAGCGCCATTCATCACGTTTAAACAAGGTAGGTTATGTAGGATTCCTGCTGAAGGGGACAAGCTGATTGAGGCCGATTATCTTATTACGTCTGGCAGCATCATCAGTCGTAAGTCTTGGGAATGCATAGGACCTCACGATGACTCGCTATTTATAGATTATGTTGATATTGAATGGTGTTTGCGGGCTAAAAGTCTTGGGTGGCGTGTTATTGGCGTTCCATATGTAGTTATGGAACATACACTTGGAGATGAGCCAATAAACGTATTTGGTAAGAAATTACCTGTACATTCACCAATCAGGCATTATTATTTTTTCAGAAATTGTATTTCTTTACTACGTAGAGATTATATACCCACAGGTTTTAAATTAAGAGAGCTTTGTTTTTTGCCGATTCGATTTTTTGTCTATGCATTTTTCACAAAAAACAAGTTGTCTCACATTACTAAGATGAGTAAGGGGTTGCTGGATGGGATTTTATCTAAGTCAGGTCCCTATCTGTGATTCCTATAAATTACTTAGCGGTATTTTTTAATGAGTAATGTGATAAGTGTCAGTCTTGTTGTATATAAGCCAGTCAAACAAGAGTTATATGCTACGTTGCAGAGTTTGTTTAATGCAGCCTTGAAGTACTCGGCCATTGAATTGACCATTGTTGACAATTCACCAAGCAGCTCTAGGGTACAAGTTGAGGACTATATATCTGCAGAGTTGATTAGTAAGGCTAGCGTGATTTATCGACATAATCCGGATAACTTGGGCTTTGGTGAAGGGCATAATCAAGCATTACAGAACGATTCCAAATACCACCTTATCCTCAATCCTGATCTTGAAGTTGCTCCAGATGCACTGAAAAATGCGCTCGAGTTTATGGAGCTACATCCGGATTGCGGATTATTGACGCCTTTCGCTACATGGGAAGATGGTGAGGTACAACGGCTTTGTAAACGCTATCCAACCGTATTTGATTTACTGTTGCGTGGTTTTGCACCCGCGTTTGTGAAGAAGTTATTCCAGACGCGCTTGGCGAAATATGAGATGGCAGATCAGCTCAACAATCTTGACGTGCTGTGGGACCCACCCATTGTCAGTGGTTGTTTTATGCTGTTTCGCTCAGATGTTCTGCAGCAGCTCGGAGGGTTTGACCCTCGCTTTTTCCTCTATTTTGAAGATTTTGACATCAGTTTGCGGGCTGGAAAGATCAGCCGGATTGCTTATGTCCCTCAGGTGAAGGTCGTTCATCACGGTGGGCATGCATCCCGCAAAGGCTGGCGCCATATCTGGATGTTTGGGCGCTCCATGGTGACTTTCTTCAATATTCACGGTTGGCGTTGGTGGTAATGATAGATATCAAAAGTACAGTCTTGGTCACTGGTGCCAACGGATTTGTAGGCAAAGCGGTCTGTGAACACTTGCTGGCGCTGGGGGCGAATGTTAAAGGAGCGGTGCGAAGTCACTCGCTGGCTTCTTACCATGTTCAGGCTCCCTCTCTGACTGCGGATGCCAACTGGACTGCTCAATTGCAACAGGTGGATGTGGTTGTTCACTGTGCTGCCAGGGTGCATGTAATGTCGGATACCGCGACAGATCCCCTGGCGGCTTTTCGAGCGGTGAATACAGAGGGCTCCCTCGCTCTTGCTCGACAAGCGGCTGAGGCAGGAGTAAAGCGCTTCATCTTTATCAGTTCGATCAAAGTGAATGGCGAGCAGACCGAGCCTGGCAAGCCATTTGATGAGAATGTGCAAAGTCCGCCAGAAGATCCCTATGGACGCTCGAAGTATGAGGCGGAACAGGGGCTGATGGCACTCGCGAAAGCGTGTGGTATGGCTGTAACCATCATTCGTCCTCCTCTTATCTATGGAGAAGGAGTGAAGGCTAACTTTGCCAGCATGATGACGTGGGTGCGCAAAGGGATCCCGCTCCCTTTTGCCCGTTTGACCAATGCGCGTAGCCTGTTGGCGTTACCTAATCTGTGTGACTTCATTGCCCATGCGATGGCGCACCCTGCTGCAGTGAATCAGGTCTTTTTAGTCGCAGATCCTGTCGCAGTGTCGACGTCGCAGTTATTAGCGGCGATTGCAGAAGCAGAAGGAGTTAGCTGTCGGCTCTTTTATCTCCCACCAGGAGTAATAAGAGTGCTTGGACGCTGTTTGGGGATTGATGCCAAGCTACAACGGATTTATGGCTCTCTGGAAATGGATACCCGCAAGGCTCAGAGCCGATTACAATGGTCGGCACCCTATTCGCTCTCTCAGACCCTATCTCTGATGGCGTCAATCCATAGTGAGTCGTCTTGATGCTGGCATTTGTTTTGTTGTCGATATTTTGTCTTTTTCTTTCAATCACCATGACCGGCCTGCTCAGGCGCTACGCAAAGACCCGCTTGCTTGACCAACCCAATCATCGCAGTTCGCATCAGGTGCCGACCCCGAGAGGCGGTGGCATGGCTATCGTGGCGACCTTTCTGCTGGCAGCCCCGTTGTTTGCCACCCTGATCCCACTTCCCTCCGGCATATCCCAGAGCAGCTTTGCATTGATATGGGCTGCGGCGCTGGGCATTTCCTTGGTTGGTTTTATCGATGACCACATCTCTCTCAAGCCCCGAACCCGCCTGATTGTGCAGAGCATGGCGGCAGCTTTGGTGGTTTCTGCGGTTGATGGTTTGCCAGCGCTGACCTTCTTTGGTTTGCAGCTCGATCTGGCCTGGTTTGGTTACCTGCTGGCCTGGCTGGGGGTGATCTGGTTTATCAATCTCTACAACTTTATGGATGGCATCGATGGCTTGGCGGCTGGCGAGGCTGTTGTCGTCTGCCTGTTCATGGGGTTATTTCACTATCTGGTTGGGGGGGAGTGGTCGTCTGCCAGTTTGATCCTGCTACTGGGGATTTCGGCGGCGGGCTTCTTGTGCTGGAATTTTCCGCCCGCCAGGATCTTTATGGGCGATGGTGGCAGCGGATTTCTTGGCTTGATGCTGGCTTCCCTGATGCTGCTGGATGCTGCTTCTGCACCTCAATTCCTGTGGGCATGGCTCGTCATGCTCGGAGTCTTTGTGGTTGATGCGACCTGGACGTTGCTGAATCGCTTTCGTCTGAAATGCCGTTTGAGCCAGGCTCATCGGACTCATGCATTTCAGTATGCGGCGAGGCGTTGGCAGAGCCATCGAAACGTGACCTTGGCTGTGCTTCTTATAAATAGCCTCTGGCTTGCGCCGATCGCTGTCATGATTGTATTGGGCCAGCTTGATGGTGTGAGCGGTCTGGTCATTGCCTACTTGCCGTTAGCTTTTCTTGCGTATCACCTGAATGCAGGAGTACCAGAATGAGAAATGAGCTTTTACCCGGTGGGAGCTGGCTACTGACTTGCCTGGGCTCCCTGTCACGAGCCAGCAAGCGTGCCATCTCTGTCACCGTTGATATGATCCTGATCACCATGACCTATTGGGGGGCGTACTGGATCCGGCTTGAACATAATTGGCCAATCGATAGCCCGCATCACTGGGCACTGCTTGGCGCAATTATCATTGTCAGCATCGGTCTGTTTGTAAGGCTGGGTCTTTATCGCGCAGTGCTCCGATATGTCAGCTTTCGCGTGCTATGGACAATCTCGCTAGGGGCATTTCTTTCAACCTGTTTCTTTGTTCTCTCTGCGTTTTACTTCGATATCTTCCTGCCGAGAACGGTTTCGGTTATCTATCTCTCCTTTTTAGTGCTGCTGGTTGGCGGTGTGCGGCTGTTTTTCCGGGCGCTCCTTAATACCACCCGTTTAGCTCGCACCCAGGTGTTGATTTACGGCGCGGGCTCTTCGGGCCGACAGCTGCAAATGGCCTTGTTGCAAGGCAATGAGTTTTATCCCGTTGCCTTTGTTGATGATGATCCAGCCAAGCAGGGGTGTGTAATCCAGGGGTGTACTGTCTATAACAGCGCCCAGCTGCCAACCTTGATTGACCACCATGGGGTGCAGAAGATCTTGCTGGCCATGCCGAGCAGCACCCGGGCTCGCCGTCAGGAGGTGATTAATGCACTTGAGCCCCTCTCTTGCGAAGTGCTCTCTATCCCGGGGATGGCCGATCTGGTCAATGGCTCTGCCCGCATAGATCAGCTCAATGAGGTCTCCATCGACGATCTGTTGGGCAGAGATCCGGTAGAGCCTGTGGCCACCTTGATGGAAGCCAATATCACAGGCAAAGCGGTCATGGTGACAGGTGCAGGTGGCTCTATTGGTTCTGAGCTCTGTCGCCAAATCTTGCGGTGCCGGCCATCCACTCTGGTACTGTTCGAACTATCCGAATACGCCCTCTATGTCCTGCACAAGAACCTGCGGGAGCAGTGTCAGCGTGAAGAAATCGAAACGGATCTGGTGCCGTTACTGGGGTCAGTACAGCGCCAGCATCGTCTCAAGACGGTGATGCAGAGTTTCAGGATCCAGACCGTCTACCATACGGCTGCTTACAAACATGTCCCGCTGGTTGAGTTCAACATCATTGAAGGGGTACGTAACAACGTATTCGGCACTCTTTATGCGGCACAGGCGGCCATTGAGGCAGGGGTGGAAACATTCGTGCTGATCTCTACCGATAAAGCCGTGCGGCCAACCAACACCATGGGGGCCAGCAAGCGTCTGGCCGAGTTGATCTTGCAAGCCTTGACCCGCGAGAAGCACAGCACCCGTTTTTGTATGGTGCGTTTTGGCAATGTTCTTGGATCTTCCGGCTCTGTGGTGCCGTTATTCAGACAGCAGATAGATAAAGGTGGGCCCATCACCCTGACTCACCCCGATATCATCCGTTACTTTATGACGATACCTGAAGCTGCCCAGCTGGTGATCCAGGCTGGCGCCATGGGGGAGGGGGGCGATGTCTTTGTGCTCGATATGGGTCAACCGGTACGGATCATGGAGCTGGCCAAACGCATGATACGCCTCAGCGGCCTGACACTGCGTGATGAGCAGCGGCCCGATGGTGATATCGCCATCGAGGTGACGGGATTGCGGCCGGGTGAAAAGCTCTACGAAGAGTTACTGATTGGTGATGATGCCAGAGGAACCGAGCATCCCCGGATCATGGTGGCACAAGAGAGTTGGCTGCCCTGGTCGCGACTGCGCCCCTTGCTGGCCTCACTGGATGATGCTTGTCACCGTTTTGATCAACAGCAAGTGCGCGACATCCTGATGCATGCTCCGGCTGCCTTTGAACCGACGGATGGTATTTGTGATCTGGTGTGGCTGGCCAAGCAGCAGCTACCACCAAGTGATAATGTTGTTAAATTGCCCTCACATAACATAGATTTTTTGCTTGCCAATCACTGAGTTTTTATATAGGCGCCCATTATTGGGCGCTTTTTTTTTGCTTCTCTACCTATTTGTTTGTTTTTTAATCGAGCGAGCCAGTCGCGGACTAGATTGGCTACTCATTTCGATGAACCATAGGTACAATCCCCCCCGCTATTTCGGAATTATCCTACATTTTGGCGTGAAATATTGGTGCACAGTGTAGGGGCTATGGCGAATAGCTGGCGTGGCGACTGGTTTTGTCGCCCCTCTTGCCAGAGGTTGATGATTGTAAATCACTACGCCATTTACTAACTCTTTTAACAATATAAAAAAGACTGCATGCACACTGGGAGCTGTAACTCAGGGGCGGTAGCCATTATTTTTTTATAGATTGGATTGTTTTTTAGTCCGTTGCTGACTTCTTTGTAGTCAATTCGGCGCTTTAGTGATAGCGATGATATCGATACAAGAGGGACCGTCAGTAGTCCCCAGATACATGGCACGGGATAGAGAGTGTGACAACGCCGGAGTGTGATCATTCGGGTGTCTGTCACTGGTTGGCAATCGATTGTAATTGAAATGTTTTTACTGCCGGACTCGTCAACTCGACGAGTTTGCCGAGCTCCTCCTGTCCAGCCCTTCGCTTTCAAATAAAAATCAATCTCTTTTCTTTGTTCGTTTCTCGCTGCTGCTCGTTTCGACAAGCTGCCGGAGGGAAACACAAAATCTACGTGACGTGGCAGTCGAATGCCGATGAGACAAACCTCAATGGTGGTTTCTCTGGGTATAGACATGAAGAGAGCTTATGGGAATGCATAATAAAATAGACAGTAGTGCAGCCTTCGGGATTGCTGCGAATGAACAGTTGACGGCCGAGAGCCATTCACTGGATATTGGTAATCTGGTGTATGAGCTTAAGCGGGTTCACATGAAAAGTGATGAGCTTTATGTTTACTGCAGTGACAATGACAAAAAGCTTATCGAGCGAGTGCTTGCTGATTACCCCTTCACATTGAACTTCAATGTGACAGACCTCTCGGCCCTGAAAGGCAAAACCCTTGTGCATTACAAGAGTGGTGACCTTCCCGATGAACTGGCCGCAATGCTGGTGCTGGCCACGAAATATGGCGCCTACGTTGAACCGCTGGTCAGTTATCTGGACCGTCGTTTCGGCCGCACTGAAGTGGAGTTGCTGCACAGCGGCTACTTCCTGCACATGAAATCTTTCTCCATCCTCTCCCGTCCATCCAATCGCATTGTCAAGCGTGCGCTGGATCTGGTCTCTGCCATTGCGCTCAGTCTGGTTGCCATTCCCATTGGCTTGCTTGCTGCGCTGGCCATCAAACTGGAATCTCCTGGTCCCATCTTTTATCGTCAAGCCCGGGTTGGCCTGTTCAACCAGGAATTCGACGTAATCAAATTCCGCTCTATGCGAAATGATGCCGAAAAAAATGGTGCTCAATGGGCAAGCAAGAACGACGCCCGAGTCACTCGTGTTGGCCGTTTCATTCGCAAGACCCGTATTGATGAACTGCCGCAACTGATCAACGTCTTTAAAGGCGAAATGTCTCTGGTTGGCCCAAGACCCGAGCGGGAAGTATTTATCAAAGAGCTGGAAGCCGTTATCCCGTACTATCGCTTCCGTCATGCGGTCAAGCCCGGCATTACCGGCCTGGCCCAGGTCAAATACCCCTACGGGGCATCTATTGAAGATGCCGTTTGGAAGCATAAATACGATATCTTCTATATCAAGCATCAAAGTCTGATGTTGGATATCAAGATCCTACTGCTGACAGTCAAAACTGTACTGTTTGGGATGGGAAGATAAGTAGGCGCTTACATACAGGTCACTATATTTTGGATTGCAGTTAATGCGAGTTAAAGAATCAAGTTATATAGAACAAGCATTGCTTTTTTTTATGTTTTCAACGCTAACGATGCCAAGCGTTGGCGTGAAACTCGCAGCAATTGGTACGTTGAAACTATCACTTATTGTTGCATTGTTTGTTTGTATCTATTTTGTTTTATGTGGTCGGTGTCATGTTAGTAAACGGGTGTTTTACATTGTGCTCCCGTTTTGCTTTTATGCACTGACAGCCTTTTGGTCTATTGATTATTATAGTTCGCTTATAGGTGTACTGGGTATTATTCAGCTAACTATATATGTTCTCTCATTCTTCTTATTGTGTCGTGAGCTAACAGAAGATAACTTTCATAAAGTTATTGGCTTGTCATGTCTTTGCGTATTAACTCTTCATTTTTGTTATTATTTTATCGGGTTGATATCATATAATGGTTCTTTTTTAGAAAATGAGAAGATATTTGGCATCATGATAGATCGTGGGATGATAAGAGCAAAAGGTTTAACTGATGATCCTAATATATTGTCTTTGTATGCAGGTATAGTCTTCATCTATGCACTTTTTAATAAGAACACTGTTAGATATAAAGCTATTATTGTTTCTTTATCTTTAGTTCTTACTGTACTGACGCTATCCCGCGGAGGAATGTTAGCGTTAGTTATAGCCGTTTTTAGTATTCTTGCTATTTGGTTTTTGACTAAACCACAAAAGATGCTGTTATTTTCGATCGTTGCTAGTCTATTTTTAATTGCTGCATGGTCGTTTTTAAAAGATAATCCAGTTGTTGTCGATGTGGTTAGTAAGAGGATTGATAATGCGTCTTCAGGTAGTGGGCGGTTTTATTTATGGGAGTATGCATTTGAGCGTATAAATGATAGCCCTATATTAGGGCATGGGATATTTACTACCAAATACATTTTTATTAAATTGTTAGGGCAAGAAGGATATAGCCACAATACTATTATTGAGATCCTATTGGAGGGAGGGATATTTTTATTGTTTATTTATATAGCATTATTTATTGTTGCTATTGGTTATTCATTGCAGAAATTCAGTTCGCAACCATATATGTTAGGGTGTATTGTCTTTATATTAGTGCAATATCAAACTCTGTCCCTTTCTTTTAACGAATTTATATATTTTGTTATTTCGTTAGTATTCATTGAAAGAGGGGGGGTATCTAAAAATGCTTAAAAACATATTTTATGCATTGTTAATGAAAGGAGGGAATTTATTAATCCCTTTTTTTACATACCCTTATCTAGTTAGGGTATTAAGCCCTGATGGTTATGGTGCCATTGGTTATGGGTTGGCACTTTTCCAGTATTTAAATCAAATGTCGGATTATAGCTTACCACTGACATCAACAAAGTCTCTGGTTACAAGTACATCAGATATTGAGCGGTCAAAAATATTTAGCGTATCATTAAGTGTAAAGGTAATCAATATTATAGCTTTTTCAGCCTTGTCATTATATTTTGCTGGGCCTGACTTAATATATATAAGTATTGTTTTTGTTTGTGCTAGCATATTTAATGCTATGACACTGAATTGGTATTTCCAAAGCAGGGAAAACTTAAAAATTATTAGTTTGATATCTATTATTCCAAGATTAATTCAGGCTATTTTTATTTTTATTTTTATCACTGAGCCTGGAGATGTTATATCTTTATCTTTTTCATATTTAGCTGTGTCAATTGTGTCTGGATTGATTTGTCTTTTCATTGTTTTCTATAAAGATAAAATTAGAGTTGTTCGTGTGAGTGTTGTTGATATAATGAGATTTTACACTCAAGGATTTAATACATTTATTGGCCTTTCATGTGTCATGCTGTACACATTGTGTACGCCAATAATTATTACTTATCTTAGTGGGACTGAAGCTGCTGGTTTATATCTTTCCATTGACAAAATTAAAGTTGCTGCAGTAGGTATAATTGTTATTGCCGGGCAAGCGATTTATCCAAGAATATGTAATGTAATGCGTAGTAGTGAAAGGGATGCAATTTCGCTTTTTTTGAAGGTGTTTTCCGTTCAAGCAATGATTGGATTTTTTATTTCATTGTCTCTTTATTATTATGCAGAAGAGATAATTGAAATAGTCCTCGGGGAACAATATAGAAGTATGATTGGACCTTTTGCGATTCTTTCATGGACGGTATTTTTTATCTCATGCTCATTTGCATGTAACACATATTTTATTTTGCCATTTGGCTATGATTCAATATACAGAAATATTCCATTAATATCCGGTGTTTTACATTTGGCCATACTGTTTTTATACATGCCGAAATATGGTTTAAATACAGCAATATACAGTGTTTTCTTAATTGAGTTTTCTGCGATGATTCTTTGCATTGTCGTATCATTTCTTTTATGTAAAAAAATATGGAGAGATACAGAGTGAGTAAGAAGATCTGTTTCTTAGGGAGTGATTTCGGAAAGCTAGGTGGCGTTGAGATAACAACAAAGAATTTAGTCTACGGATTAAAAAATCTACTTTGTGATAGTGATGATATTGCGATAAATGCATATAGCATTGTTGACTCATCAAATACTAGCAATGACATAGATGACAAATGGTACAAAGTTATACCAGTTAATATTAAAAACAAATACATTAAAATTGCATACTCAATATATTATTTATCCGTAGTCAAAAAATATGATTGTATAATAACATCATATTTTCTGTTGAATGTTATAAATGTTCTTTTTTCCATTATAATGGGGCACAAAGCAGTTATTCAAGAGCATTCTTCTTATCATTATGATGGGTTTTTAAAAAGAATAATTAAAATTGTTTCATATAGGTTTTCATGGTTATTTATCGTACTTAATAAGTATGACTATAATAGGTGGTCAAAATATTTACTCAAGCCTATTGTTATATTCAATGTCGTTGATGTTCCCGTCAACAAGCATCGGAGGCCTAAAGGTGATTATTTCTTAGTTTGCTCTCGACTTGATAAAAATAAGCGTGTAGACCTAATCATTGATGCATATAAAAAATATCGTTTCATGGGGGGGGGGCTAAAATTAATTGTGTTGGGTGATGGCCCTGAGTATGAACGACTAGTTATGCTTTCTCATGGGACTCCTGAAATTGTTTTCCATGGTGCGATAAACAAACCATATGATTTTTATTCTAGTTGCAAAGCATTACTTATTGCATCGAAACTTGAATGCCTACCTACCTCAGTTATTGAGGCAACAAAACATGGAAAGCCGACAATAGCATTTAATGTGCCTTCTGGTATGTCAGAGGTAATTACTGATAATGTAAATGGTTATTTGATTGATAATGATGATAAACATATGTATGCGATGAAGATGTTGGAGGTTGAGTGCTCAGTAAACATTAATGATATCGAGCATGGTTGCAAGTTGATTTCGGAAAAATTCGACAACAATGTAATTATTTCCACTTACCTGAATATATTTAAAAAATTACATAACAATGAATAATGTAAATATATCAATAGCAATATCTACCATTTCTGACAGGTTACTTAAGCTTAACTTAAATGAGTTTCCCAACGTCGAATATATAATAGTACATCAGAATTACAATGATATCTCACCTGAAGATATTAGTATATTTTCAACTCGCTCTGATGTTAAATATATTCAACTAGATAAAAAGGGACTGTCAGCAAGTAGAAACGTAGCCATATCAAACTGTAGTGGAGAATATGTTTTCATTATGGATGATGATGTTGGCTTTTCTTTTTCTAATATGTTGTACATCATTAGCATGATGAAGATGGATGGTACTGATGTTGGGACTTACTATCATAAATATACTGATGGTCGTTCAACCCAAAACACTAATAAAGTAAAAAAATTAAATAGAGTAAATATTGCTAAACCATCCTCCATTGATATATGTTTCAATAGGGCTTCGTGCATAAAAAATAATTTGTATTTTGATGAGTCATTTGGTTTAGGCACTGGCTATCCATCAGGGGAGGAAATGGTTTTTTTATCTGACTGTCTTAAAGCAGGACTCGTAATTACAAGATATCCAAGAGAAGTATGTGAGCATCCACCAATAACCTCAGGTGCGGATTTTTATTCTACGAGACAGAAAGTCATAGCAAAATCAGCTATGTTTAAACGTGTATATGGAAAAGTAGGTAATTTAATTTTTCTATTATTTGTCGTGAAGAAATTACCTCTTGCTTATAAATCTGGTTATGCTTGGTTTTTTATTTTAAATTCATTGCGTTGTGTCTTTGGTAAATCATTATGAATATTGAGCCACTAGTATCAATTATAATGCCTACGTATAATTCTGCCTCAACAATTAGTGAGGCTATTAATAGCGTTATACTACAACGCTATACCAACTGGGAATTAATTGTTACAGATGATTGTTCTACCGATGATACAAAAGATATTCTCATAAATTATGTAAAAAATGATTCTAGAATTAAATTTCTTTGTAATCAAGTAAATTCAGGTGCTGGTTTTTCAAGGAATCGCTCAATCGATGCCGCCAAGGGGAAATATATAGCATTTTTGGATGCTGATGATCTCTGGCTTGAGAATAAACTCTCCAATCAGATCTCTTTTATGGAAAAAAATGGATATTTGTTCTCATTTTCATCCTATCAAAAGTTTTCGAAAGATGGTGACGGTGGCGTCGTTGTGGCACCAAGCTCAGTTACATATCAGCAACTTCTGTATGGTAACGTCATCGGCTGCCTTACTGCTGTGTATAATGCTGAGGTTTTGGGAAAAAAGAAAATGCCACTTATTAGAAAGCGGCAAGATATGGGGCTCTGGCTTACCTTGTTGAAAGAGTGTGATGCTGCATATAGTCTACCGGATGTATTAGCTAAATATCGCACGGATACTGGTATGACTCAGAATAAGATAAATACAGCAAAGTATCAGTGGGAATTTTACAGAACGGTTGTTCAGTTGAATTTATTTAAATCCAGTTGGTATTTCTGCTGGTATGCATTAAATGGTTTGTTAAAACATAGAGTATAAATAATATGAAAATTGCTATCGCTGGCACGGGATATGTCGGTTTATCAAATGCTGTTTTACTTGCGCAACACCATGAAGTGGTCGCGGTTGATGTGATTGCCAGCAAGGTTGAGCTGATCAATCAGCGCCGCTCCCCCATCGTCGATAAAGAGATTGAAAGCTATCTGGCCAGCCGTGATCTGCATCTGCGAGCCACCCTTAATAAAGAAGAGGCTTATCAAGGGGCAGACTTCGTTATCATCGCAACGCCAACTGATTATGATCCCGAGACCAACTACTTCAATACCAGCACGGTGGAGTCTGTGGTGAAGGATGTGATGGCGATTAATCCCGATGCGGTGATGGTGATCAAATCCACCATTCCGGTCGGCTTTACTGCTCGGCTGCGTGAAGAGTTGGGATGTGACAATCTTATTTTCTCGCCGGAGTTTTTGCGTGAAGGGCGCGCCCTTTACGACAACTTGCACCCGTCTCGCATTGTGGTAGGCGAACGGTCCGAGCGGGCTCACGTGTTCGCCAATTTGCTATTGGAAGGGGCGATCAAGAAAGATGTGCCTGTGTTGTTTACCGACAGCACAGAAGCCGAGGCGATCAAGCTGTTTGCCAATACCTATCTGGCCATGCGGGTTGCCTTTTTTAATGAGCTCGATACCTATGCCCAGCTGCATGGTCTCGATAGTCGCCAAGTTATAGATGGTATCGGTCTCGATCCCCGTATTGGTAGCCACTACAATAACCCGTCATTTGGCTATGGTGGTTACTGCTTGCCGAAAGATACCAAGCAGCTGCTGGCCAACTACAACAAGGTACCGAATAACCTGATCCGGGCGATTGTTGATTCCAATACCACGCGTAAGGATTTTGTTGCCGACTCGGTGATCCGCAAGAATCCAAAACGAGTGGGTGTCTATCGACTGGTGATGAAGGCAGGGTCCGATAACTTCCGTGCTTCTGCCATTCAAGGAGTCATGAAGCGGATCAAGGCGAAAGGGATTGAAGTGGTCATTTATGAGCCCACCTTGCGCGAACCCGAGTTTTTCCGCTCCAAAGTCATGACTGATCTGGCGCAATTCAAAGAGAGTTGTGATGTGATATTGGCCAACCGTATGGTTGAAGAGTTGAGCGATGTGACAGACAAGGTATATACCCGCGATCTGTTTGGTAGTGACTAATAAGTCGATAGCGGTTCCCTCAAGCAGGGGGAATCGCATTATATTGTAAATAAGCCGTTAAATATCACGTCGGTGCGATTCAAGCACATATCTGGTTCAACCTGTTGGCAAATCAAGGCTGATTTTAATATCAGCACCAAAGATGGTGTGCTTGAAAATGGGTATATATCCATTGAATTGTCAGTGTTCTGCTTATATTGAGCGGTTCCATTGTTGCTGTGATTTTATCCGTAAATTTATCTCAGAATTCTCCGTGTTTTCCGCTATCATACGGCGATTTTTCCGTTCAGTTCTTGATGGCAAGCTTAATAAGGTGTGGTAGTGAAAAGGATTCAGCTCATTCCTCTGTTGTCGGCCGTGGCCCTGCTCAGTGCGTGCACTGTGGTGCCCGGTACCAATCTTTCCACCAGTGGCAAAACCGAGGTGGCTACAGGTTCCGTTGATGTTGATCAGCTGGCAGATGTCTATCCGGTTACACCGGCGTTGATCAGCCAACTGCGCAAGGCGCCGGTGGTGGGCAAGGCCAACCCCGAGCTCAATAGCGAGATCAGCCGTTACGAGTACCGGATTGGTGTGGGCGACATCCTCAATGTCACCGTGTGGGATCACCCCGAGTTGACCATCCCGGCCGGTTCTTACCGCAGTGCCAGCGAAGCGGGCAACTGGGTCCACGCCGATGGCACCATCTTCTACCCCTATATCGGCAAGGTGGCCGTGGTGGGTAAAACTGTGGCGGAGATCCGTACCGATATCGCCAAGCGCCTGGCCCAGTTTATCGAGAGCCCGCAGGTGGATGTGAGCATTGCGGCGTTCCGCTCCCAGAAGGTTTATATCTCCGGTGAGGTGACCAAGCCGGGCGCCCAGCCTATCACCAATGTGCCGATGACCCTGCTTGATGCCTTCAATCTGGCTGGCGGGTTGACCCCGACTGCAGATTGGCACCATGTGGTGTTGACCCGCCAGGGCAAGGAGTTCCCGCTCTCCATGCAGGATCTGCTGCAGTATGGGGATCTCTCTCACAATCAGCTGATGCGTGACGGCGACATGCTCTACGTGCCGCGCAACGATGCCCAGAAAGTTTTTGTGATGGGTGAGGTCAACAAGGCATCGACCCTGACCATTGGTCGTGAGGGGATGAGCCTGACCGAAGCGCTGAGCAGTGCCGAGGGCCTTAACCAGAATGCCGCCAATGCGACCGGCATCTTCGTATTGCGCCCCGCCGCGAAAGCCCAAGAGAAAGCCGCCATTTATCAGCTCGACCTGAGTGATGCCACCGCGCTGGTGATGGGGACCGAGTTTGCGTTGCAACCTTATGACGTGGTCTATGTCACCACGGCGCCGGTGACGCGCTGGAATCGCGTGTTGAGTCAGCTGGTGCCCTCCATCAACGGCTTTAATGAGCTGACCGAAGGCATGCTGCGGGTTCGCAACTGGTAAGACCGTGATGTTGCTTAACCTCTCCCGCTTTATTGACGTGTAGCCGCACACCCTCAGGGAGACGGCATTGAGGGGGGGTGATGCCTCCTTTATCTTCGATTGTTTGTTGCCTTGATACGGAGACAAACGGGGAGGATAGGGCAGGGGAGTATGCCCTCTATTCGCCTTGCTTCAGGAAGATGCACGTAGTGAGGGGCGGTGGCTGCAGATTTTATTTTTAAAGAGCGACAGCGATATGTTTGAAAAAATTCTTGTGGTGTGTGTTGGCAATATTTGCCGCTCCCCAACCGGTGAACGACTGCTTCGCGAGCGTTTGCCCGGCCGTCAGGTCAGTTCTGCCGGGGTCAGTGCCCTGGTTGACAAGCCGGCCGACAAGGTTGCGAGCGAGGTGGCACAGCAGCATGGTCTCTCCCTTGAGGGACACTCGGCGCGCCAACTGACCCGCGAGCTCTGTCAGGATGCCGATCTGATCCTGGTGATGGAGAAAGGACATATCTCTGCCGTCACGGCCATTGACCCGGGGGCTCGTGGCAAAACCATGCTGTTTGGCCACTGGCAGGGGGAGAGTGAAGTGCCCGATCCCTATCGTCTGAGCCGGGAAGCTTACGAACATGTTTACCAACTGTTGGTGCGTAGCGCCGATGGGTGGGTGAAAAAACTGTAACGACATCCGCAGCGTCTGGTGGTGTTTGGGTTGTATCTGACTATAAAAATGGATTGTGTTTAATGACGACTTCTTCTGTTTCGTCCCGGCAGAGCAGTGCCGCGGTGGAGAATGACGAGATCGATCTGGGGCGCCTGCTGGGTTACCTGATCGATGGCCGTTGGTGGATTGTGACGATCACCGCTCTGTTTATGGTTCTTGGCGTTGCATACGCTCTGTTGGCGACCCCGGTCTTCAAGGCAAACGCCTTGCTGCAGGTGGAGAAAAAAGCCAGTGGTGCTGCGCTGCTCGGGGATATGGCTGATGTATTGGGCGGTGAACAGCCTGATGCCGCTGCCGAGATTGAGCTGCTGACTTCTCGTATGGTGCTTGGCCGTACGGTACAAGAGCTTCACCTCGATACCGTAGTGACTCCTAATTTCTTCCCGCTGATTGGCCGTGGTCTGTCACGGCTGATGGGGCATCCCTATCCCAAGATGGCGGTAAGCCGTTTTGAAGTTGCTCCTGAACTGTTGGATGTACCGATCACATTGACCCTGGGTGAAGACAAGCACTTTACCCTTGAGGTTGAGGGGCGGGTGCTGGAAGGTCAGGTAGGCAAGCTGCTTGAGAAAGAGGATGTCACCCTGCTGTTGTCTGATGTGGCTGCCGATGAGGGGCAGGTCTTCACGCTGGTCAAACAACCGGTACTGGATGTGATTGCCGAGTTGCAGCGTGATCTTCAGGTCAGTGAAAAGGGCAAAAATACCGGGATCATCTCACTGGCGCTGGAAGGGGATGACAAGGGCCGCATTCGTGCGGTGCTCGACAACATCAGCCAGAACTATCTGCAGCAGAATGTGGTACGCAAGACCGAAGAGGCCCAGAAGAGCCTGGATTTCTTGCAGACGCATCTGCCTCAGGTTAAAGAGGAGCTGAATCGTTCTGAAGAGCAGTTAAATGCTTATCGCCAGCAGAATGAGTCGGTCGATCTGTCGCTGGAAGCGAAAGCCGCACTGGATACCATGGTGGGCCTCGAGAAGCAGCTCAACGAGTTGACCTTCCGGGAAGCGGAGTTGCAGCAACTCTATACCCGCCAGCACCCGGCTTACATCGCCCTGATGGAAAAGCGCCAGACCTTGATGAATACCAAAAATGCGATCAACAAGTCGATCAAGCGTCTGCCAAAAACCCAGCAGGAGATTTTGCGTCTGACCCGTGATGTACAGGTCGGTCAGGAGATCTTCGTCCAGCTGCTCAACAAGCAGCAGGAGCTCAATATCATGAAGGCGGGCACCATCGGCAATGTGCGGATCATCGATGATGCCGCTGTTGAAACCCGTGCCGTCAAGCCGAAGAAACCGCTGATCGTGGTACTGGCGACACTGCTGGGTGGCATGTTGTCGGTGGGGTTGATCCTGGTGCGCGCTGCCTTCCACCGTGGTGTGGAAAGCCCGGAACAGTTGGAAGAGATGGGGCTGTCTGTCTATGCCACCATCCCCTATTCCGCTGAGCAGGCCACCATCGAGCAGCAGCAGAAAAAGCGGCGGCAGGTCATGCCTCTCAACGAGGCCTTGCTGGCTGCGCGAAATCCGGCCGATCTGGCGATGGAGTCACTGCGTAGTCTGCGAACCAGCCTCCATTTCGCCATGATGGAAGCCAAAAACAACATAGTGATGATCTCGGGCCCCGGCCCGGGTCTTGGCAAAACCTTCGTGTCGACCAACTTCGCTGCCACGTTGGCTCTGGGCGGCAAGAAGGTGCTGGTTATCGATGCCGACTTGCGCAAAGGCTACATGCAGAAGGTTATGGGGCAGGAGATGGGCGCAGGTCTGAGTGCCTATCTGGCGGGTCAAACAGAGCTGGCACACGTTGTGAGTCAGACCGGGTTTGATGGCCTTGATTTTGTCTGTCGTGGGGCAGTGCCACCCAACCCTTCCGAGCTGTTGATGCACCCTCGTTTCAAAGCGTTGCTGGATTGGGCGAGCGAGCACTACGATTTTGTCATCGTTGACTCCCCTCCCATCCTGGCGGTCACCGATGCGGCCATCGTTGGTCAGCATGTGGGGGCATCCTTGCTGGTTGCCCGCTTCGCCAAGACTGCGGTCAAAGAGGTGGAGGTGGCCATTCGCCGCTTCGAGCAAAACGGGGTCGCTATCAAGGGGATCTTGCTCAACGCGGTCGAGAAGAAGGCGAGCAGTTATTACGGTAACTACGGATATTATCAATACAGTTATGGCAGCAAGGAAAAAGCCTGACATTCTGTTTGGATAACCGCAATAGGTGAATGCAGGGTGCGTCTTCATGGCGCACCTTTTTTATGACCACCATAAAATAGTTTTCGAATGCAACCTGTATTTCAGTGCAATAATAGCGTCCCGATGGTATGCTATATTTGCAATTATCTATGTTTACAATGAGTTACTTAACTTTTTGTGAACATGGCAATGCGCTGGTAAAGGGATATATGGTAATAGCATTGTTGTCATGCCATATTTTCTCCGAGCCACAAGTAGACAATAAACAAGGAAAGATGAAATGAAAAAAACCGCCCTGATTCTGGCTGCTGCCATGGCATTCTCTCATGGTGTGATGGCTGCTGAAGAAGCTGCTGCTGCTACCGCATCCACCGGTTCTGCCGGTGCCGCAGGTGCTGGTGCTGCCAGTGCTGCTGCCATCGGGACTGGCACCATTGTTGCCGTTGGTGTAGGTGCTGCGGTTGTTGCTGGTGTTGCCATTGCAAATGCCAACTCCAACGATGATGCCGGCCGTGGTACCGGAACCACAACCAGTACTCGTTAATATGATATAGGGCTGCTTTGGCAGCCTTATTTTTTTATTTGTCACTGTGGTCACTCTATGTCTTTATCGCGCAATCTTGTTTTTCTTGGTTTGTTATCTCTCACCGGTTGTTCAAATACTGCTTCTGTGACGAGCGAAACTATCAAATATGCCGTATTGGGGGCTGATGATGTGACCGTCAGTGCCGAGCATGTCAATAAACTGCCTTATGCAAGCGCTTATCTGAAAATCGGTGATAACCCGCGGATCTTCGTGGTATTGGCTTATGTCAATGGAGATGAACTCTCCTGGCTGACAGCTGATCGGGTCATGATTATTACCCGCTATGGTCGGGTCATTAAAACTGTCGGTATGGAAAATGACCTGGTCATGAGCGAGAGTGGTTCTGCCGACCCACTGTCGATGGCTGCTACCTCATCTGCCAACTGGAGTGCCTTGTCAGAGTGGGAACAGCGCTATCTCAGCGGCTACCGTCTTGAAGGGAAGATGGTCCGTGCCGGACAGGATGAGCTGGATCTGGTGACGCGCCGAGTTTCAGCTACGCGTTTTGAAGAGACGGTTTCAATGTTCCCGGGGGGGAAATCCTGGACCAACGTTTTCTGGCGAGATCCGGTTAATGGACAGGTAGTAAAAACCCAGCAACATCTCGGCCCTGATCTGCCGGTCATTGAACTCACCATTTTGAAGCCATTCTCGTCATGAAAAAACTGACCCTATCTCTTTTATTGCTGTCCGGTGCTTGCTTCGCGGATACCAGTGTCAGCATTTACTATCAGGGGCATCTTCAAGATCCCATCACCTTGAGTGAAGGGGCACGCCTTGACGCCTTGCTGAGAAACAAGCTGCTGCCATCACCCATCTATTGGCGCTCTGCCCAGATTACGACGCCGGCCCGTCAACATGAGTTTGAGTTCAAGCAAGCGGCGGTGATCCGTGAGTTGGAGAGTCTGGTGAGCATATGGCGTAGCGAAGGTGAGGCTCAACGTGCCTCTTCTGCTACTCGTCTTGCACATCAACTCGAAGGC
The DNA here is from genome assembly GCF_040908025.1 of Aeromonas sp. R9-2. Taxonomy (NCBI): domain Bacteria; kingdom Pseudomonadati; phylum Pseudomonadota; class Gammaproteobacteria; order Aeromonadales; family Aeromonadaceae; genus Aeromonas; species Aeromonas sp. R9-2. Next base: position 162,426 of record NZ_JBFOCX010000026.1, read on the forward strand.
ATCACCGTTACCGGCCGCTTGCCTGTGATAGTTGATCCTGACAATGCCCAGCGCTCCCCGCAGGATAACCCTCGCCTGGAAGGCAACTACCGGTTGTTTGTTGCTGCCCGCCAGCCTCAGGTTGCCATGTTTGGCCTGATGGAGGCACTCCCCACGTTGCCTCTGGTTCCCGGTGCAGGTGTTGATGAATATTGGAAGCGTGATGCGCTGCTGGAGGGGGCCGACTCGGCTCATCTGCTGTTGATCCAGCCAACCGGTGATATCGAGATGGTCCCCGTTGCCGTCTGGAACAAGCTTCATCGTGAACCCATGGCGGGGGCTGCACTGCTGGTTGGGTTTGATCCTGACCTGTTGCCCTCTTCATTTGCCGGAATAAATCAGCGGATCGCCGAGATAATTGCAAACAGGGTGCCTCATTAATGATTCCAAAACTTTCATATATAGCCCTGGCCGTCTCGACCGTTTGTGTTGCTGCACCCGGGGCGAATGATCCCTATGGCCCATCGCAAAGTGATTTCGGTGGGGCAGGTCTGCTGCAGATGCCCAGTGCCAGAATGGCCGCAGAAGGCGAGTTCAGTTTCAACTACATGGATAACGAAGAGTATCGACGCTGGTCGATCTCCATGCAGCCCTTTGACTGGTTTGAGGCCACGCTGCGTTATACCGATGTCAGAACTCGTCTGTATAGCCCTTACGAGCAGTTCAGCGGGGATCAGACTTATAAAGACAAGTCGATGGATTTTAAATTCCGACTTTGGCAAGAGTCTGATTACTTACCCCAAGTATCATTGGGCTTCAGAGACTTGATGGGGACTGGCCTGTTCGATAGCGAGTACGTTGTTGCCAGTAAACGTTATGGCCCGTTTGATTTCACCCTTGGAATGGGCTGGGGGAATATGGCCGAGAGCGGCAATATCAAGAACCCCTTCTGTGAATACAAAGAGAGTTGGTGCCAGCGTAATGATGGTTATGCGGGCAATGGCGGCAAATTTGAGGTCGATAGTCTGTTCCACGGCCCGGCTGCCTTGTTTGGCGGTATCGAGTATCAGACGCCATGGCGCCCTTTGCGTCTGAAGCTGGAATATGACGGTAATGATTACAGCCGCGAGTATGCGGCCCGTAACAGCAAAGGCGGCTATGGAGCCTTGCCGCATAGCTCACCTGTCAACATAGGTGCCGTGTATCGTATTTTCGATAATATGGATACTCATCTCAGTTATCAGCGTGGCAATACCCTGATGTGGGGTATTACTATGCGCACCAACTTTAATGAGTTGCAGCAGGCCCATCTGGATGAGCCTCGGCCCGAGTATCAACCGGAAAAGAGTCCGGCCCAACTGGATGAGGTCGATTGGGCTGCACTCAGTGCGCAGACGAAAAGCAATGCCGGATATCGTGATTTGGTCTGGTATGGCACGGAAGATCGTGTTTTTGTCAGCGGTGAGCAGCTGAAGTATCGCAAGCCAGATGAAGCCGAAGCTCGAATGTCATTGTTGGCCGCGAATGCGTTGCCCGCTTCCGTTCACTCTCTGCATATCGTTGAGCAGAAGAAAGGGCTCGATATCCGTGAGACTGTAGTGGACATGGACTCTGTACGGTTGGCAAACAGTGACCTCCCATTGGGACAAGAGACTACTTATAAGTCGGATGTCATCGCAGCCAATGCACCGTCGGCACCAGTTCGTCATGAAAGTCGCAGCTCGGCGCTGAGTTACAGCGTGGATCCGGTGCTGAACCAGTCTGTTGGGGGGCCGGAGTCTTTCTACATGTATCAGCTTGGTCTCAACTTCAATGGTGATTGGCGGGTGACCGAGAAGAACTGGCTGGGGGGCACGGTATTTGTGAACCTGGCCGATAACTACGACAAGTTCAATTACAAGAATCCACCGCTGGACGGGGATGCTTTGCCCAGGGTGAGAACCTGGATCCGGGAATATGTCAGCTCCTCCGATGTATTGCTTAACAACCTGCAAGCGACCCATTTCGAGCAGTTCTCACCTGAGTGGTATGGTCAGGCTTATGCCGGTTATCTGGAGATGATGTACGCCGGTGGTGGTGCCGAACTGCTGTATCGTCCTTTTGGTCGTTCATGGGCGATTGCGGCTGATGTGAGCTGGGTCAAGCAACGGGATTGGAACAATACCTTGCGGATGGCCGATTACGATGTGGCAACAGGCCATGTGACCGGTTATTGGCAACTGCCCTATGTTGATGATGTGACTGCCCAGCTCTCTATTGGCCGTTATCTGGCAGGGGATGTCGGGGCGACACTGGATCTGTCCAAACGCTTCTCATCCGGCGTTGTGGCAGGGGTGTTTGCAACGCTGACCGATGTGTCTGCTGATGAGTATGGAGAGGGGAGTTTTACTAAAGGTATCTATGTGACGATTCCCTTCGACTTGATGCTGCTGCGCCCGACAACCAGCAAAGGCTCGATTGGCTGGATGCCATTGACCAGAGATGGGGGCCAGATGCTGGCCAGAAAATACAGTCTTTACAGTTTGAGTAGCAACGCATCATTTCCTGACTAATTAATGCTATAGCTTGAGTAAAGCGCTCTGAATATGGTTGTATGAAACACCATTTTTTCAGAGCGCTTTTTTTATGCCTACATTTCCGTCCACCGGGTCATCAGTGCTATCAACCCATCGGGAAAAGCGAGTATTTTTTCTCTTTTGGGGGATAAGCATACTTTGGCTGGGACTTGGAATGCATTTTTTTATGCATAACCCGGGTGGGGCAGGTCTCTATCTTCCTTTCAACGCATGGGGATGGATATTTGCTTCTTTGATGATCTGTCTGGGGTTGTGGCATATCACGTTGAAAGGCGAATTGGTATCCAGCAGGCTCTTGCAAGTTTGGGGGGGCGCGATTGTATTGATGCTGCTACCCATGGCGTGGTCTGACGCCACCTTGCGTGATTACGCACTTCCTCGCCTCGGTGGTCTTGTCGGCGGCGGATTATTTCTCTTCTCGCTCTATCAGTTCCGTCTTGCACCGAAGGCGCGTCAACAGCTATTGACGCTTATGCTGGTCGCGATAGCTATCGAAATGACCTTGGGCCTGGTGCAGTATTACCTGCTAACACCGGGCAATTGGCTTGGCTATGACACCAAAGCAAACCGTCCCTATGGTATTTTTCAGCAACCCAATGTGATGGCCAGTTTTATGGCCACCGGTTTGTCTCTGGCTGCTTGGCTAAATACCCTCAACCAACATCGATGGCTGAAGGCACTTCAGGGTTATGTGATCGTTGGTTCAGTGGTGTTGCTGATTGTTCTTCAATCCAGAGTTGGGCAATTGGGTGGAATATTGGCTTTGCTGATTATGCTTCCCTGGTTGAAGAGAAACCACGCTTTGAAGGTGACTCTTTCATGTGTCTTATTGGGCGTGCTGTTCGGACTCGCATCTTTGTATGGTGTGGAAGGGGTCAAGCGGGGTCTTTCTGTCTATCAGTCGGGGGGATATCGTACGATTTATTGGTCGTATGCATTGCACCTGCTGTCACAACATCCCTTTACCGGATGGGGGTATGGTTCTTTCGAATCTGTATTCCTGCATAACTATATGGCAGATAAGTTATTGAATCCGGCAATGCCACAGATTGAGTACAACCTTGATCATCCTCATAATGAGTTGCTCTATTGGGCTGTTGAAGGCGGTATCTTGCCTGTCATCGGGCTCTTGGTGATGGGGGCCGCTGTGATATGGCGTGTAGCGGGTCAATCCTGGTCGCATGGATTGGCCTTATTGGCATTAGTCGTACCCATTACACTTCATACCCAGGTCGAATATCCCCTCTATCACTCCATTGCTCACTGGATTTTTTTATTGATGTTGGTCTGGTATATCGATGAAACCTGTGGGGCAGACGCTGCCAGAGGGATAGCCGTATACCGTTACCCCCATAAGTTGTTGTTACGCTTTCTGGCGGTTTCCATCCCCTTGTTTATCGTACCATTCATGTTGACTGCGCTTCATACTGCCTGGGTCGTCACCAAATACGAACGGGGTGGGTATAAGGAGCCATCATTGTTGCTGGATATTATTAATCCAATGGCTTGGTTGACGCGGGTTGAGTTTGATGTAAATGCGGTACGATTGATGGTGGGTTTACAGACTCAGAATAAGACCGAACTGGAAGCTTACCTGGCATGGGGGCAAGATTTTGTACGCCATACACCCAGAGCCAATATCTACGCGAATATGGTTGTTGCATTGAATGCGTTGGGGCGCCCTGACGAGGCTCGTAATTTAAGAGCCGAAGCGCTCCGTTGGTATCCAAAAGAACCATTGCTGATTGAGGCAACCTCTAAACCAATGGTCAGTGGTGTGGATACGTTACCTACTGGAGCAGCCAACTAAGGCGTGGAAAATGGGATATGAGGCAATCATAGCGGCTTGTCTCTATCCCGTTATAGCTGTAGGAATGAACCTGTGGTTTCCGTGCAAGAGGTAAGTTGGAGGGGAAATGCATCTTTAGTCGCACGCCTTTTTTATGTTCATTGGGTTGTTTTTAACTTGTTGTTTTTAAATGGTTTTAATCCCTGGTGCGATTGATTGGGTAATATGACGCATGGTCTTAATCTGCTCATGATGCGAGCAGGCATCGTTCTATTTTTTTATGCAGGTATTGCTCAGGAATCGTTTGACGCACTAGTTGCATTTTCTGAAAAATGTTGATGGCAATTACCCTGAACCTCATATTAATAGTTTCAGATGTGTATGTTCGATTTGGTGGTGATATCAAAAGAGATGTCTAGGCGAGATAGGTTTAATGGGTGAAAGCGTGAGTTTGTTGGCAAGTTTATTTTCATATTCTTTCCAAGTATCCCCTGATAGTAAAAATTGCATGTAGTTATGAATTGTCCATGCTATTCTGAAACAGTTATCCCTGTAACCGACTTTTTTGTGAGGAAATAATGAACGAGTTTCTGAAAGTTCTGCTGAACATTCGCAGTTTGCGTGCGGCTATTCGTGAGCTGCCGTTTGAGCAACTGCTGGAAGCTAAAGAGAAGTTTGACCTGGTTTACCAAGAGCGCGCCGATTCTGTTGAACAGGAGCGTGCTGAACAGGAAGAGCGTCAGCGCAAGCTGAATGAATTCACCGAGATGCTGCAGCAGGCTGGTATTGATCCTCGCGAGCTGCTGGCGACTGCTGCTGCTCCGGCTGCTGCGACTGGCGCTGCCAAGAGCAAGCGTGCTCCGCGTCCGGCTAAATACAAGTACGAAGAAGATGGCCAGGAAAAAACCTGGACCGGTCAAGGCCGTATGCCGAAAGCCATTGCTGCTCAAGTAGCACTGGGTAAAGACCTGAACGATTTCCTGATCTAATTCGTCAGGTTCAGAGATTGAATAATGCCGCCCTTGGGCGGCATTATTTTTTGCCGTTTTACTCGTTGCTATCCAATCCGCCACTTCACCCCACTGTTATCTACATCCTCGCTTGTATCCTTTTTACCGTCGTTTTACTTCACTGTTACTTTACTCAATATCACTCGTTGCTTGCGATTAATTTTGTCGTGCAGGATTAACTGCGTGATATCGCTATTTGTATAGGTCGTGCAGATATGCGCTTCGGATATGTCGCTCATGATTCACGGGGTGCCGCTCGGTAAGAGCCGAGCTCTCTGCTGATGGAATATCCGGTAACCGTTATCTCTGGTCAGGGAGCGTGAGGGATAGAGATAGCCGCAAGGTATGGCCGGGATATTCTGGGTCACCGATGCATGTAATTGGCTGCGCTGCCATAACAGCCCCTGATAATGGGCAATGGAGTTCGGTTACCATGTGGGAGAGGGAATTCTGTGCGGTCGATGATGATGGCATTCCCCACTCTGCCGGCAGAGTGGGGAATGCCCAGGTGAAGCGCTATCGGGGCGTCACGCTATCGCTGCCACCCAGGGCGCGATAGATTTTGGCGGCGGTGGTGAGCTGCTCTTTTTGCTGGGCCAACAGGCTCTGCTGGGCATCCCATAGCCGGTTCTGCTCATCAAGCCAGGCTTGCACGCCGGTCGCGCCCGCCTGGAAGCGAGCCTTGGCCAGTCGTTCTGCCTCCTGGGCATAACTCAGCTGCTCTTGCAGATAATCGAGTCGCTGCTGGCCATAGTGGCGGGCGGCCAGATTGTCTTCCACCTCCACCAGTGCGGTGTAGAGCTGTTTGCGAAACTCGGTTTCAGCAATCCGGTAATCCAGCTCTGAGCTTTCGATGGCAAGCTGGGTGCGGTTGTATTCAAGGAAGGGGAGGGCGAGGCTGGCTCCCAGCCTACCAACTGGATTTTGCAGCACCTGCGCCAATCTATCGGATGCGGTGCTGGCACTGCCGGTCAGGGTCAGGCTGGGGTAGAAGCTGGTGCGGATCTCGTCCCCTTTTGCCAGCGTCTTGCGCAGCCGCAATTCGGCCGCTTTGACGTCGGGGCGGCGTGCCAGCACATCAGCCGGAATACCCACCGCAAGTTCAGGAATGGTCTGCTTTGCAAGGGAAGCGGGTGCATACTCCAGCGGCCCGCTGCTGCGGCCCAGCAACAGACGCAGGGCATTGCGAGCTTGCTCCTGCTGCGCCTTGAGGGAGGCCAGCTCGGCCTGTTTGCCTGCCAGTTGTTGGCGTGCTTGCGCCAGATCGAGCCGGGTGATGGCGCCAGCCCGGTATTTGGTCTGGGTCAGTTGCTCGGTTCGGGTCAGGTTGGCCAGCTGCTGTTCTCCGAGTGCGATGGCAGAGCCGAGATAGCCGAGCTGCCAATACTGCTCCAGAGTATTGCCGATCAGCAGCAGTCGGGTGCTGGCGAGATCCTGCTCGCTTGCTGCCGCTTCCCAGCTTGCCTGATCTCGCACCGAGGCAAGCTTGCCCCACAAATCTACTTCGTAACTGAGGCTCAGCGAGGGACCCAGACTGTTGGTGCCTTTGCCGGTTTTCAGATCCTTGTTGCCACTGGCTGCGAGAGTGCCATTGACCGAGGGGGTGAGGTTGGTATCGGCCTGCTCGGCGCCCAGTCTGGCGCTTTTGAGCTTGAGGGCCGCCACATGCATGTCCGGGTTGGCGGTCAGTACCGCCTCGACCAGTTTGTCGAGTTGGGGATCATGAAATTCCTGCCACCATTGGCCTGCCTGCGCAGCCAGTTGGGCGCCCTCTGCTTGTTGCCATGTGGGGGCGATCGCCAGTTCGGGTCTTTGATAGGTGCTGTGCTGACTGCAGCCGCTGAGGGCCATGCAGAGAGCCAGCCAGGAGAGTTTGTGCATTGTTATTCCCTCGCCAGTGCGACAACAGGGTCGAGCCGCGCCGCATTGCGTGCCGGCAGGTAACCAAACAGGATCCCGATGAGTGACGAGCAGCCAAAGGCCATCAGGATGGAGAAGAGCGAGAACTGCATCTTGATGGAGTCCACCAGCAGTGAAAAGAGCGCACCAATGCCTAGCGAGAGGCCGACGCCGAAGATCCCCCCCAGCAGGCTCACCATCACAGCCTCAATCAGGAATTGCTGCAGAATATCCGACTGGCGGGCACCCACGGCCATGCGAATACCGATCTCGCGGGTGCGCTCCACCACCGACACCAGCATGATGTTCATCACGCCCACCCCGCCGACGATCAGCGAGATCACAGCGATGGCCGAGACCATCAGGGTCATGGTGGCGGTGGTTTTCTCCACCGATTTGATGATGCTGTCGCTGCTGAAGGTGAAGAAATCCTTCACCCCGTGGCGCTTGGTGATCAGCTCGATCACCGCCTGCTCGGCCAGTGCCGGTTGTACCCCGTCTTTGACCCGGATGGTGATCTGGCTGAAGTGGTGCTGCGAGATGAGACGACTCATCACCGCGCTGTAGGGCAGCCAGATATTGACCGACTGGCTGGTGGGGCCGAAGCCGGTCTCCTGCGAAACCACACCGACAATCCGCACCGGCAAGGTGCCGACCAGTACCACCTTGCCGACCGGCTCCTCCTTGCCAAGCAGGCTGGTGATGCTCTTCTTGTCCACCACGGCAACAGCGGCACGCTGCTGGATATCCTGCCACTCCAGTAAGCGACCACTGACCAGCGTCATCCCCTTCACCTTGAAATAGTCGTTACCAACCCCGGTCACGTTACCGCTGTTGGTCTTGTTGCGATAGCGCAACTGGCCGGAGCTGCCGATCTCGGGGCTGGCGCCCGCAAGATAGGGTTGCCCCAACAGGGCATCGAGATCCCCCTTGTTGAGGGTCTGGATGCTGGCCATCTTCTCATCGCCCCATCCTTTACCCGGGAAGATTTCGATGGTGTTGGTGCCCATCGCATTGATCTGGTCGATCACTTTAGCGCGCGCCCCCTGACCAAGAGCGACCACGCTCACCACTGCGGCGATACCGATGATGATGCCGAGCATGGTGAGGAAGGTGCGCATCCGGTGGGCGAGCATGGCATGGATCGCCATCCGTCCCGCTTCCCGATAACGATCCCAGTCGTGACCCATGGCGCCTTTAGTGGGAGCTATTTTTTGAGCGGCTACAGCGGTGGCTGGGGCCAACACGGCCGTTTGGCTGGGGCCGCTATCTTGTTCAATCCGACCATCTTTGAGAGTGATGATACGGTCGGCATGGCTGGCCACGTTCATATCGTGGGTGACCAGAATGATGGTGTGGCCCTGAGCGTGCAGCTCCTTGAGGATCGCCATCACCTCCTTGCCGCTCTGGCTATCCAGTGCGCCGGTCGGTTCATCGGCGAGGATCACTTCGCCGCCATTGGCCAGCGCCCGGGCGATACTGACCCGCTGCTGCTGACCGCCGGAGAGCTGGCCCGGGGTATGGTGACTGCGATCGGCCAGCCCCAGTCTACTCAGCAGCTGACGCGCGCGCGCCTGGCGATCCGGGCGGCTGGTACCGGCATAGACGGCGGGGATCTCCACGTTGGCGGCGGCATCGAGATGGGGCAGCAGGTGGTAGCGCTGAAAGATAAAGCCGAAGTGGTGGCAGCGCAGCCGGGCCAGCGCCAACGCATCCATGGTGGCGGTGTCCTGACCGCGAAACAGATACTGGCCGCTGCTCGGGCTATCGAGACAACCCAGCAGGTTCATCAGGGTCGACTTACCGGAGCCGGACGCGCCGACAATGGCGATCATCTCTCCTGCCGTGATGGTTAGGTCAAGAGGGTGGAGCACGGTGACTTCGCTGTCGCCGCTCTGGTAGCGTCGCTCGACCCCTTTCAGCTGGATCAACGGCAGCTGGTTCAGGGGCTCACTCATAGCATCACCGCCATCTCATCATTGTCGGCGGGGGCTCCGTGATTGAGCTGCACCTCCTCCTTCTCACTCAGCCCGCTGATCACCTCAATGCGGATCTCGTCCTTCATACCTGTCTTGATATGACGGGTTTCGGTCGTCTCATCGTCCTTGATCACGGTGACTTCATACTCGTTGTCACCCAGCGACTTGCCGAGGGCTGTTTGCGGCACAGTGAGCACCTGCTTGCGCTCGCCGAGCACAATGGTCACCTGGGTGGTCATTGCGACCCGCAGGGTATGGTCGGGATTGGGCACATCGAACAGGGCGTAGTAGTAGACAGCCGCATTGTTGGTGGTGGTGCCTGTGGTGGCCTGATCGTTGATGTTGGTAGGCGCTAACTCCACGGCGCGAAGGGTACCCTGATAGCTGGTATCCGGATCGCCAATGAGGGTGAAGTAGACTGGCATGCCGGCTTTGACCTTGGTGACATCAGCTTCGGAGATCTGAGCCTTGACTGTCATGGTCTCGAGGTTGGCCAGCTTGAGCACGGTCGGCACCGTCTGGCTGGCAGCCAGGGTCTGGCCCTGACGGGTCACAATGCTGATGACGGTGCCATCCATCGGCGCCAGGATCTTGGTGTAGCCCAGCTCGGTCTTGGCCCGATCAACCTTGATCAGGGCGTTGTCGATATTGGCCTGACTGTTTTGCAGTTCGGCGCGGGTGACCGCCAGCAGTGCCTCGGCACTCTCCAGATCGGCCCGTGAGCTCGCCTCCTGCTTGAACATCTGCTGCTGGCGCCGCCAGGCGAGCTCGTTCTGTTTGAGTTGTGCCTGCTTGATCTTGAGCTGGGCGCGGTTGCTGGCAAGCTCCGCCTCGGCCGTCTTGAGGTTGTTCTGGGCAATCAGGGGATCAATCTCGGCCAGCAGGTCTCCCTGCTTGACCTGATCTCCGGCCTCGACGGCCAGCTTGGTAACCTGACCGGAGACCTGGGCCCCCACATCCACCTGCTCTACGGCCTGCAGCACACCACTGGCCAGCACGGTTTGGGCAATATCCTCGCGGGTCACCTGAGCGGTCAGCATCGCCTTGGGTGGTTGACTGGGCCAGAGCAGCCAGCCGAGGAGTACCACGGCGATCAGCATGGTGATGGCCAGGGTTCTCTGCTTGGGGGTTATGTTCATCGATCACCTGAATGGAAACGGGAAAGGTTGTGCGCGGCGAATATCCTGCAGCAAAGCCCTGATAAATAACAGCCGCAAATATGTAAGCAAAGTTATGGCGTTAACTGTCAATAATCCGTGAAAGGAGTAAGCGAGAGACCGCAGTGATGAGCAAGATGGTCAGCAAGAGGATAGGAGTGCCGCTGGCGGTGGCGATGAAAAAGCCCTGCGCAGAGGCAGGGCTTTGGAATAGGTGATGGCGAGGGAGGATCAGGCCTTGGCCAGCAGATCCATCACCCAGGGCAGACCCTGCTTCTTGCGGCTGACAAAGCCTGGGTGGTAGCTGGACTCTGCCGGTACTTTCGGGTGTGCAGTAAAGTAGATGCGGCTGGCTGCGGCCGTCAGGTCAGTCACCATCAGCACGAAGAAGTCGAGCCCTTCGCTCGCCACGCGCTGGGCCATCTCCTGCTGCAGGGCTGGCAGGTGCTCGGCCAGCTGCTGCTCGCTGCCCACTTCGATCTGGCTCATGATGAAGTTCAGACCTTCGGCCTGGAATGCTTTCTCATCCTGCTGCAGCAACTGCGCAGGAGTGAGACCGCTCAGGTCGGTTTTTGCCATCAGCAGCTGTTGACCAAACTCGGCCAGCGACACCTCGGCCAGCGGCGCAAGACGCTCGCAGGCGATCTTGTCCTGCTCGGTGGTGGTTGGCGAGGTGAGACAGAGGGTGTCGCTCATGATGGCACCCAGCATCAGGCGAGCCTGGCTGCGGGTTACAGTGCCTTGCTGGCTCAGCAGATCGAAGGCGATGGTGCAGGTGCAACCGACGGCCCGGATCCAGGCATCCAGCGGAGACTGGGTGACCAGGGTACCGAGACGGTGGTGATCCACCAGACCCAATACATTGGCTTGTGCCAGTGTGGCAGGGCCCTGTTCCAGATCACTGAAATCCACCAGCCAGACATCTTCACCGGTCAAATCTTTGGTCAGCAACTCGGGTTCGCTGACGCCTGCCTGCTCCAGAATAAAACGGGTTTCGGTGCGCAGGTCACCCAGACGCCATGGGGTGGCCTGACGGCCCTGGCCATTGAGCCAGTCGGTGATAACCAGCGCACTGCAGATACTGTCGCTATCAGGATTCTTGTGACCAAAAACGTGGATCATAGACAAAGCCTCACAATTGGATACCCATAAAGGGGGGAAACACTATGCGAAATCCGCCACATGAAGGCAACCGGATCCACGCCCATGTTGCTGCCAGCTTCGCCTAACTCGCCATTTTATTGATCTGGGTCGGTAATCCTGACGCGAGTTCGGTTCTCACAGTTGGCTATTGGCTATTGGCTATTGGCTATTGGCTATTGGCTATTGGCTATTGGCTATTGCTGACTGTGCAGGCTATGGCACTCGTTCGTGCCTGCGCAGTCAGCATGTTCTGTCAGCGTTATCAGTCGCCATCGCTGCAAATGGGCTTTATTGCCTGATTCAGCGACGCAGCAGCTCGCGGGCATTGGCCAAGGTGTTGTCGGTGATCTGGTCGCCACCGAGCAGGCGTGCCAGCTCGTTGAGACGGGCTGTCTCATCAAGGGCGCTCATTTGGGTTTCGGTGGTTTTGCCATCGGTATGCTTGCTCACCACCATATGCTGGTGGCCGTTGCCTGCCACCTGAGGCAAGTGAGTGACCACCATCACCTGAGTGGACTCCCCGAGCTGGCGTAGCAGGCGACCGACCACGGCGGCAGTTGGGCCGCTGATCCCGACATCCACTTCGTCGAAAATCAGGGTCGGGGTTGAGACCTTGCGAGCACTGATCACCACGATGGCAAGGCTGATACGTGACAGCTCACCGCCTGAGGCTACCTTGCCAAGCGGCTGGATCGGTTGGCCCGGGTTGGTGGTGACCATAAATTCCACCCGATCTATACCCAGCGGAGAGAGGCTGCTATGGGCATCGGGTCGTACCTCGATGGCAAAACGGCCATCGGGCATCGCCAGTTCGTGCATGCTACTGGTCACCTTGGCGCCCAGCTCCTGGGCGTAACGCTGACGGCTCTGGCTCAGGGCCTCGGCGGCCTGGACAAAAGCCTGACGAGCCTCGGCCAGCTCATCCTCCATCCCCTCTAACCGCTCCTCATCGGAGTTGAGGCGGGCGAGATCAGAGGCCAACTCCTGATGGTACTGAGCCAGATCTGCCGGTTTGACATGGTGCTTGCGGGCCAGATTGATCGCCTTGGAGAGGCGGGCTTCCAGCTCGTTAAAACGCTCGGGATCCAGCTCCAGCCGATCGAGGTAGCTGCGCAGCTCGCTGTGGCTCTCCTGCACCCCGATCAGGGCTTCGTTCAGCATCTCCAGTACCGGACTGAGGCGGCTGTCCATGCTGACCAGCCCCTCGGCCCGATCGACGGCTGATTGCAGCAGGCCAGCGATAGTGGTCTCTTCGTTGTCATAGAGCAGATCGAGGCAAGCCCCGCACTCCTGCATCAGCTCGGTGCCGTTGGCCAGACGCTGGTGCTCCTCTTCTATCTCTTCGAACTCCCCCGGTTGCAGGGCAAATTCGTCCAGCTCCTGCACCTGATACTCGATAAGCTGGCGACGGGCCTCCCGCTGCTGCTGCTCGGCCTTGAGCCGGTTCAGTTCGTTTTGCAGTTGGCGCCACTGCTGATAGTGCTGGCGCACCTCGTCGAGCAGCAGATGGTGACCGGCATAGCCGTCGAGCAGGGCGAGCTGGTAGTCCGGTTTTAGCAGCATCTGGTGGGCATGTTGACCGTGTACGTTGACCAGCAACTGGCCCAGATTCTTGAGCTGGGTGAGGGGGACAGGCACGCCGTTGATATAGCTGCGTGAGCGCCCCTCGGCGGAGATGACTCGCCGTACGATACACTCACCTTCATTTTCCAGCTCGTTGGTGGCGAGCCAAGCGCGGGCGGCCGGGTTGTTGTCCAGCAGGAAGCGGGCGCTGACCTCGCTTTTGTCGCTATCGGGTCGCACCATGCCGGCTTCGGCCCGCTCGCCGAGGCAGAGACCGAGAGCATCGATGGCGATGGATTTACCGGCGCCGGTCTCACCGGTGATGCAGGTCATGCCCGGTTGCAGATCGAGTTCGAGAAACTTGACGATGGCGAAGTTGTTGACGGTCAGCTGGGTCAGCATGGTCTCATCCTGTATAGGTCAACATTACTGTGTATGCATCCAGTATATACTGGTCTTATATACAGTAAAGAGGGCGCCGTCATTTTTAACACAGGAAAGCCGCGCCAGTGTGGTATCGCAATGAAAATGCGGTACTGACTATTGGTACGCGGTACGGGTATGAGAGTGCAGGCGACGTTGCCACGACAGAAAAGAGAAGGGCGCCAATTCAGGCGCCCTCTCTGGCAATGCCGTTGTCGGTCAGCGCCGATTAAAACAGCTTGCTGCCCCAGCCGAGCTTGTTGCGCAGCACGTGGAAGTAGCTGTAGTCGAGCGGATGCACCAGATGAAGCTGATGGTGGCTCTTCTTGATAAGGATCTCGTCCCCCGGGTGGACCGCCAGGGTCACCTGACCGTCACAGCTGACCTGCATGGCATCGTCCTGATTGTCAGGCGAGACCAGCAGCCGCACTTCACTGTCGGCATCGAGCACGATGGGGCGACTGCTCAGGGTATGCGGGAACATCGGCACCAGCGTGATGGCGTTGAGCTTGGGGGTGAGGATGGCGCCACCTGCCGACAGGGAGTAGGCGGTGGAGCCGGTCGGGGTGGCCACTATGATGCCGTCCGAGCGCTGGCTATACATAAAGCTGCCATCGATATAGACCTCGAACTCGATCATGTGGGCGATCTTGCCCGGGTGCAGCACTGCTTCATTCACCGCCAGATTGCTCGACTTGCGCTCGCCGTGGCGATAGACCGAGGCCTCAAGCAGGAAGCGGTGTTCGCTCTTGTAGTGGCCGGAGAGCACCTGCTCCAATGGCAGCAGGTAATCCTGCGGCGAGAGATCGGTCAGAAAGCCGAGGTTACCCCGGTTGACCCCGATCACTGCTACATCGAAGCGTGACAGCACTCGCGCCGCCCCCAGCATGTTGCCGTCACCGCCGACCACGATGGCGAGGTCGGCCTGCTGGCCCAGTTGTACCAGGTCCATCACGTTTTCATCGAGGATGCTCAGGGTCTGGGCGACCCGGCTCTCCACCAGTACCCGAAAGCCGCGGGCGGTCAGGTATTGATGCAGGCCGGTCAGCGTCTGGTTGGCCCCCTCATGGTGGGGTTTGCCAATCAGGGCGATGGTTTTGAACGGAGAATCCATAGTCAGTCAGATCTGGGATGGGTATTGCGGGCCAGTATACAGTGCTTTGCTCCGCTTGTGACGCTCTCCCGTGTGACGGGGCCGGCTATCCCCTTGAGGCTACTGGTTAAACGGTGAGCGGTAACCCGGATAAACCGACGGTTGCGGCTATTCAGCAACCCAGATTGCCCTTTACCCCTTGAAAGCCGGGGATGCATCCCCATAATAGCGCCAACATAGTCGGTCTGTTGTCGTCCGGTCGCTCAACCAGACGTCAGGGCCCTCATAAGTAACCCCGGAATTGGAGATGTCATGAACCACGAAGAGCAAAAGGTTGAAGCGATGGAGCAAGTGGAAGCCCAGCCAGTCGAGCCGACCGATGTAGACAGTGAAGTGACAGCCGAGCAGGCCCGCATTGCCGAACTGGAAGCGCAGCTGGAAACCGCCATCCAAAAAGCGGCGGAAGAGCGTGAACGCGCCCTGCGTACCGCCGCCGAGATGGAGAACCTGCGCCGTCGTACCGAGCTGGATGTGGAGAAGGCGCATAAATTCGCTCTGGAGAAGTTCGCCAATGAACTGCTGCCGGTGCTGGACAACCTTGAGCGTGCCATCGAACTGGCCGACAAGGAGAACGAAGCCCTCAAGCCGATGATCGAAGGTGTCGAGCTGACCCTGAAATCCATGCAGAGCGGCGTGGCCAAGTTTGGTCTGGTGGCGCTCGACCCGATCAACCAGCCGTTTGACCCCAACGCCCATCAGGCGATGAGCATGGTACCGAGTGCCGATGTGGCGCCGAACACCGTGATCGCCGTAATGCAGAAGGGCTATGACCTCAACGGTCGGGTGATCCGTCCTGCCATGGTGATGATCGCCAAAGCGGTCGACTGATTGGCTGTGGGTGCCCGAGCCCGCCCTGTGGCGGGCTTTTTGTTTCGCAGTGCAGCACCTGTTCATCTTGCCCGGTTTACGGCTCAACGTGACCGCGCAACCATGACAAAGGGTGTGGTTTTTTAGGGTTGGGGCTTGAAGCTGCGTCTGGCGACCCCATATAGGGTGCAAGGCCGCGGCGGCACAAAAAATTTGATGCCGGGAGCTTGAAAGCCAGATTGGCAGCCCCCACCTAGCCGTTAACGCATTAAGGCGAGTTCCTCGCCAGTTTATTCAAAGTATTTGGAGATTCGTCAAATGGGTAAAATCATCGGTATTGACCTGGGTACTACCAACTCCTGCGTCGCTATTCTGGATGGCGACACTGCTCGCGTGATCGAGAACGCAGAAGGCGATCGTACTACTCCGTCCATCATTGCCTATGCCGATGATGGCGAGATCCTGGTTGGTCAGCCGGCCAAGCGTCAGGCCATCACCAACCCGAAAAACACCCTGTTCGCCATCAAGCGTCTGATCGGTCGTCGTTTTGAAGATGAAGAAGTGCAGCGTGACCTGAAAATCATGCCGTACGCCATCGCCAAAGCTGACAACGGCGATGCTTGGGTTGAAGTGAAGGGCAAGAAAATGGCACCGCCGCAGATCTCTGCCGAAGTGCTGAAAAAGATGAAAAAGACCGCCGAAGACTATCTGGGTGAGCCGGTAACCGAAGCAGTCATCACTGTTCCGGCCTACTTCAACGACGCCCAGCGTCAGGCTACCAAGGATGCCGGTCGCATCGCCGGTCTGGATGTAAAGCGCATCATCAACGAACCGACTGCTGCTGCATTCGCTTACGGCGTGAACAAGGTCAAGGGCGAGCGCAAGGTTGCCGTATATGACCTGGGTGGCGGTACTTTCGATATCTCCATCATCGAGATCGACGAGGTGGAAGGCGAAACCACCTTCGAAGTACTGGCGACCAACGGTAACACCCACCTGGGTGGTGAAGACTTCGACAACCGCGTCATCAACTATCTGGTAGACGAGTTCAAGCGTGAGCAGGGCATCGACCTGCGTAACGACCAGCTGGCTCTGCAGCGTCTGAAAGATGCCGCCGAGAAAGCCAAGATCGAGCTCTCTTCTGCCCAGCAGACCGACGTCAACCTGCCGTACATCACTGCAGATGCCACCGGTCCGAAGCACATGAACATCAAGGTGACCCGCGCCAAGCTGGAATCCCTGGTAGAAGACATGGTGAAAGACTCTCTGGAGCCGGTTCGTGTCGCCCTGAAAGACTCCGGTCTGGCAGTTGGCGAGATCGACGACGTGATCCTGGTTGGTGGTCAGACCCGTATGCCGCTGGTTCAGAAGACCGTTGCCGAGTTCTTTGGCAAAGAGCCGCGTAAAGACGTCAACCCGGACGAAGCCGTGGCCATGGGTGCTGCCATCCAGGGGGCCGTACTGTCCGGTGACAAGACCGACGTACTGCTGCTGGACGTCACCCCGCTCTCCCTGGGTATCGAAACCATGGGCAGCGTGATGACTGCGCTGATCGAGAAGAACACCACTATCCCGACCAAGAAGTCCCAGGTGTTCTCCACTGCCGAAGACAACCAGTCTGCCGTGACCATTCACGTGCTGCAGGGTGAGCGCAAGCGCGCCAGCGACAACAAGTCTCTGGGCCAGTTCAACCTGGAAGGCATCCGTCCGGCACCGCGTGGTCTGCCGCAGATCGAAGTGACCTTCGACATCGATGCCAACGGTATCCTGCACGTCTCTGCGAAAGACAAAGAGACCAACAAAGAGCAGAAGATCACCATCCAGGCCTCCTCTGGTCTGTCTGATGACGAGATCGAGCGCATGGTACGCGAAGCCGAAGCCAATGCGGCCGAGGACAAGAAGTTTGAAGAGCTGGTACAGGCTCGCAACCAGGCTGATGGTCTGGTCCACTCCGTACGCAAGCAGATCACCGAAGCCGGTGAAGCCCTGCCTGCCGACGACAAGACCAAGATCGAAGCCGCTCTGAGCGAGCTGGAAGCGGCCATCAAGGGTGACGACAAGGCTGCTATCGAAGCCAAACAGCAGGCTCTGCTGGAAGCGTCCCAGAAGCTGATGGAAATTGCCCAGCAGCAGGCTCAGGCCCAGGGTGCAGCCGGTGCTGATGCCGGTCAGTCCTCCTCTTCTGCCAAGGCTGACGACGACGTAGTCGACGCCGAGTTCGAAGAAGTGAAAGACGACAAGAAGTAAGCCCTACCCAGATGGGCGGAGTCCGCTTCGCCCATCGGCTTGGTCAATGAATTCACGGGCGTTGGGTAACCAACGCCCGTCTGCGTAACCACAGGATGAGTATGTCGAAGCGCGATTTCTACGAAGTACTGGGTGTGGCGAAAGATGCCGACGATCGCGAGATCAAGAAGGCGTACAAGCGCCTGGCCATGAAGTATCACCCTGATCGTAACCAGGGTGATGCCGCATCCGAAGAGAAGTTCAAAGAGGTCAAGGAAGCCTACGAGGTCCTGACCGATGCCAACCTGCGTGCCCGTTACGACCAGTACGGCCATGCCGGTGTCGACCCGAGCCAGGGTGGCGGTGGCCACGGTGGCTTTGGCGGCGGTGCCGACTTCGCCGACATGTTTGGTGACGTATTCGGTGACATCTTCGGCGGTGGCCGTGGTGGTGCCCGTCGTGGCCCGGCCCGTGGCTCCGACCTGCGTTACACCATGGAGCTGACGCTGGAAGAGGCGGTACGCGGGGTCTCCAAGGAGATCAAGGTGCCGACTCTGGTTCACTGTGAAGTCTGTAACGGCTCCGGTGCCCATACCGGCAGCAGTGCCCAGACTTGCCCGACCTGCCACGGCTCCGGCCAGGTGCAGATGCGTCAGGGCTTCTTTGCGGTGCAGCAGGCGTGTCCGCACTGTCACGGCCGCGGCAAGATCATCAAGGATCCGTGCCGCAAGTGCCACGGTGAAGGTCGCTACCAGCGCACCAAGACCCTGTCGGTGAAAATTCCGGCGGGCGTCGATACCGGCGATCGCATCCGTCTCTCCGGCGAAGGGGAAGCGGGGGAAGCGGGAGCTCCGGCAGGGGATCTCTACGTACAGGTGCACGTCAAAGAGCACGAGATCTTCGTGCGTGACGGCAACAACCTCTACTGCGAAGTGCCCATCAGCTTCACCGCAGCTGCCCTGGGTGGCGAGATTGAAGTGCCGACCCTGGATGGCCGCGTCAAGCTCAAGGTCACTCCGGAGACCCAGACCGGCAAAATGTTCCGCATGCGCGGCAAGGGCGTCAAGTCAGTGCGCTCCGGCCAGGTAGGGGATCTGATGTGCAAGGTGGTGATCGAGACGCCGGTCAATCTCACCGAGCAGCAGAAAGAGCTGTTGCGCCAGCTGGACGAGTCGTTCAGCGGTGCCGCTGCCAAGACCCACAAGCCGAAATCGGAAGGCTTCTTCGAAGGGGTGAAACGCTTCTTCGACGATCTGACCAGCTGATTTCAGCCACCCGAATAAACAGAGCCGGCCTTGTGCCGGCTCTTTTTTTGCCCGCCGTTTAGCCAGGATCCGCCTTATTGAGTGGATCCTGATGAGGGATCCTCCTCACAACTCCCGCCAATTCCTGCTGTACAAATGTTATCCCGCTCACACCGTTGCTGAAACGGTTTAGTTGTCATATTGAGTTGGCTAAATTGGTTTAGCTATGCTCTGTCTGTCGATAACAACAGCGCCCGACCGGGCCACAGATGACAGGTGAGGAAGATGATGATGTTCAAGAGCAAGTTGGCGCTGGCGGTAGCGCTGGGATTGGGGATGAGCAGCCCGCTGTGGGCGGCGCAGGCGAGTGTTGCAGGTGAGAGTGTCGAGGCCAGGCTGGCGGCGCTGGAGGCGCGGGTACAGGCGGCTGAAGCGAGAGCCGAGGCAGCAGAGAGCCGTGCCAGTCAGGCGGAAGTGAAGGCGAGTGCGGCCAGCGAGCAGGCGCAGGTGGCCAACAACCGCAGCCAGAAGGTGGATGAGAAGACCGCTGGTGCCCAGGGCTTCGAGTTTCACGGCTATGCCCGCTCGGGCCTGTTGGTCAACAGCAATGGCAACGGTGGGCGCGGCGGCCCCTACATCACGCCAGCCGGTTCGGTGGGTGGGGCCGTAGGTCGCCTTGGCAACGAGGATGACACCTACATGGAGGCCAACCTGCTGAAAACCCAGACCTTCGAGGATGGCAGCTGGGCCCGCTACAAGCTGATGCTGGCAGACGGGGTGGAGACCAGCAACGACTGGACCGCCAGCGATTCGAGCCTCAATACTCGTCAGGTGTTTGCCGAGATCGGCAATCTGGCGAGCTTCGACGGCCCCTTCAAGAATGCGGTGCTGTGGGCGGGCAAGCGCTTTGATCGGGACAACTTTGACATCCACTGGCTCGATTCCGACGTGGTGTTCCTGGCCGGTACCGGCGGCGGCGTCTACGACGTGCAGCTGGCCGATAGCTGGAAGGCCAACTTCTCCCTCTATGGCCGCGATTACGGCGACATCAGCGCCAGCGGTCTCTCCGATATCGAGAGCTACATCCTCACCATGAACAACCGCGTCGGTAACTGGCAGTGGATGGTGAACGGTCTCTCGGCCAAGGACAATGACGCCCGCATCAATGACAAGGGGGCGGGCAGCGAGGCGGCGGACAAGGGGGCACACACCCTGCTGGCCTATCACGGCGAGAGCTTCTTTGGCCTCAACCCCGGTTTTGCCAAGGCGGCGGTGCTGTACGGTCATGGGCTGGGGGCCGAGGTCAAGGGGCTGGGCTCTGACAGCGAACTGCTGCCGGACGCCGATGCGGTGCGGGTCGCCGTGTTTGGCGCCACCGATCTTAATCCGCGCTGGCGTTTTGCCCCGGCCCTGCTGGCCGAGCAGAGTCAGGATCGCTACGTGAAAGGAGACGAGTACCGCTGGCTCACCTTCAATACCCGGGTGGCGCAGGTGCTGAGCCAGAACGTCGAGCTGGTCTACGAGGCAGCCTGGCAGTACATGGATCTCGACCCCAAGGGCTACAAGGGACGCCAGGCGGTGAACGGCAACTTCACCAAGCTCACCTTCGCCCCCACCTTCAAGGCGCAGACCGCCGGATTCTTCGAGCGGCCCGAGCTTAGGGTATTCGCCAGCTGGATGGACTGGTCCTCCGAGCTCGACAACTACGCCAGCGACGATGCCATGGGTCAGAGCAACTTCACCGCCGGTGGCGAGTGGAACTTTGGCGTACAGATGGAAACCTGGTTCTAGTTCGTTATCCCGATCACAAAAATGGCAGCCGGTGCCGAGATCTGTTGGTTGGCTAAAACGGTTTAGCTGATAATGCCAGCCAACAGAACAGAGTTCGGGTTTGACAGTCGATCCGATGCAGCAGTGGAGTAGCAAGGTGACGAATCGTGTGTGGGTAATGGGGGATGCGGTGGTGGACTTGATCCCGGAAGGGGCGTTGCACTACCTCCAGTGTCCGGGTGGCGCGCCCGCCAATGTGGCGGTTGGTATGGCACGGCTGGGTGGCGATGCGGCCTTTATCGGCCGGGTTGGTGCTGACCCGTTCGGCCGCTTTATGGCCGATACCCTGAGTGGGGAGGGGGTGGATATCGGTGCGCTGCGGCTCGATCCAGACCATCGCACCTCTACCGTGCTGGTGGCACTGGATGATGAGGGGGAGCGCAGCTTCACCTTTATGGTGCGCCCCAGTGCCGACCAGTTTCTCACCCCAAATGAGTTGCCCCGCTTCGACGCCGGTCAGTGGCTGCTCACCTGCTCCATCGCGCTCGCCAACGAGCCGGTGCGCACCAGTTGCCTGCAGGCCATGGCGGCCATCAAGACGGCAGGCGGGCGAGTCTGCTTCGACCCCAATCTGCGCCCCGAGGTGTGGGGCAACCCGGCCGAGATGCTGCCGCTGGTACGTCAGGCCATCGCGCAGGCGGATGTGGTCAAGCTCTCCATCGAGGAGCTGCAACTGCTGAGCGGCGAGGATGATCTGGCTGCCGGGCTCGATACGCTCTCGGGCCCTGCGTTGGTGCTGGTGACCCAGGGCGCGGCCGGGGTGGTGGCTCGCCTTGATGGCGAGTTGCTGGAGTGGGTGGGGCAGAAAGTGACGCCCATCGACACCACGGGGGCGGGGGATGCCTTCGTCGCCGGTCTGCTGGCGGCGCTGGCCGGGCGCTCGTCGCTGCCGACTCTGGCCGAGTTGCCCGCCATCCTGGCTCAGGCTCACGGCTGCGGGGCGCTCGCCACCACCGCCAAGGGGGCGATGACGGCGCTGCCGACCCGCTCCGAACTGGATGCCTTTTTGCGATCAAGCGCAAGCGGCTGTTGAGCTGAGGCTAGAAGCCCGGCTCGACAGCCCCTACTCTCATGTGACAAGGGCTCGCCAGCGTGGCGGGTCATAAGAGGAAGAATATGAATATCAGTGCGATAGCCAAGGATCTGGTGCCCCTGCTCGGGGGCAAGGAGAATATCGTCAGCGCTGCCCACTGCGCCACCCGGCTGCGGTTGGTGCTGGCCGATGACAGCAAGGTAAACAAGGCCGCCATCGACAAGCTGGAGGGGGTCAAGGGGTGCTTTAGCAACGCGGGCCAAATTCAGGTGATCTTCGGCACCGGTCTGGTCAACAAGGTCTATGCGGAGTTTGTGGCGCTGACCGGTACCGGCACCGCCAGCAAGGTGGAGCTGACCGACATGGCGGCGGCCAAGCTCAACGTGGCCCAACGGTTGGCGCGAACCCTCTCCAACATCTTCGTGCCGATCATTCCGGCCATCGTCGCCTCGGGCCTGCTGATGGGGCTGCTTGGCATGGTGCGCACCTACGGTTGGGTCAATGCCGACAGCGCCCTGTTTGTGATGCTCGACATGTTCAGCTCGGCGGCCTTTATCATATTGCCGATCCTCATCGGCTTTACGGCGGCGCGGGAGTTTGGCGGCAATCCGTACCTCGGGGCGACGCTCGGCGGCATTCTCACCCATCCGGCGCTGACCAACGCCTGGGGCGTGGCTGGGGGTTTCAAGACCATGGACTTCTTCGGGCTCGATGTCGCCATGATCGGCTATCAGGGCACCGTCTTCCCGGTGCTGCTGGCGGTCTGGTTTATGTCCCATCTGGAGAAACAGCTGCGCAAGCGCATTCCGGATGCGCTGGATCTGATCCTCACGCCGTTTCTCACCGTCATCATCACCGGTTTCGTGGCGCTGCTGTTTATCGGCCCGGCGGGTCGGGTGCTGGGGGATGGCATCTCGTTTGGTCTGAGCGCCCTCTATGAGCAGGCGGGCTGGCTGGCGGGGCTGGTATTTGGCGGCACTTACTCGCTTATCGTCATCACCGGCATCCACCACAGCTTCCACGCCATCGAGGCGGGGCTGCTGGCCAATCCGCAAATTGGCGTCAACTTCCTGCTGCCCATCTGGGCCATGGCCAACGTGGCACAGGGCGGGGCTTGCCTCGCGGTCTACTTCAAGACTCGCGACGTGAAGATCAAGGCCATTACCGTGCCGGCTGCCATGTCCTGCCTGCTGGGTATCACCGAGGCTGCCATCTTCGGGGTGAACCTGCGCTATATCAAACCCTTCCTTGCAGGTCTGTTTGGCGGGGCCTGCGGCGGCGCCTACGTGGTGGCGGCCAAGGTGGGGATGACGGCGGTGGGGCTGACCGGTATTCCCGGCATGGCCATCGTCCAGCCCATGAGCCTTATTCATTACATCATCGGGCTGGTGATCGCCTTTGGCGCCGCTTTCGCCGCTTCCTACCTGCTCAAGTACAAGGTGGAGTGATGAAGGAAAGCGATCTTCTCAACCAGATTGTCCGGTCGCTGCTGGCCGGACAGCTCAAGGCGGCGGCCGATCCCCATCGGCCCCGCTGGCATCTGGCAGCCCCGGTGGGGCTGCTTAACGATCCCAACGGCTTTATCGAGCACGATGGGCGCTACCACCTCTTCTACCAGTGGAATCCGCTGGGCTGCGAGCACCGCAACAAGGGCTGGGGCCATGTCACCTCCACCGATCTGCTGCATTGGCAGCACGAGCCGGTGGCGCTGTTGCCCACCGAAGCCTATGAGAGCCACGGCTGCTATTCGGGCTCTGCGGTGAGCGACAAGCAGGGGCGTCTGACCCTTATCTACACCGGCAATGTCAAATACCCGGATGGCAGCCGCACCGCCTATCAGTGTCTGGCTCGGGCCGACGGTGAGGGTGGTTTTGCCAAGCTGGGGCCTGTGCTGGATCTGCCCGCAGGCTACAGCGGCCACGTGCGCGACCCCAAGGTGTGGCACGACGGCCAGCAGTGGCTGATGGTGCTGGGGGCCCGAACCCTGGATGACAAGGGGGAAGTGCTGCTCTATCGTGGCGACACCCTGCAAAGCTGGCAGCGGGTGGGGCCCATCGCCGGCAGCGGGCGAGGGGGGCTGGGTGAGTTTGGCTATATGTGGGAGTGCCCGGATCTCTTCCCGCTGGGGGAGCGCCATGTGCTGATCAGCTGCCCGCAGGGGATTGCCCCGGCAGGCGAGGACTATCGCAACCTCTATCAGTGCGGCTGGCTGGCTGGCAACTTCGACGGCGAGTGCTTCGGGCACGGGGCTTTCCACGAGCTGGATCGGGGCTTCGAGTTCTATGCGCCGCAAACTACCCGAGACAGTCAGGGTCGCCGCCTCTTGTTCGGTTGGCTGGGGCTGCCGGAGGAGAACGAGATGAGCCAGCCCACTATCCCCTATGGCTGGATCCATCAGATGAGCTGCCCGCGTGAGCTGTTCTGGCAAAATGAGTGGCTCTGCCAGCGGCCGGTGGCGGAGCTTGCGGCATTGAAGGGAGAGTTGACCCGTTTCGAGGGGACGCTTGGCGAGTTTCCAGGGCTGGCCATCGACTCGGCCTGGCTCGATCTTGATCTCTGTGGTGAGGGGAGCCTCTGGTTCGGTGCCGTGGCCGAGCTGGTGTGGCAGCCGGACCGCATCACCTTACGGCGCCAGAACTGGCAGAGCGGAGCGTGGGAGACCCGCTGCAGCCCATGGGCTGGCGGGCGGATCACCGTCCTGTGTGATCGCTCCAGTCTGGAGTGTTTCATCGATGAGGGGCGTCACAGCCTGTCGGCGCGCTACTTCCCCGGGGAGAAGCCGCAACTTTCATCAGGTAACGGCGATGATGGCTGCAAAATTTGCCTCAATCACTGGCCGCTGTCGGCGTGCCTAGTACAATAGCCCGGTTCTAGTCAGCCGGGAGGCCAGGTGGAGAAGAAGAAACGGATCACGATTGCCCAGATCGCCGAACTGGCGGGGGTGTCCAAGGCGACCGCCAGTCTGGTGCTCAACGGGAAGAGTGCGGAGTACCGCATTGCCGACGATACCCGCAAGCGCATTCAGGCGGTGGCGGAGGAGTGTCACTACCTGCCGAGCTTTCACGCCCGCTCCCTGCGCGAGACCCGCAGCTACACCTGGGGGCTGGTGATCCCCGATCTCACCAACTTCGGTTTTGCACGCATCGCCCGCGCCCTCGAGGCCCACTGCCGGGAGGCGGGCATCCAGCTGCTGATCGCCTGTTCCGAGGATGATCCCGCCCTCGAGCAGCGGGTGGTGGACAACCTCATCAGCCGTCAGGTGGATGGGCTGATTGTCGCCTCCAGCGGCCACAGCGATGACATCTATGCCCGCATCCACGACCGCCTGCCGGTGGTGCAGCTCGACCGCCACATCGGCGAGTCGCGCCTGCCCATGGTGATCTCCGATGCCTGCAAGGCGACCGCCGAGTTGGTGCGGGACATGGCCAGCGAGTGCGGCGAGCAGATCTACTACTTCGGCGGCCTGCTGGATCTCTCCCCCAGCCGTCACCGGCTGGCGGGCTATGAGCTGGGGCTCCATCGCGCCGGTTTTGAAGCCGATGCAGCCCGGGTGCGCCATCGCGACTACCAGCCGAGCTCCGGTTATCAGCTGATGGCCGAGCTGGTGGCTGAGCTGGGAGCCCCCCCCAGGGGGCTCTTTACCGCCTCCTTTACCCTGCTGGAAGGGGTACTGCGCTACCTCAACGAGGCGGGGTTGATGGAGACAGGGATGCGCCTGTGCACCTTCGACGATCACGACCTGCTCGACTGCATCCCCATGCGCATCGACTCGGTGGCGCAGGATTGTCCGGCGCTGGCCCTCGCCGCTTTCGAGCTGATGCAGCAACTGATTGCGGGCAGTCCTCCCGCACAGACCGCCCAGGTGATCACCCCCAGGGTGCGCTGGCGCAGTCGCCGCTAGCCACTCTTCGCCCATCCATATGAAAAAGCCCCGCCATTGCTGGCGGGGCTTTTTGCTGTGGGCGGGTGGCTCGTTCCTCTGACCGGCAGCTCAGTCGGTGGTACTGGTGCGCCAGAAGACCTGCTTGATATGGGGGTGGATGGCCAGCTTTTGCATCAGGGCATCCAGCTCGTCGCCATCGATGGAGGTAGCCAGCAACACTGCCGAGATCTCCAGATCCCCCTCGCCAAACGGCTCGATATCGAGCTCGCTCAAGGGATAGTTGGCCTGCTCCAGCATCTCCTCGAGCCAGTGCAGCACCTCTTTTTGATGCTCGCGCTGGGTCAGTGCCGTCACCTTGTAGGTCACTTCGGTGTCGGTATTGTCTACCGGGCGACGGTTGATCTGGTTGACCAGCGGTCGCAGCAGGGTGTTGGCGGCCAGCACGAACAGGGCACCCAGAATTGCCTCCATGGCGAGCCCGGCGCCACAGGCGGCGCCGACAGCAGCGACACCCCAGAGAGTGGCGGCGGTGTTGATGCCGCGGATATTGCCCGACTCGCGCATGATGACGCCGGCGCCGAGAAAGCCGATGCCGGAGACGATATAGGCCACCACATGGACCACGTTGTAGTTGCCGCCGTGCAGGCCATAGATACGCTGGGCCAGACTGACGAACAGGGCGGCTCCCACGGCGACCAGCACGTTGGTGCGAAGGCCCGCGGTACGTTGGCGGTACTGGCGCTCCAGCCCGACCAGACTGCCGAGCACAAAAGCGAGCAGCAGGCTGGCCAGGGTGTCGAGCAGGGAGATCATGTCAATTTGTTGCCACATCTTCATGGCGTACTCCTTCTGATAAGCGCTGGCTTGGCGCAATCCATGATGAAACGCGGGAGGCGGATGGATCAGGGGATGATTGCGCGGATGGCCAGCAGACAAACAAAAACGCGGCGTCCCGGGGCGCGAGCACCATCAGATGCCCTGACGGTCGGAGAGGACGCAACAAGCGGGGCCAGCGTAGCTGGCCCCTTTCACTGTGGTTAACGCAGGTGTGCGGTCAGTTGAGCTCGGGATCGCAGTCGATGCGCGGGCGCAGTTGCCAGCGCACTGGATGTGTTACCCCGACCTGATGAACAAACTGCACCAGATAGCGTCGCTGGGGCGGGGTGCACTGCAGGTTGAGCACCAGCTCTCGCCCGCCGCCGCGACCCGGCTTCATCGATTGCATCGGTTGCAGCCCCGCCGGTTGCAGGGTGTGGTTCACCATATCCAGCACCTGCTCCATATCGGCGCGATCCTCACAGCGGATCTGCAGCCGGTAGTGGTGCCGACGCTGTTTGCCGCCCAGCCAGCGTGGCAACATGCCACGGCCGAGCCGGCTCAACAGGGGGTGAGCACGGGTAGCAACAGAACCTGTTGCGACCGCGCGATCCACAGCCGGTTTGATTGAGATAAAACGCATAGCAGCCTCCTTGTGGGAAGCAGAAACTATGCAGGCATGGCGACCGTGGCGATTGGCCACTGGTTGCCAGACGTCAAGTGTAAAAAGGGAGAAGAGGGGAGTGGATTTCCGCTTCTCGCAGGGTGCGAGCATGCGGCAGAGAAAGACCTGCGGCTAGCTCGCGACCTTGGTACCGACGATGAGGGTCGGTCTACAACTGTCACTTGATGAGTTGCCCACTGATGGTCTCCGCTATTGATAAGAGGCTCGAATGATAGCCGAGGTGGCAGGCAGGGTAAACCCCGCCCCGCCCGCAGCAACATCTTGAAACATAATCGAAAGCCCTGTTTTGCCGCGCAGGGCCGCCAAAAGCAGACCCGGCGAGGGCCGGGTCTGCGGGGTCATTCGGTCTTGTCGATGCCGAGGTATTTGAGCATCAGTTTCTCGTAGATGGGCTCGGTATCCCCCACCTGCATCTTGTGCAGGAAGTACTTTTCGAAGGCGATCTTGGCCAGATGGACCCACTTCCCTTTCTTGAACCAGGCGACGTTGCGCGGCGGGATCTGCGGCATGGCGACGAAGGCGGCACCTGTGTCCCCCATGTCTGCCAGACAGATGGCATTCCACACTGCCTTGGTCACCGGCGGCTGGCCGCTGAGCTCCGCCTTGATGTTGTGGCTCAGGGTGCGCACCATCGCCTCAATCATGTAGCCGGTCTTGGGCACCCCGGTCGGTACCGGCGTCTTGTGCGGCGGAGCAATGGCGATGCAGACACCGGCGGCGTAAATCTGCGGGAAGGCGGGGTTGCGCTGGTGTTCGTCGACGATGACAAAGCCGCGGGGATTGACCAGCCACTCGATGCCCCGCAGCGGCGCAATGCCGACAAAGGCAGGCAGCATCATGGCGTGTTTGTAGGGCAGGGTGTGGGTGCGCTTGAGGTTACCCTCATCGTCCAGCTCCTCCACCGTCATCTGACCATCTTGCGCCGCCACGGTGCGGGCATTGCAGATCCACTGCACGTCGCGCATCCGCAATTCGCTCTCCAGCATCCCCTTGGAGTCCCCCACACCATTGAGACCCAGATGGCCGATGTAGGGCTCGCTGGTGACAAAAGTCATGGGCACATTTTTTCTCACCTTCTTGTCGCGCAGGTGGCGATCGAGGATGAACGCATACTCGTAGGCGGGGCCGAAGCAGGAGGCGCCCGGCATGGCACCGACAATCACAGGGCCGGGCTCATCGACCAGTGCACTGACACTGTGGCGGCACTCTTCGGCGTGGGAGAGGGTACAGACGCTGGTGGTGCCACCGGATTCGGGGCCAGCCCCCGTCACCTCGTCAAAGGCGAGGGCCGGGCCGGTGCAGATCGCCAGAAAGTCGTAACGCAGGGTCTGGCCATCAGAGAGGGTGAGCTGCTGCGCCGCCGGTTGCAGCTCGGTCAGGGCTGCATGGATAAAGCGGATCCCCTTTTTCTTCACATGGGGTTCGATGGGGATCGAGGTCTCCTTGCGCTCCCGCCACTGGACGGCAATCCAGGGGTTGGAGGGGGTGAATTCAAAGTCCGGCTTGTCATTGATGAGGATCACCTCATGCTGCTTGCCCAGTTCGGCCTTGAGTTCGTAGGCGGCAGACATGCCCCCCAGACCCGCGCCGATGACGATTACCGTTGCCATGTTCAGCCTCCTGCGTTTATTACACGCTCATATGAGCCTGGGTCATCCGACCCTGTTATTTAAATCCTATCCGTTTGAGGATCATCGCTGCCGGGCAGAAACCGGTGAATGCGCTCTGGATCAGGTTGACCCCGACAAAGGCACTCAACCAGACAAAGCCCGGATGAACCCAGGCGGTAAGGAGCAGCGAGAGCAGCAACATGCAACCCGCGACAATTCTGACTCCGTTATCTACTGTCATGGTCTTTCTCCTTATCTACTTTAGATATTGCTAATTTAGTGTTGTTTTATACAATAGAACAAATATCAGCAATTGCTAATTTACTCTTATGAGCCAATTCGACGAGATGAACAGACATGCGACAGCCGCCGCCTCCCTGCTCAAGGCGTTGGCTCATCCCGAACGCCTGATGGTGCTCTGCCAGCTGGTGGAGGGGGAGAAGGGGGTCGGGGAGCTGCTGGCCCATAGCCAACTCGGGCAGTCGGCCTTCTCCCAGCAACTTTCGGTATTGAAGCGCTACGGCCTGATCCGTTCGCGCAAGGTTTCCCAACAGATCTACTACTCGCTGGTGAGCGAGGTGGCCGCCGATGTGCTGGGGGCGCTGCAAACCCATTTTTGTCACTCGGAAAATAAGGAATCTTGATGATGGAAAGCCAATGGCTGCTCTCTTTGGGCGGTGGCATGCTGGCGGGGCTGTCGGCCCTGATCTTGATGTTGTTCAACGGCCGGGTGGCCGGGATCAGCGGCATTCTGGCCGGTGCGCTGCAACACCGTGCGCCCTGGCGGGTGCTGTTTCTGCTGGGACTGGGGGCGGGTGCCTGGTTGGCGCTGACCCTGGGCTGGGCCAGCATGCCTGCATTCACCACGCTGCCCGGCTGGCCCGTTCTGCTGCTGGCCGGTCTGCTGGTCGGGGTCGGTACCCGTCTTGGCAATGGCTGCACCAGCGGCCACGGCATCTGTGGCATGGGGCGGCTCTCCCTGCGCTCCATCGTCGCCACCCTGACCTTTATGGCGACAGGCTTTATCACCGTCTTCGTCACTCATCATCTGCTGTAAGGGGCTGATTGCCATGAAGTTGCTGACAAGTTTGTTTGCGGGTGTGTTGTTCGGGCTGGGGATGGCCATCTCCGGCATGATGGATCCCGCCCGGGTCACCGGTTTTCTCGATCTGGCCGGGGCCTGGGATCCCAGCCTTGCCTTCGTGATGGGAGGCGCCCTGCTGGTCTTTATGCCGGGTTACTTCTTGCTGGTGAAACCCCGTCGTCAGAGCGTGCTGGGGGAGCCCATCGCCGCCGTACCAGCTCCTCGGCTCGAGCGCCGGCTGATCGGCGGGGCCGCACTGTTTGGCATCGGCTGGGGATTGGTGGGTATCTGCCCGGGGCCTGCTCTGAGTCTCATTTCCAGCGGGCAGCCCATGATAATGTTGTTTATAGCGGCCATGGTGGCCGGGATCTTGCTGTTTGACAGAGGGCTGGCCAGGGTGCTGACCAAGGCGCCAGTTCGGGGAGTGGATAAGGTGCGCCAGTCCCATACCGCCTGATCCCGTGAAGTGATTGATGATGCCAGGGAAGGAGAGTAATGATGGAAAAGATCCGGTTGCTGGGGATCACCATGTTGGTGATGACATCGCAGGCCATGACATCCCCCCTGGCCTTTGCCGCGGACGGGGAGCCAGAGCCCCTGTTGACAGTAGCGCCACAACCGGTGACTGACTGGCTGACGCTGGATGGCACCGTCAGTGCCATCAATCAGGGGACGGTGGCGGCCCAGACCAGCGGCCGGGTCTCCCGTATGCTGGTGGATGTGAACGATCAGGTACAGGCGGGACAGCCGCTGCTGGAGATCAGTGGCAAGGAGCAGTTTGCCGCCGTCACGGGGGCCGAGGCGCGGCTGGCGCGGGCGCAGGCCCAGCAAGTGGAAGCCGAGCGCCAGCTCGCCCGCTTTCAGGCGCTGATTGCCAAGGGCGTGATCACCCGCGCCCAGCTCGATAATGCCCAGGCGACTGATCGCGCCGCCCGCGCCGAGGTGAACGCTGCCGATGCGGCCCTCACTCAGGCCCGCGAGGCCTACGGTTATACCCGCATTCTGGCCCCTTACGCCGGAGTGGTGACCAAACGGCTGGTGGAGTTGGGGGAGACTGTCGCCCCCGGTACCCCGCTGCT
This sequence comes from Aeromonas sp. R9-2, assembly GCF_040908025.1. Taxonomy (NCBI): domain Bacteria; kingdom Pseudomonadati; phylum Pseudomonadota; class Gammaproteobacteria; order Aeromonadales; family Aeromonadaceae; genus Aeromonas; species Aeromonas sp. R9-2. Next base: position 193,394 of record NZ_JBFOCX010000026.1, read on the forward strand.
CTCCGGCTTCTCCCTCGACACCTTGCGGGTGGAGGTGGAGTTGCCCCAATCCGCCCTTTCGCTCGCTCGTGAGCCTGCGGATATGCAAGTGCTGCTGCCTGATGGCAGGGCCGTTACCCCGGTCAAATTGACCCGCTTCAACTATGCCGACAGCCAGAGCCACGCCTTCAGGTTGCGCCTCGACTTGCCGCCGCAAACCGCCGGGGTATTGCCCGGCATGTGGCTCAAGGTCCAGCTCAAGCAGGGTGAACGTCAGGTGTTGCAGGTGCCGGATCGCGCCCTGCTGCGGCAAGGGGAGTTCAACGGCGTCTATCTGCAGCAGCCCTCTGGCTGGGCCCTGACGCCGGTGCGGGTCGGCCATTGCTTTGAAGGGCAGTGCGAGATCCTGGCCGGGCTGCAAGCCGGTGACAAGCTGGCTCCCGATGCCTGGGCGCAGCAGCAGGAGGTGGCCCATGAGTAGCGAGCTGAACAGCAACAAGGAGAGGCTGGGGCCTGCCGGTCGGCTGGCTGCGTTGTTTCAGGGCTCGGCCATCACGCCGCTGCTGGCGCTGGTGGGGCTGTTGCTCGGCCTGTTTGCGGTGCTGGTGACCCCCAAGGAGGAGGAGCCGCAGATCGATGTCACCTTCGCCGATGTCTACATTCCCTTCCCGGGAGCCACTCCGGCTGAAGTGGCCTCTCTCGTCACTACCCCTGCCGAGCAGGTGGTCTCCCAGATAAAGGGCATTGATACCCTCTACTCTTTTTCCCAACCCGATGGCGCCCTGCTGGTGGTGGTGTTCAAGGTGGGAGTGAGCCGCGAGCAGGCCATCGTCGATCTCAACAACCAGCTCGACTCCAACCGCGACTGGTTGCCACAGGGGATCGGGGTCGGTCAGCCGCTGGTAAAACCCCGGGGGATCGATGATGTCCCTATCGTCAGTTTGACCTTATGGAGCAAAGATTGGAGCAAAGAAGGGAGCAAGCAGCTGGGTGCACCCGAGCTGACCCGGGTCGCCCATGAGCTGGAGACCGAACTCAAGCGCATTCCCGGTACCCGCGATATTTACACGCTGGGCAGCCAGAGCGCCGTGTTGCGGGTGATGCCGGATCCGGCGGCCCTCAGCGCCCACAGCATCAGCTGGGGCGAGCTGAGCCAGCGACTTGCGGCCGCCAATCAGGTGGGCACGACACAGGCTATCGAGCAGAGCAACAGTGAGATTAAGGTGCAGGTGGGGCAGTTTCTGCAAAGTGAGCAGGAGGCTAGAGAGCTGGTGGTGGGGCTGCACGACGGCAAGCCGGTCTATCTGGGGGAGGTGGCCAGGGTCTCTCTGGGTCAGGAGACCCCGACCAAGCGCAGCTGGATGGGGCTGGGACAGGCCAGTTATCCGGCGGTGACCCTGGCCATCGGCAAGCAGCCGGGCCAGAATGCGGTCGATGTGGCCAAGCGGGTGGAGGCGCGGGTCGAAAGTTTGCAGAATCGACTGATCCCTGCCGGGGTCGAGGTGACGGTGACCCGGGACTACGGCGTCACCGCCGAGACCAAATCCAAAACCCTGATCGGCAAGCTGATTTTTGCCACCACAGCGGTGGTGCTGCTGGTGCTGGTGAGCATGGGTTGGCGAGAGGCGCTGGTGGTGGGCGTTGCCATCGTTATCACCCTGGCACTGACCCTGTTTGCCAGCTGGGCCTGGGGCTTTACCCTCAACCGGGTGTCGCTGTTTGCGCTGATCTTCTCCATCGGCATTCTGGTGGATGACGCCATAGTCGTGGTGGAGAACATCCACCGCCATCGCGGTTTGGGCAAGGGGGCGCTCAAGGATCTGATACCGGGGGCGGTGGATGAGGTGGGAGGGCCGACCATACTGGCGACCCTGACCGTTATCGCGGCCCTGCTGCCGATGGCCTTTGTCAGTGGCCTGATGGGCCCCTACATGAGCCCCATCCCCATCAATGCCAGCATGGGGATGCTCATCTCCCTGCTGGTGGCCTTTGTCTTCTCCCCCTGGCTGGCGAGCCATTTGCTCAAGGGTGAGGTGCACGGTGCCCACGGCGAGGCCAAGGCTGGTCTTTTTCACCGGCTGATGACTCCTTTCCTGATTGGTGATGGCGCCAAGCGCGCCAGACGCAAACTCTGGCTGGTGGTGTTGCTGCTGGTCGGGGCCGCCACCGCCATGCCGGTGGTGCAGTGGGTGGTGCTCAAGATGCTTCCCTTTGACAACAAGTCGGAATTTCAGCTGGTGCTCGATATGCCGGAGGGGGCGACCCTGGAGCAGACCGAGCGGACCCTGCTGGCGGTCGGACGAGAGCTTGCCAAAGTGCCTGAGGTGAAGGATTACCAGATCTACGCCGGCACCGCCGCCCCCATCAATTTCAACGGGCTGGTGCGCCACTACTTTATCCGCAGCGGCGCCAACGTGGGGGATATTCAGGTCAATCTGGTGGACAAGCATGAGCGGGATCGCAGCAGTCACCAGATTGCCCAGTCGGTTCGGGGGCCGCTGCAGGCCATCGCCAGTGCGGTGGGGGGCAACCTGAAAGTCGTGGAGGTGCCCCCCGGCCCGCCGGTCTGGTCACCCATAGTTGCCGAAATTTATGGCCCGACTCAGGCTGCCCGAGAAGCGGCGGCGCGGGCTGTACAGGCCCGCTTTGTAGCCACCACGGATCTGGTGGATGTGGATATCTATCTGACCGACCCGCAGCCCAAGTGGCGGCTGGTGGTGGATCGCAGCAAGGCGGCCCTGCTCGGGGTCGATCTCGGGGATCTGGTGAACACCCTCAATGGCGGGGTGGGTTATCAGGATGCCAGCTGGCTGCAGGGGCACGGCGCCAAGTATCCGGTGCCGATCCGCATCGAGCTGGCCCCCGGCGACAAACGGGATCTGGCGGGCGTGCTGGCGCTCAAGGTGCGCAGCCAGAGCGGCCAGCTGGTGCGGGTCTCCGAGCTGGTGAGTCGCCGTGATGAGGTGGCCCCCAGCTATATCATGCACAAGAATATGCAGCCCATGGTGATGGTGGTGGCCGACATGGGCGGCCACACCGACAGCCCGCTCTACGGCATGTTTGCCGCCGGTGCCGATATCGACCTGCCCCAATATTACGTGCAGCAGCCCGACAAGCTGGGGGAGGTGGCGCTGTTGTGGGACGGGGAGTGGAAGATCACCTACGAGACCTTCCGCGATATGGGCATCGCCTACGGGGTGGGGATGATCCTCATCTATCTGCTGGTGGTGGCCCAGTTCCGCTCCTATCTGGTGCCACTCATCATCATGGCCCCGATTCCGCTCACCATCATAGGGGTGATGCCGGGCCACGCCCTGTTGGGGGCCCAGTTTACCGCCACCTCGATGATCGGGATGATCGCCCTGGCCGGGATCATCGTACGCAACAGCATCCTGCTGGTGGACTTTATCGAGCAGCAGCGCAGCGCCGGAGTGGCGTTCGAGCAGGCGGTGATCGAAGCGGCGCAGGTGCGGGCCAAACCCATCATGCTGACGGCGCTGGCGGCGATGAGTGGGGCCCTGTTTATCCTCGATGATCCCATCTTCAACGGGTTGGCCATCAGCCTGATTTTCGGGATCCTGGTCTCCACTTTGCTCACCCTGGTGGTGATACCCTTGCTCTATTATGCCCTGCTCTCCCGACGCTCATGACGGGAGTCACTAGCGAAAGGATGCGCGATGAAGAGAGGTTGGTTGTGGTGGGGAAGTGGCGCCGTGGTAGCGGTGGCTGCTCTGGCATGGTGGTGGCGACCGCAGCCGACGCCGATCAGGCTGGCAGAGGTCGGGCGGGGGGATGTGCTGGTCACCGTGGTCAATACCCGGGCCGGCACCATCAAGTCGTGTCAGCGAGCCGGACTCAGTCTGCCCGGTGGCGGCGTGGTGGAGCAGATCGCCGTCAAGGCCGGGGAGCGGGTAGCCCGGGGAGATCTGCTGCTGACCCTCTGGAGTGACGATATTCACGCCGATCTCGCCCGGGCCCGCGCCCAGCAGGCCCTTGGCAAGACCCAGCGTGAGGAGCGTTGCAGCGAGGCGGCCTACTACGAGCGGGAGGCCAACCGGCTGGCCACCTTGCTGGCCAAAAACCTCACCTCCCGCACCCTCGCCGAGCAGGCCCAGAATCTGGCCGATACCCGCCGCTATGTCTGTCAGGCATCCCGTCAGCAGGAGCGAGTCGACGAGGCGCAGGTCGCCCAGGTGGAGGCTCGCTTGAGCGAGCGCCGCCTGCTGGCGCCGTTTGCCGGAGTGGTGGCTGAGGTCAACAGCAAGCTGGGCGAATACATGACCCCCTCACCGCCCGGAGTGGCCATGCCTCCGGTGATCGATCTTATCGATGATAAGTGTCTGTATGTCTCAGCCCCCATCGATGAGGTGGATGCCGCCCGCCTCAAGGTGGGCCAGTCTGCCCGGGTACTGCTCGATGCCATGCCAGGGCGCGATTTTGCCGCCACCGTCACCCGTATCGCCCCCTATGTGAAGGAGCTGGAGAAGCAGGCCCGCACCGTGGAGGTGGAGGCGACGCTCACTGCCCTGCCCACCGATGTCCCCCTGCTTATCGGCTACAGCGCCGACCTTGAAGTCGAGGTGACCCGCGCCACCGATGTGCTGCGGGTAGCGGCCAGCAGCCGGGCCGACGATGGTAGCGTGTTGCGGCTGGAAGGGGATAAGCTGGTGCGGGTGGTGCCCCGTTGGGGGGGGGAGAACTGGAACTGGATTGAAGTCGCCGAGGGGCTCGCTACCGGTGATCGGCTGGCGGCCCAGCCCGGACAGATTGTCGGGGAGGGCCCTTTCAGCGCCGCCACGGAGCAGACGGATGAGTGATCTCATTCGCCTTGATGCCGTCAGCCGTCGTTTCACTCTGGGGGGGAGCAAAGTGGCCGCCCTCGATCGCGTTTCCCTGCGGGTTGCCGAGGGGGAGTATCTGGCGGTGATGGGCCCCTCGGGCTCCGGCAAATCGACCCTGCTCAATGTGCTGGGGCTGCTGGATCGGCCCGATGAGGGGCGCTACTGGCTGGGAGGGGAGGACACCGCCACCCTGTCAGAGCCAGCGCTGGCCCAGCTGCGCGGCCATCGCATCGGTTTTGTGTTCCAGTCGTTTCACCTTATCTCCCGCCTCACCGCCCGTGAAAATGTCGAGCTGCCGCTGATGCTGTGCGGGATCGCTCCCGCCGAGCGCCATCGCCGCAGCCAGCAGTTGCTGGGAGAGCTGGGGCTGGAGAACCGGGCCGGACACCGCCCTGCCGAGCTTTCCGGCGGTCAGCGTCAGCGGGTAGCCATCGCCCGGGCCATGGCAATGGCGCCGCGGCTGATCCTGGCCGACGAGCCCACCGGCAATCTCGACTCCCGCTCCGGGGAGGAGGTGATTACCCTGCTGGAGGAGCTCAACCGGGAGCAGGGGATCACGCTGGTGGTGGTGACCCACGATCCGCGCCTCGGTGAGCGGGCGGGCAGGCGGATCCTGATGAACGATGGCCACATCAACATTGATAGCGGCGGTGGCTGAATGCGGCGGCCCGATGTGATCCGCTTTGCCGCCGTGGCCTTGTTGCGTCAGCGTTCACGGGCGCTGGTGTTGATCCTGGCGGTGAGTCTGAGCGTCACCTCGGTGCTGCTGCTCACCGCGCTGGGGGAGGGGGCGAGGCGCTATGTGGCCGACCAGTTCAGCTCCCTTGGCAAGGATCTGCTGGTGATGTTCCCCGGCCGCAAGGAGACTACAGGCGGGCTGCCGCCGGTCACCGGCAACAGTCTGCGGCAGATCACTCTCGATGATATGCACTACCTTGGCCAGCATCAGCCAAACGTGCGGCTGGTGCCGCTGGTGATGGGCTTTGCCGAGGCCAAACAGGGGGCGCGCCTGCGCCAGACCATGCTGCTTGGCAGCAGCAACGGGCTGCGCGATACCCACGGGCTGGAACTGCTCTCCGGCCGCTGGCTGCCGGGGGATGCCGCAGAGGATCGCCCAGCCGTTCTGCTCGGGGCCAAGGTGGCCCGTGAGCTGTTCGGTCAGGCCGATCCGGTCGGCCAGTGGCTGCGTTTTGACAATCGCCGCTTTCGGGTGGTGGGGGTCTTCACCAGCCAGAGCAGCAATCTGGGGATGGATATGGCCGAGGCGGCGCTGATCCCGGTCGGTAGCGCCATGCGGCTGTTCAACACCGAGGGGCTGTTTCGGCTGCTGATCCAGCCGCTGGCGGGGCAAGCGGTGCCCCCGCAGGTCAAGCGACTGGAGCAGCTGATGCAGTCGCGCCACGGGGTACTCGATGTGACCGTGGTGCGCCGCGACGCCATGCTGGCCACCTTCTCCACCATTCTCTCGACCCTCACCCTGGCCGTTGCCGGCATCGGTGCCATCAGCCTGCTGGTCTCCGGCATCATGATGATGAATCTGGCGCTGATCAGCACCCGCCAGCGCACCGGCGAGATCGGCCTGCTCAAGGCGCTGGGGGCCGACAGTCGCCAGATCCGCCAGCTGTTTTTGTGGGAGGCGCTGTTGCTGAGCGGCAGTGGCGCGCTGTTTGGCACTGTGTTGGGCTATGCCCTGGTTGGCCTCGCCGGAGTGATTTGGCCCGGATTTCCGGCGGCGGTCCCCTTGCTTGCTACTTTCTGCACCATACCGGCGGCCCTGCTGAGCGGGCTGTTTTTTAGCTGGCTGCCCGCCTCCCGGGCGGCACGGCAAGATCCGGTCAGCAGCCTGCGCAGCGGGCAGTGGAGCGGTGGCTGATGCGCGCCGCTGATCTGCTGTTCTGGCTCTGGCGCGCCTTGCTGGCTGGGCGCAGTCGCAGCCTGCTGTCTGCGCTCGGCATTGCCATCGGGATCGCCTCGGTGACCCTGCTCACCGGCATCGGCGAGGGGCTCAGGCTCTATCTGCTCGACAGCTTCTCCCAATTTGGCACCCGGTTGATCGCCGTGACCCCGGGCAAGACCGAAACCGCAGGCGGCCCGCCCGGCATCCTCTCCAGCAGCCGTCCCCTGCTACTGGAGGATGCCGATGCCCTCGCCAGATTGGCAGGGGTAGAGGCGGCGCTCCCTGTGGTACAGGGGCAGGGGGAGGTGCGCAGCCGTGGGCTGACCCGCAGCACCGCTATTCTGGGCACAGGTCCGGCTGCGCTCTCCGGCTGGCGACTCACCCTGGTGCAGGGGCGTTTTCTGCCCGCGGATGACAGTGCCATGCCCCGCGCCTATGCGGTGCTGGGGGCCAAGGTGGCGGCTGAGCTGTTTCCTGGGGGCGATGCACCGGGGAACCTGCTGCGCGCCGGTGATCGCCGTTTTCGGGTGGCCGGGGTGCTGGCCCCCAAAGGGCAATTTCTCGGCTTTGATCTGGACGATATGATCTATCTGCCCGCCGCTCACGCCCAGGCGCTGTTCAACAAGGAGGGATTGCAGGAGATCGATGTCATCTATCGCACCGGGCAGACGGAGGCCGAGATCACCGCCCAGATCCGGCGGGTGCTGATCGCCCGCCACGGCGCCGAGGATTTCACCCTCACCTCCCAGCAGGACATGCTGACCAGCCTCGACAAGATACTCTCCATCATCAAGCTGGCGGTTGGCGGGCTCGGCATTATCTCGCTGCTGATCGGGGCGGTCGGCATCTTCAGCATCATGAGCATCGCCCAGCAGGAGCGGATCCCCGAAGTGGGCTTGCTGATGGCGCTGGGCTGCCCACGGCGGCGCATTCTATTGCTGTTCCTGCTCGAAGCCGTAGTGCTGGCGCTGCTGGGCGGAGCCATGGGGCTGGCCCTGCTCGGCGGGCTAAAACTGCTGCTCACCCTGCTGGTGGCCGGCTTGCCGCTTACCCTCCATCCTCTCTATCTGCTGCTGGCGCTCGGTTGCAGCGCCCTGGTTGGCCTGCTGGCCGGGGTCGCTCCTGCGCTGCGGGCAGTGCGTCTCGACCCAGTAGTTGCCCTGCGCGGTGACTAGGTTGCTCCTTTCGCAAGAGGCGCGTTACGCTCGGGGCTGAACAGGGGGGGGGCTAGGTGACCACCTCCGCAACCGGCACGCTGCGCTCAGATCTGAACAGAGGGAAGTAGCGGCGATCCGCCTGACTCATGTGGCCGACAACCAGCTCCTGAATGATGAAGTTGAGCAACTCGTCGTTGCCCAGTGTTCCCGCTTTGGCGGCGTGCAGCAGCTGGCCAGCCTTGTTGAGCAGGCGCTGGTGATCCTGACGGTGGCTGACGAGTTCCTGATAGTCGATCTCCGCCAGCATCTGCTCTTCAAAGGCGAAGTGATGGCGGGCCATGTCGAACAGGCTCTCCAGACTCTCCAGAAACGGGGCCGGCTCCTCGTGCTGATCTTTCATCCGCTCCAGCAGCCGGTTAGTCAATACGAAGAGCTGGCGATGCTCGGCATCGATGCGCGGGTGACCGCACTCGTGGCCGGGTTGCCACAGCAGGGCGCCCTGCTCGGGATCAAGGCCCTCGGTAAAGAGGCAGACCCGGCCGCGGCCGCGATTCTTCGCCTGATACATGGCTTGATCGGCGTGGTGCATCAGGGTTTTGGCATCCTCCCCGTGCTCGGGATAGAGCGCCAGCCCGATACTGCTGGAGATGAGCAGCTCCTGCCCCTCCAGCTGGAACGGATGGCGCAGCTGCTGGTGCAGCTTGTCGGCCACCGCCAGCACTTCGTCGCCACTCTCCGGCAGCAAGATAACGAACTCGTCGCCACCCAGCCGTGCCACCAGATCCTGTTTGCGCACGCAGTGGCTCATCCGCTCGGCCACCATATTGAGCAGAATATCCCCGGTCTCATGGCCGAAGGTGTCATTGATCGGTTTGAAGTGATCGAGATCGATAAACATCAATGCCAGCGGACGGGGAGCCTCCTGCTCCATCAGCTCCTTGAGCCGTTGCTGCAGCAAGCGGCGATTGGGCAGCCCGGTGAGGGGGTCGTAGAAGGCTAGGCGGCGCATCATCTCCTCTCGCGCTGCCCGCTCGGTGATATCCCGGGTGACCCCGAGGATCGCCTCCGGCTGGGCATTGTGGTTGCCATGGAGGGTAGTGATGGTCTCGGTCGCCACCAGATGGCCATCCTTGTGGCGCAGCTGGGTGCGAATGACCCGGCGGGTCTGGTCATGTTCCCCCCGCTGCCAGGCCTCCAGGGTGGCGGAGATCTCCTCGCGCAGCAGTTGCCTTGAGGCATCCGGTAGCAGCTGTTTGAGGGGCAGGGCAAACAGCTCGGGGGCCTCGTAGCCGCTCAGGGGGGCGATGGCCGGGCTGACATAGCGAAAGCGCAAGCTGGCGGCATCCATGGTCCAGATCACATCGGCACTGTTCTCCGCCACGAAGCGATAGTGCTGTTCGCTCTGGGCCAGTTCACGGGTCAGCCGCTGGCGATCTCGCGCCTCCTCGCGCAGGCGCAGATAGAGGTGCAAGAAGATGCCGAGCAGGGTCATCAGGGTAAAGGTGATGAGCATGGCCACCGCCACGCTCTTGTCGAGCAGTTGCCGTTGCTGGCGCAGCCGCTCCTGCGCCGGGTCGTAGATAAAGCGGTCGAGGTTGGGCAATACCGTGAGCATGCCCGCCTCCAGATAGGTTTTGGCGATCTGCAGCCAGCGCTCCTGCTGCATGTAGCCAGGTTCGATCAGATCCGGCTGCATCAGCGCTCTGGTTTCGCGAGCCTCGAACTCCAGCTGTTCACGGCCAGCCCCGGTCGGGTACTGCTCCATGATGAGGTTGATCATCTCTTCGGGGTGGTCCATCGCATAGCGCCACCCCTTGAGGCTGGCCTGCTGGAAGGCGTAGACCCGATCCTGTCGGGTGATCAGCTCCCGCTCTGAGGTAAACAGGTTGTCGCCGTAGAAGTCAAAGTCGATGGTGCGCGGACTGAAAACCCGATAGGGGATCCCTTTTTGTTGCAGATAGAAGGGCTCGGTAGTGCTGTAGGCACTAATGGCATCCACCTTGCCCGCCAGCAGTGCCTGTATCCCCTGTTTGTATGGGAGGGTGACCCAGTCGCGGCTGCGGGTCTGGTGAGAAAGGTAGGTCAGCAGCTCGTTGGAGCCAGGCTCCAGCATCAGTCGCTTGTTGGCCAGATCGGCCGGGTTGCGAATATCTGGCCGATCCAGCGTGAGCAGGATCAGCGGCGAGTGCTGCAGCAGGGCGGCGAGCACCACCACCGGACGACCGGCAGCCCGATCCAGCAGCAGATCACTGCCGCTGATGCCAAAATGGGCCTTTCCCGAGATCACCTCGCTGACCACATCGGTGCGGGAGTCCGCTTCGCGCAGGGTGACATGCAGACCGGCCTCCCGATAAAACCCTTTGGCGATGGCCGCGTAGTAACCGGCAAACTGGAACTGGTGTTGCCACGGCAACTGGACGATGACCTGCTCGCCGGCTCGCACGGGGGAAGAGGTCAGGGTCGCGATGACCATACCGACCAGCATTGGCAGAAACCAGCTCAGGGGCTGGCGGGGGGCTGCGTTCTCCGTCATACAACGTTTCTCTCGGGAGCGATGTCTAGGCTAGATTCAAGCAATTTTGTGTCACCTGCAAGGGGAGAAAAGGCGTTTGCAATAGGGTATAGGGGGGTTGGAAAGTCATTTTTGTGTCGTTCATCACACGGGATGGATACATGCCGTTTTTTTGCAAGTTATGTGACCAATAAGAGAGTCATATGGCCTATCGAAGTGGTCGCATTCTAGCCACTTTTTCCCGTTTTTATCGTTGTCATTGTAGCTTGACTGCATTTTTTCCGTGGTTGCACGTCAAGCTGTGTCGTTATATCAATAGATACTTTTATGGGGCGGTCAGGTGTGACGCAAATGTGTCGCGGCTGCTGCGCACCGGTTAATGTGCAACGGCTCAGTGATGGTACCCCGTCAGTGTTATCATGCTGCCCCCAGTTCCGGATAAGGTCTTTTTATGTCCCGCTTGCGTCTGCTTGTCTCCGACTCTCACGATCCCCTGTTCAATCTGGCCGTCGAGGAGTGCATCTTCCGCCAGATGGACCCCGGCCAGCGGGTGCTGTTCCTCTGGCGCAATGCCAATACCGTGGTGATTGGCCGTGCCCAGAATCCGTGGAAGGAGTGCAATACCCGCCGAATGGAAGAGGACGGGGTCACCCTGGCGCGTCGCAGCAGTGGCGGCGGCGCCGTGTTCCACGACCTTGGCAACAGCTGCTTCACCTTCATGGCGGGCAAGCCGGAGTATGACAAGAGCGTCTCTACCGCCATCGTGCTGGACGGGCTCAAGCGACTGGGGATCGAGGCGTTTGCCTCCGGTCGCAACGACCTGCTGGTGGCGACCCCGGACGGGGAGCGCAAGGTATCGGGTTCGGCTTACAGGGAGACCCTGGATCGCGGGTTTCACCACGGCACCCTGCTGCTGGACGCCGATCTCGGCCGCCTGGCCAACTACCTCAACCCCGACCCCAAGAAGCTGGCGGCCAAGGGGATCACCTCGGTGCGCAGCCGGGTGGCCAATCTGTGCGAACTGTTGCCAGGGATCGGTCATCAACAGGTGAGCGAGGCGCTGGTCGAGGCCTTCTTCCACCATTACGGCGCGCGAGTTGAGCCCGAGCATATCTCCCCGGAGCAGATGCCGGATCTGCCGGGCTTTGCCGAGACCTTCGCCCGCCAGCGCAGCTGGGAGTGGAACTATGGCCATGCCCCGGCCTTCAGCCATCTGCTGGAGGAGCGGTTCAGCTGGGGCGGGGTGGAGTTGCACTTTGATGTGGAGAAAGGGGTCATCACCCGGGCGCAGCTCTTTAGCGATACTCTGGAGCCGGCCCCGTTTGATCTGCTGGCGGCCGAACTGGCGGGTTGCGGCTATCGACCGGAGGCTGTCGCCGCGCGCCTGCAGCCCTGGCTGGCGGCCTTTCCGCATCAGCAGAGCGAGCTGGCGGAGTTTGCCGAGTGGCTGTTGACCTCCCTGCGTTGAGGGGGACGCTGCGCTGATGGTGGTCTGGTAGTGAGGGCGCTGTCAGCCAGGGTGGGAGCAAGATCACGAAATCTAAAGAGGCGCCTCAAAGGCGCCTTTTTGCCAGCCCTTGTTATGGCTGATACATGACAAAAAGTAGGGTAGGCCATTAGATATTGTCACTGTCGGCCCCGCAGGTACAGGGGTATAACGGCCGCACATTTGCTGTACTAATGGTATAAAAATGAGTGACTTAGTTTATTTGCAAGACGAAAGCGTCAATGCCGTTCACCCCGATTTCTCCGCCCGTTTCGCCACAGTCAAAGCCAACTTTTTCTCGCGCAATCCCGATCTCTGGCCCGTTTTTCGCGAACCCGGATTTGCCACCCTCAACGAATTTCGGGCCCGTGGTCTGGCGCCCGATGCCCGCCTGAACGCCTGGCCTGATGGCCGTGCCCGCCTGGCCGATCTCTGCGAGACCATGCCGGTGCCCGCCACCATGCGCACCTCGGGCGAGCCGATGGCCGAACTGCTGTTTGCCGCCGCCCTGTCGAAGGATTGGGAGAATCCCTCCAGCGTCGAGAACGTCATCACCATGTCGGCGGATCCCGCCATCTACGGCGCCCAGCTGGGAATTCTGGCCAACCCCAATCTGGTCTACTCCGAATACGCCGGAGTGGCCGAGGAGCTGGAGAAGAAGGTGGTGCGCCAGATTGCCCTGCTGGCAGGCTATGACCCCGAGCGGGCCACCGGCATCTTCACCCAGGGGGGTACCTTCTGTAACCTCTACGGCTACCTGCTCGGCATTCGCAAAACCTTGCCGGAGGCCAAGCACAAGGGGCTAGGCCACTATCAGGATTACCGCATCATCAACTCCCAGGGCGGTCACTACTCCAACATTACCAACCTCTCCCTGCTCGGGGTCGACATCGAGAACAAGACCATCCGCATTCAGGTCGGCGAGAACAACGACATCGATCTCGACCACCTCGAGCGCACCCTGACCGCCTGTTTTGCCCTGAAACATGTGGTGCCGACCATCATGCTCACCATGGGCACCACCGACACCTTCGGTGTGGATCAGGTGAAACCCGTGTTCGAGCTGCGCAATCGCCTCTGCGAGCAGTTCGAGGTGGCGGTCAAACCTCACATCCACGTCGATGCCGCCATCGGCTGGTCGATGATCTTCTTCCTGGGTTACGACTTTGCCGCCAACCCGCTCGCCATCAACAGCGCCACTCTGGCGGGGATCGAGCGCAACGTGGCACGCTTTGCCGAGCTGAAATATGCCGACTCCTTTACCGTCGACTTCCAGAAGTGGGGCTATGTGCCCTACACCTCCAGTCTGGTGATGATCAAGGAGCAGGATGATCTCAAGGCGATGGAGAATGACCCGGAGAACTTCTCCTACTTCGAGCGGGACATTCAGGGCCAGACCCACTTGCAATCCACCATCGAGTGCTCCCGCGGCGCGAGCGGCCTGTTCGGTGCCTATGCGGCGCTCAACTACATGGGAGTGGAGGGGTATCGCACCGTGCTGGCCCACTGCCTGCAAAATGCCAACTACTTCCGCTTCCGGTTAAGCCAGCTCGGCAACGTCAAGCTGGTGGCGCAGGAGAATCAGGGGCCGAGCGTCGGCTTCAAGATCTACAACCCCGAGTGGGTGAGCGATCCGGAAGCCGAATTCGCCTTCGAGCTGGCCCGCTCAAGCGATCCCGCCTACAAGACGCGGTTGCAGCGCAACACTGACTATCACCGCAGCTTGTTCAAGGGGCGCGGCAAGGTGGGGCTCTACACCAACTGGGTGGAGGCGGTGGCCCACTCCGACTATGACGCCCGCGGCAAGTACTCCTATATCGCCGGAGAGAAGGCGGTCTTTATGAACCCCGCCTGCACCCGCGAGCAGATCGACACCTTTATCGACCATATTCGCGGTTGATGGATGTTGCCCTGACAGCCGAGCGCAGCCTGTGATGGCAAGAGGCGGTCAGGATACCTCGCCAACAGATAGACAAAGGGCAAGCCAATTGGCTTGCCCTGCTGTTTTTGCAGCACTGTGCGTAATCAGTGGGGAAGGCCGGGTTCAGAGGGTCAGCAACTGCTCGTTTTCGACAATTTCGCACCCGGCGGGCATTTTCGAGAGGGCGATCATAGCGCGAGCCACCTGACGGGCCTCGATGGCGCGCCAGCGGGCGAGCTTGCCCACCAGCAGTGGCCGAAACAGCGGGTAGATGGTCTGAAAGACCTGCTCGGAGAGGCGCGGTGGCTGGCGATCCCCCAGCAGCATGGCGGGCCGCACGATGGCGAGCCGTGGCCAGGATTGGGCCAGCAGGGCCTGCTCCATCTTTCCCTTGGTACGCGGATAGAGAGCCGGGGACGATGCGCTGGCCCCCATGCTCGAGACCACGATCAGCCGTTGACAACCGTGGCGGCGGGCCAGCTCGGCAAAGGCGACCACATAGTCGAGATCGACCCGGCGAAACGCCTCGGCAGAGCCCGCCTCCTTGCGGGTGGTACCAAGGGCACAGAAGGCGATATCGACCGGGCGGGAGAGGGTGACGCTGGCCAGATCATCAAAATTGACCGGCAGCCAGTGGTGTGCCTCCTTGCCCGGCTGGCGACATAGCAGGGTCAGTTCATGTTCGGCAGGCAGTTGCTGCAGCAGTTCGCGACCGATCAGGCCGCTGGCTCCGGCAATCAGGATCCGGCTCATGGGGATTCTCCCTGTGTCATTCGATGGTGTTGATGCCATGGTGGCTGCTCATCAGCATCAGGCAATTTGCGAGCAGCTGCAATGGGGAGAAATGACTCAGTGTTGTCGGGCAGGATGAATTACGCGGGGCTGGATAAAAAAAAAACCGGCGCGAGGCCGGTTTTGCGGGATATCAGAGCGGGGTATTGAAAGCTGCTGGCAGTGGGAAGTCACCCGTCACTGTGGTCAGCCTGTCATTGGCGAAGGTGACAGTGAGCTCTTTGCGCTCCTTGTCGCCGTGGCCCGGCTGGAATTCATAGAGGTAGTACCAGGTGTTGGGGTCAAAGCCGTCACGCAGCATGGGGGTCCCCAGCACATAGCTGACCTGCTCGCGGGTCATCCCCTGGCGCAGTTTGTCGACCTGTTTTTGTTCCACATAGTTGCCCTGGGGAATATCGATACGATAGACCAGGCTGCAACCGGAGAGGGTGAGGGCGGTCAAAGCCGCGGCAATCAGGTGTTTCATCCGCATATCGAGTTCAGATCATCCATTCAAGTCTTTTTACGCTGGCCGAATCATACCTACTCCCTTGGCGGAAGTAAAAAGCCAAGGCAAAAATAGCCAAAGGGAGTTAACCCCCTTTGGCCAGCACGGCATCATTCACTGTGGTTAGGGATTGGCCTGACGAGCCTAAGCATAGGTGCACTGTAACCGCCTTCATTAAACACTTCATGTGATGGTTCGAACTGAAGGTAGTTGTATCCATCTCCGGAGGAACTGTCTGAAATAAACTGGAGCATGGTTAAGGCATAGCTTTGGTTGGTTAGCTTGTTGCAAGTCTGTTTCTGCTCTTCGGTTGGCTCAATATATTCGTCGGTCACCGCATCAAATCTGGCTTCACACGCATGCAGTTTGAGGACTTCAGTGTCTGCGGTCAGCTGAGGGTCTGGAAAGCCCACTGCGCTATAGGCAGCAGGTTGGCACTGAGGGTTGTAGAGGGTAAACAGCTCCTTGATGTCTGGGGCCCGCCAAGGGTGTGCAGGGGAGCCAAGCCGGTCGTTGGCCTGCATGATGATGGTCATCAAGGGGTTGTCGCTCGGGCTTGCTCTGCTGCTGATCACCTCAGGCATGCCCTCGCAGCCAGAGCCATTATCACTGACTTGTTGACCGTAGGGGCAGTAAAGCCACTGCAGGCCGGTGGCTCTGTCGTTGACCACCTGCAGCTTGCCTTCGGCCGTGTCGATCAGTTCGCTAACGAAACGGGTACCATCGTCCTGATAGCTAGGCAGGCATTCACGGGCCAGGCTCGCTGCCGGCAACAGGGCGGCAGCAAGTAATAGGGGGAAGAGAGAGTGGTGCATTTTATTCTCCTGTGACTTTGAAGCCATCGCTCACCAGCATGACGTGGTGGGGTTGATACTGACGGGCAATGCTGCCACGTAGCTGGGTAGTTGGGCGAACCTTGTAAGCATCTGGTCCGCCATCATCTTTCGCCCAGGTGCCGATGGGGCGACTGACCGGCATCACATCCGAGGTCCAGAAGCCGTGGGAGATACTCTCCAGCTCTTTCCACTTGCCACTGGTGTATTGCAGACCCGAATAGAGCGGGAAGTAGCGGGTATCGAGGGCAATGGGATTATCCCGGGTCAGGGTCATGATGCCGTAGAACTCCTGCTGGCTGGGGGCGCGCCAGTTGGAGAGGCCGCATAGCTTGCTATGGTTGACCTGGCTTATCTGGCGTTTCAGGTTGCAGCGGCTGCGGTCACTGGCCAGAGCACCACTTTGCGGGTCATAGCAGCTGCCGTTGAAGGCGTTGTTGCTCTGGATATCGTCATAGGCAAACAGGCTTTTGTCATCGTGCAGGGAAGATTCGCCATCTTTGTGTTGTACCTTGGTCTCCCACACCAGCCCACTCAGGGCGTCGGCCACGCAGGCAAACGGCATCTGTTTGTAGGAGAGATCCTGGCGTGGCAGGGGGTCTCCCCGGTTGTCCAGCTTGATGTAGCGAGCGCCGAGCACTCCATCCAGATTGCTGTTGACCGCTTGTCCACTCAAGGGATCGCAGCGGCTATCTAGGTCCCGGCCACGCTTGCCATCATCTAGCCCCATGCTGTGGGTGATACGGGTATCGGCCACATGCAACTGCCCGGCTCGGTAGGTCAGTGGGGCACTGATGGTGCCACCCTCGCTCATCACTCTTATCTGGTAGTCCTGATAGTGAGGGAGACCCTTGAGGGTGATGCGAGTCTGCTGGCTGATGTTTTGCTGTTCGGCGTTTTCAATATGTTCAAACGGGGTTTTCCCCCAGCCAATTCGATACTGACTCACTCCATCCTGGGGTTGCCAGCCGAGTGTGACCCAGTGGCTGCCATCCTGATCACGGCCCTGACCCAGAATAGCCAGGCCGATCACTTGATCTGACAACACCTCGCGCTGACAGACAGGGGATATGGGGCTGTTGGGGTAGGGGGTGAGCCAGCTACCCGCTGTGGTGGTTCCGGGATAGAGAAGAGCATCGCTTTCCGAGTTGCGGATCAGACCGGTCGCCGCCTTGATGATGTGGGAGATGTTCTTGTCTGGATTGGCATTCAACAGGGGGCCCAGCCCGCTATTGTCGGCGATGGTGGTTTCCAGTTTGAACAGGTCCGGTATCTGATTGTTGCGGGACACGGTTGAATATTCATTGGCCATGTTGATCTCCAGCCAGCTCAGCAGTTGCTGGCGAAAATCAGTGCCCTCGATCAGGTTGACAGATTGCTGCCAGAGCTCCCCTTCGGCCTGCAGGGCAACCATGGCTGCCAGTAGCTCAACCTGATGCCTCGGTAGTGCCTTGAGTTTTTGATCCAGCTCAGCCAGGGTCCAGGCTTGCCAGTCCAGGAAAGAGCCCATGCCGGCACTGAGTGTGGTTTTGAGCAGCAGAGCCCACTGCGCCGTGGTGGTATAGCCCACATTGAGGCGCGGATATTCGTTGGCACCGAGCATGCCATCGCGATTTTCATCGCGCTTGACCAGCTCGCAGAAAGAGCCGAGCACCGAGCGCAGTTCCACCTCACTCTTGGCATCCTGTACCACCAGGGTCAGGGTGTCTTCCATCAGATCATCACTGGTCTCGCTGCTGCCCGGTTTGCAACTGGCGAAGCTGTTGTTGAGGTCAGCGAGCGTGAGAGTGGTGCTGTACTGGTTGCCCTGCTTGATAGGAAGAGACTCTTGCATCTGACCACTCTGGGCCATTACCGCAAGCCGTTGTGGCCGAATGGGGCGTTCTGGTTTGAAATAGTGGGCATTGAGCCCATTGTGGTTGGGTTTGGCACCGATCTCTACCGATACCGATGCTTCGCTCAGACGAGAGGGGAATTGTCCCAGCAAGGTCAGTTTGCGCTGTGGGTAGAAGGTGGTGAGCAGCTGGTAGGTCGCTGTGCGGGTATCCAGTTTCTCCATGGCAGCGAGAGCATCGTTCAGCCGGGTTTCGGCGTCGTCAGGTAATGTTGTGCCTTGGCTGGTGGCCAGTGTCGTCAGGTGTTCAAACAGGGTGGATGTCGGGTTGGACTGTTGCTGGCTGACCAGTGCAGTTGCCAACTCACTGAGCTGCCGAGCCGGCAGCGGCATATCGCCGTTCAGGGTCAACTGCAGCAAGGCGGTGAGATCTCGGGCAAAACGGTGATTGAGATGAGGGTCACTGAAGAGCTGGCCAGAGACATCCTGTTTTCCCTCCTGCGTTTGCAGCGCCGCCATGATGCCCTGATATGCCAGCGGCATGGGGGAGAGGTGCAGGCGAGGACTCTCTTGCTCGGTGATGATCCCATCCCCGTTTTGATCCTGTTTGAGCAGTTGTGTCAGCGTAGGCAATTCACTGCTGAGGGATAGCGCGCTGTTCTGACGGTGGCTGGCGACAAGGCGCAGCGCCTTGTCTTGTGGCCATTGGCTCAATTTCAGTTTGAAGCCGAAACTGCCATCAGCCTGAGCGCTCTGGGTGACGCAGACCTTGTCGGCACAGAGCTGAATATCAAATTGTCCACCCTGTTCGTGAGTCAGCGGCAGTGCACCGGCCAGATCCAGCGAAGTGGGTGGGGCGGGCTGTGTCGTCTCCGTTGTTGGTTGGCCCGATTGGTCTGGTGATGTTGTTCCCGAGCCGCTACCTGAGCTCCCTCCGCTGCTACTGCTGGTGTTTCCTCCGCTGGCAGTACCTCCCGCAGTGCCCGGGGTGTTGCCACTTCCGCTATCCGGTGTGGTGGGTTGCTGGTTGCTACCGCTTCCTCCGCTGTTGCTTGCGTTATTTCCCGCCTGCTCGGGGCTGCCCAGCTCTGCCTTACATGCCAGCAATGTGGCGCAGCAAAGGAGCAACAGCAGTGGTTTCGTTGTCCTGAACACGTTCGACTCCGTTATTGTTGTTTAGATTATTAATCTGCCAAGTCCGGTTTTTAGCGCGTAAATGAAACCAATTGCAGATGTTTTTGCTGTTAACTTCGTTAGATTGGCAAATTCACTCTGCGAATTATTTCATTTGGTGTTAATGATATTGATTCTCGTTTGTGATCTCAATATCATCCTGTCGTTGTTTAATTTCAGGCATAAAAAACAGGGACAAAAAATGACGATGCGAGTTTGGGATTACCTTCGTGACTACCTGAAGGATGAAAGCGGTGCCACGGCCATTGAGTACGGCATCCTGGCTGCAGGGTTGGCGGCCGGGATCCTGGCCATATTTGGCTCGGACGGGATCTTCATCACGGCGTTGAAGGAGAAGTTCACCGCCATTGTTGCCGGGTTGAATATGGACGCGGCTGGCAAGTGATGGCGTGGGGGCAATGGCTCGCCACATTGATGGCCTGCTGGTGTCTGGTCAGTGATTTGTTCGAACGGCGGATCCCCAATCTGGCGGTGCTGGTACTGG
Source organism: Aeromonas sp. R9-2 (assembly GCF_040908025.1). Lineage (NCBI taxonomy): Bacteria > Pseudomonadati > Pseudomonadota > Gammaproteobacteria > Aeromonadales > Aeromonadaceae > Aeromonas > Aeromonas sp. R9-2. The sequence continues at coordinate 212,811 of NZ_JBFOCX010000026.1, forward strand.
CCCTCTGGGTTGGCTGGTTGTTGCCGTTCAATCCGCTGTCACTGGTGTTGGCCATACTGACCTTGCTGCTGGGGCTGATTGCCTATCGCAGAGGCTGGTGTGGCGCCGGGGACAGTAAATTGCTGGCGGTCTGCCTTTATGGGGCAGGTGAACAATGGCCCGAATTATTGCTGTTGATGGCGTTCTCCGGTGGCCTGCTCAGCCTGGTGTGTTTGATCCATAGCCGCCTGCGCCCTTCACCCAATCCAACTACTGTGCCTTATGGGTTTGCCATCCTCTGGGCGGCAGCTCTGACCACACCTCTATTTATGTAGTCACACCTTATGAAGAAACTCTTTTTGCTTATCGCTGCACTGCTGGTGCTGGCGGCGATGCTGGCTACCTTGTGGCCAGCTGAACCTGCGCCGCAGAGCGGTGCATCCCTACGGGATGCGCCAGTAGAATCGTTGGCGCCAGATCGGGTGGCCCAAGTGCTGGTTGCCGCCCATCGGGTGCAGGCTGGCTCTTTCATTCATCCCGAAGATCTGCGCTGGCAAGCCCTTCCCGAAGCCGAAGAGAGGAACCTGCCGGGTCTCTTTCTGTTTGGTTTTACCGATACCAAGGCCCTCAAGGGGAGTCTGGTGACCCGCACGCTGGAGGCGGGCCAGATAGTCTCTGCCGATGATCTGGTTCGTCCCGAGCAGAGTCACTATCTCTCCGCCATGATGGCGCCGGGCATGCGAGCGGTAACGCTGGCGTTGGGGAGGGAGGCGGCCAGCCACGGCCTGATCCGGCCCGGTAACCGGGTGGATGTGATCCTCACCAGCAAGCATGCGCGTCAGCACAATGCCCAAGGGGCAGAGGTAACCAGCAATCAGTCGGCCGAGATCATTCTGACCGATATCAAACTGCTGGCCATCGACGCCCAGGTGACCGATATCGCCGCGCTCAACGGCAATCCTGCGGCACAGGATAACTTCGACCAGGTCGCCGTGACCTTCGAGTTGCCCCCTCGAGCGGCAGCACGCTTGTTGCTGGCACATCGCTTGGGAGAGCTGGCTCTGGTGCTGTGTTCGGCACAGAGCGCACCGGCGGGCAGCCCTGCGATGGCGCTGCCGGAGGGGAGTCTGATATGGGCTGAACAGGTCGCTCGCGGCCAGAACCCGAGAGCCATTCCAGGTCATGGGGTCAAGATCAGTTATGGCGACGGCAACGACCGAACCCGTCAACCCTAATCAACATAGAAAGGAAATGATGTTGCGAACATTTGCCATATTGCTCGCCATGCTGCCGCTCTGGGCCGCAGCCGCCGAGAGCCTGACGCTCACTCCCGAGCAATCCACCCTGCTCAATTTTGATGAACCTGTGCTGGATGCCTTTGTCGTCAATTCGGAGTTGGTCAGAGTGCACAGCCCCTCTGATCAGCAATTGCTGATCTATGGCCGCAAGGTGGGCAACACCGATCTGGTGGTGACTGCTCTCGATGGCCGAACCCTGGGTCACTATCGGGTAACCGTCGTCGCTGATCTCGCACCGCTTGAACAGCTGGCCCGTCAGCATTTCCCCCAGAGTCGACTCACCTTTAGCGAGTCGGGCGGTGCCATCGTAGTGGCAGGAGAGGTGACCAGCCCGCTGCAGGCGCACGAAATCCTCAGCATGGTGGAAGGCTTTGCCAAGGGACTGCAACCGCAATCCGTTGCCCAGAGTACGGTGACGGCCCCTGCGCCTCCGGCGGGTAACCAGGATGAAGGTGCCGCTGTCGCCGGTGGGGGCAGCGGTCAGTACGCCAATGTCATCAACCAGCTGCGACTGGCCGGATCGGATCAAATCAACATATCGGTGCGCATTGTCGAGATGCAGCGTACTACCAGTGAACAGCTGGGGCTGCGCTGGAGCGCGATGGGGGAGTATCTGCAGTTGGGTGTCTCGCCGGGTAACCGTTTCCCGAAGCCGCTGGAGCGAGGCAGCTGGACCGGCAAGAAAGATGTGGTCTACATCAACGCCATCATCGATGCGCTGGTGGAAAACAGCCTGGTCAATGTATTGGCCGAGCCCAACCTGACGGCCAAATCGGGAGAGGCGGCGACCTTTATGTCCGGCGGTGAGTTCCCCTTTCCGGTTGGCAACGGGGATAACGGGCCCGAGATTGAGTTCAAGAAGTTCGGCATCTCGCTGGAGCTGACGCCGACCCCGCTGGACAACAATCGCATCAGCCTGACGGTCTCCCCGGAAGTATCGACCCTGAGCCGGGAGAACAGCGTCACCATTGCCGGGGTCGTGGTACCGGGTATCGAGACGCGTCGTACCACCACCACCATCGAGCTGGCTGACGGCCAGAGCTTTGCGCTGGCAGGTTTGGTGCGCAGCCATCGCAACCAGAATAACGAAGCGTTGCCCTTCCTGGGAGAGATCCCCGGGCTGGCCCCCTTCTTTGGCAGCAACAGCTTCAAAAATCAGGAGAGCGAGCTGGTGATCATCGCTACCGCCCGTCTGGTGCAGCCCACCAGCGATCCCCTTTCCCTGTCGACGCCGCTGGATCACTACCGGGCTCCGAGTCGCTTCGAGCGACTGTTCTTCACCGACATGGGGTCAACCCAATTGCCGGCGGCGCAGACAACCCGCCTGTTTGGCAACTATGGCTACAGCTACTGAGGAGGATGACCATGTTGAAAGAGACGCTGTTGCTGGCCATGACGTTGCCGTTACTGGCTTGTACCACCCCACCTCCGGCTGCCCCTCTCAAGGATCAGTTGCAATTCCGGGTTGCCCCGTCGCAGTTGCAACAGCAGTTGCAATGGCAACTGGCCCCCCTGGCCAATCGGCTGGAGGCGGGCACCGTCACGCTGCAGATCAGCGGGCCGCAGCCAGCAAGCAATGCGCCAACGCCGGAGGCGCTGCGCCAGCAGCTGGCTCAGTGGCTGGCGCTCGAGACCCGGCTCATCTTCACCCCGACCGGGCAAGGTGACTATCAGGTGCAACTCGATGCCACCTTGCAGCCGGATAGCTGCCGTTATACCAGAGGCGGGGCGTCAGCCCCTGCCAGCGCCTGTCTGGTGCTGCGCAATCAATATCGTGCCCAAAGTCATGGCGAGCACTGGGCTCGTGGTGCCCGTTATGACGGCAGTGGTAGCGCCCTCGATGCCGGCGCGGTACAGCGCCTCTATCAGGGCAAGGCCAAATCGGCCAAGAAACAGCAGACGACCGGGGAGTAAGTCATGAGTGAACAAGCCAAACGGCTGGTGGCCGTGATGCGTCAGCCAGCCTTGAGTGCCGGGGTCGAGCGGGTGATGGCCGGATTGAGCGATGTGGAGCAACTGCAGCTGACGGGCTCTCTGGCGGAGGCCAGAGCGCACTGTCTGGCTCACGGTGCGCCCGATATCCTGCTGGTGGAGGTGGAAAATCAGCAGACGCTGGCGGCCGATCTGGCGGCGCTTGCCGAATGTTGTCCACCCCAGATGCGGCTGGTGCTGCTGGGGGAGCGGGGAGATGTCGCCCTGTTTCGCTGGTTGATCTCGGTGGGGGTGGATGATTACTACCCGGCGCCGCTGGATCCTGATGCGCTTCGTGCAGGTCTGCTGCGTCTGCTGGGGGTGCCGCTGGTGACCTCCTTGCGTAAAGGGAGAGTGATCTGTGTCGTGGGGGCCGCGGGTGGCGTCGGCACCAGTACCGTCTGCGCCAATCTGGCACTGGAGCTGGCAGAGCAGCATCACCGTCAGGTGGCCCTGCTGGATCTCAATCTTTATCACAGCCGTCACCCCATTTTGTTGGGCAGCGACTATGCCCCGCCCGGCGAGCAGTGGTGGCAGGCGACAGATCGGTTAGATGGCACCCTGCTGGCCCACACCGCTCATCAACTCGGGCCACGGTTGTTCCTTTTCTATGACGAGGGCGCTGAGCTGGTGCTCGGCGCCGAGCAGCTGGTGGCCGCGGTCAATGTGATGGCGGAGCACTACAGCACCCTCATTATCGATGTGCCGGACCTGCGCAGCCATGGGTTACGCGCCTTGCTGCAAGAGGCAGATGTGGTGATCTGGTTGCACGATTTCAGTCTGGGGGCATTGCGACTGCTGGGGAACTTGCCAAAAGGGGGGCAGGCTCAACGTCACCTGCTGGTAGGCAACCATTGCCGCGGCAAGGAGGGGCGAGTGCCCGCCACGGAGCTGGAGCGGGTCTGTGGTCAACCTCATGCTGCCGTGTTGCCTTATGACCACGGCGCCTTTGTGCGAGCCGAGCGGGCCGGCATGGCGCTTATCAAACAAAAAAGCAAACTGGCCCGAGCAATCAAGTGGCTGGCAGCCGAGCTGGTTGGCACCCAACCTGCGGGACGTCGCCGGGGAGGATTGCGCTGATGTTTGGACAAGCCAGCAATCGGCAGCTGCCGGTACAAGGGGCGCTGCTGACCATGTCTGAGGCCGCGCGCGAGGCGTTTTACGAGCTGGTGGAACCCTCGGTGGCCGCCACCTTGCCCCGTGATGCATTGTTGGAGCGGGTCGCCAATGCCCTCGATCAGCTCTCGAGCCGCCGCATGCTCCCTTACAACCGTCAGGAGTTGCTCCTGCTGGGGCGGCAACTGGTGGACGAGATGGTGGGGGTCGGGCCGCTGCAACCCCTGCTCGATGATCCCGAGGTGTCGGACATTCTGGTCAATGGTCCGGACAAGGTTTATGTGGAGCGGCACGGCAAGCTGGTGTTATCAGGGGTGCGCTTTCGCGACCGTCAGCATGTGTTCAATGTGGCGCAGCGGATCGTCAACGCGGTGGGACGGCGGGTGGATGAGTCCACCCCCATGGTGGATGCCCGTCTGGCCGATGGCAGCCGGGTTAACGTCATTGCACCGCCGATCGCCCTGTGCGGCACTTCCATCTCCATTCGCAAATTCCCGAGTAGCCGCCTGACGTTGGCTCATCTGGTGGAGAAAGGGGCCTTGTCGGACGCCATGGCCCGCTTTCTCGGTCTGGCTGCTCGCAGTCGTTTCAACGTGTTGATCTCGGGGGGGACGGGGTCGGGCAAGACCACCCTGCTCAACGCCCTGAGCAAGCACATCAACGACGACGAGCGGATCATCACCATTGAAGATGCCGCCGAGCTCTCTCTTGAGCAGCCGCACTGGGTACCGCTGGAGACGCGCAACGAGAGTGCCGAAGGCAAGGGGGAGGTTAGCGTGCGGGCACTGGTGCGCAATGCGCTGCGGATGCGGCCGGACCGGATCATCTTGGGGGAAGTGCGCGGCGCCGAGGCGTTCGACATGCTGCAGGCGATGAACACCGGCCATGACGGTTCACTCTGCACCCTGCACGCCAACACACCGGAAGATGCGCTGCTGCGCCTGACCAACATGTTGCAGATGGGGGCTGAGCGCCTCTCCGAGCAGATCATTCAGGCCCAGATCGCCAGCGCGGTGGATCTAGTGGTGCAACTGGAGCGGATGCGCGATGGTCAGCGCCGCATCACTGCCATCAGTGAAATCACGGCGCTGGAGGGAGGTCAGATCAGGATGAAACCGTTGTTTCGTTTCGTGCTGGAGTCCGAGCTGCACGGCAAGTTGCAGGGGCGCTTCATGGCCCATCCGCTCTCGGCCGGGGTACAAGAAAAGGCCCGTCAGGCGGGCCTGCTAGCCGAGTTGCTGGCGTGCATGGATGAAGATGGGGAGGAGGGCGCATGAGTATGCTGTTATCCGTCTGCCTTGGCTGGGGGGCGGTTTGTCTGCTGCTCTGGCAATGGCAGAGTCGGCGTGAAGCCTGGCTGCAACAGAGCCAGCGTTATGGCGGGCAACCGGAGTCCCGGGAGGCGGCGCGTCCCTTGCCCCAGTGGTATCAGCAGATGGTGACCATGGTGGGTCAGGAACAACTGACTCGCTGGTGCTGGCAGGGGCCGGCAGGCGCCGCACTTGCCTGCATCTTGCTGGTCGCCAATGGCATGCCGCTTTGGCTGGCGTTGTTGCTGGCGGTTGGCGGGGCACTGCTGCTTGGTCTGCTGCTCTATCAACAGCTGCAACAGCGAGCGCTGGAGCAGTTTCGCACCGGCCTGCCCGAGGTGATTGACGGGATGATCCGGGCGCTGCGGGTGGGGGCGCCGCTGGCCGATATTTTCCTGCAAGTGGCACGGCAGCAGCGCGGCTTGATGTCACGGCTGTTTGCCCAGATGCACGACGAGTTGCAGGTAGGGCAACCGGTGGCGCAAGTGATGCGACAGGCGGCAAGCAGGGTCACGGTGGCCGAGTTCCAGTTTCTGACCATAGTGCTCAGCCTGCAGCAAGAGACCGGTGGTCGCCTCTCCGACGTGCTGGCACAACTGGTCGAAACCCTGCGTGCCCGTCAGACCCTGGCGGCCAGCATCCAGACCATCACCGCCGAGAGTCGCAACTCTGCCAAGGTATTGGCCGCTCTGCCTGTCATCATCCTGCTGGTGCTGTTCAGTACCGGGCGGGAGCACTTTACCTATCTGATGACCACGGCCAGCGGCCAGTGGGTGATGGGGTATGTCTCATTCAGCGTGGCGGCGGGGCTCTGGCTTATCCGCCGGCTCACGCGTCTGCAGGGGTAGGTCATGGCTGTTATCCAACTATTCGCATTGGCACTGCTATCGCTTGCGCTTGCCGCAGTGACGGGCTGGTACGGTTACCGGCAACAGCAACAGTGGCAACAACAGTGTCGCCGTTATGCCACTCTTGCCGCGGCAAAGGTGTCGGGGCGTGAGTGGCTGGCGTGGTGCGGCCGCGGTTATCCGGTGGGCGGCCGCGAGCAGGCACGCTTGCAGCAGTTACTGGCGCAAGCCGGTATCTTTGCCAGCCAGGGTTTTGACCGGTTACGGGGGGCCAAACTGCTGGGGGGACTGGGGTTGGCCATCATGGTGCTGACATGGCGCCTGCTGGGTGCCCCGGCCGATGGATTCACCCTGATGTGGGTACTGATAGCCTATGTGGTAGGGGCCGGTTTGCCGGAGCGCTGGCTGCAGTGGCGGGCCCGCAAGGTCAAGGCGGCTCAGCAGAAGGTGGTGCCTGATGCCATCGACCTGCTGGTGATCAGCGTCGAGGCGGGGCTTGCGCTGGATCGGGCGTTGCTGCGAGTGGGTCACTATCTGGAGGCGTTGGAGCCGGGGCTTGCCCGGCAATTCTTGCGTACTCATGCCGAGATCCAGATGCGCGGCGATCAGGCCAGCTGTCTGGCACGGCTTGCCTGGCGGACCGGCTTGCCCGAGCTGGATCGTCTCGCCAACACCTTGCAGATGGCTCAGCAGTACGGGTCGCCATTGGCCGAGACCATGCGCACCATCAGTCAGGAGGCGCGCCAGATGCGACGACTGGCACTGGAGGAGCAGGCAGGCTCCCTGCCGGGCAAGATCACCCTCATCCAGATGGCGCTCATCATGTTGCCCATGCTGGTGCTGATCATTGCCCCCACCCTCAATTTGTTGATCAACAGCCTGCGTTGAGCAGGTGATGGAATCGGATATGAAATCGAGCTATTACCTCATTTTTATCTCGCTGCTTCTGCTGGCGGGATGCAGCAGTCATGGTGATGCATCGGCGCAGAGTCAAAGCAATGGCATGGCGGTAGCCAAGGCCGCTTTTGATTCTGCCCAGTATGAGAAGGCTGAACGCCTCTATCTGGCGCTCTTGAGCAGTGATGCCTCGCTGGAAGAGGCGCAGCTGATGCTGGCGCGAACCCGTTATCAGCAAGATAAAAAGCAGGCCGCGCGCGATGGTCTGCAACAGCTGCTAGACCGCGCTGGCAAGCAGGCACCGGAGGCGGCCAATTATCTGGGCAAGTTCCTGCTCGATGATGGTCGTACGGAGGAGGCCACAACCGCTTATCGTCAAGGACTCGCCTTGCCAGAGCTGACACCGCTGGCACGGGCCCGGCTCAGCAACGGGCTGGGGGTTGCCAGTCTGCGGCAGGGGGCGTTTGCCAAAGGGCGAGCGCTGTTTGAGGCGGCGGTCGCCGCTGCTCCGGATGAGCCTGACTATCGCGGCAATCTGGCATTGGGCTGGCTGATGGAGGGTAACCGGGTCGCAGCTCGTCAGGCCTTCGAGCCGCTGCTGCATTATCAGAGTCTGCCACCCCAGGTGGAGATGAACTACGCCCTGCTGCTGCTGGCCGAGGGCAATGAACCTCAGGCTCGCCTCATCCTGTCGCGCTTTCTCAGTGCCAGCCAGCTGGAACACGATATCCGGCTGCTCAAGGCGCAACTCAGAGGGCAGTCTGTGTGAATCATCAGCGTGGCGTGGCCAGCATCGAACTGGTGATCATCTTGCCACTGCTGCTGGCGTTGTTGTTGCTGGTGGTGGATGTGCTGCGGATACAGCTGCAATACAGCACCCTGGAGTATGGCCTGCGCGCTGCATTGCGGGAGCTGCAGGCCGAGTCGGCCGCAGGGCGTATCCCCTTGGCTGGCGCTATTCGGGAGCGGTTACTCAAGCAAGGGCACGGTGAATTGGCCGGGGTGGAGGTGACTGTCAGGCATCATGTGTCACTTGCAGCCATGTTGGGGCAACAAGAGGGGGGGCTGGATCCGGGCAGTGACACCCGTGCGCCTGCCGATCCCGTGCTGGAGGTGACTGCCAGACTTCGCCCCCGTTTGCTGCTGACTCCGAGCTGGCTAGTGGCCGATCGCCAGCTGGGTTATCAGAGCACCTTGTTGTTGCTGACTGACCGGTTGCCGGCAGGTGGTGCAGGATGAGCAGAACCATCTCTCGACCCGCACAAAACAGAGGGAGCATCAGCATCGAGGCGATGCTGTTTATCCCCGCGCTGTTGGCCCTGCTCAGTTTTGGCAACGAAGCATTGCAACTGCTGCGCCTTGAACAACGGTTGCACAATGTGGCCTATAACGTGACGCAGATCGTGACCCAGCAAGGGGTCACGCAGGATGCGGCGGCAGTTTCCCAGCTGGCGTTTTATCAAGGATTTGTGCAGCAGCAACTGGCGGCTCTGCATGGTGGGCAAACGGCGTTGACCATAGAGCAGTACAACAGCGCCAATGGTGAACTGTTGCCGCTGTTGCAGGGAAGTGGCTGTGCCGGGCAGGGCAATTGGCCGCCGCTGCGGGTTGGCACCTTGATGCGGGTGACCCTCTGCTATCGCCCGGATGTGGACGGGGGGAGCATGTTTAGCCGCCTGTGGGGCGATCGTGCGTTGACCACCCACTTTATTCAGGAGGTTCACTGATGCCACTATTGTCTGAACAGCGTGGCGGCTTATCTCCGGCATTCGCAGTGATGCTGGTCGGGGTATTGGCGCTGACCGGGGTCGCCATCGAGTTGGTGCGCGGTTACAACGGCCAGAGTCTGCTCAGCGCCGCTGCCGATGCAGTCATCTACTCTGCGGCAGATAGCGACACAGCCCAGCAGGATGCTCAGGCGCTGATGCAGGCCAATCTGAGCGGGCGTAACCTGCAGGTGGCTACTCCCCGCCTGAACCAGGGAGAGCAGGGGGCGCAGGTGATCTTGCAGGGAAAAGTTCCCGCTCTGATGGATCTCTCGGCGATAGATGAAGGGGAGGAGGGGATGCCGATTGCGGCGGCTGCGCGTGCCAGCAGTGCACGAAGCCGGATCGAAGTCGCGCTGGTGCTGGATATTTCCGATTCCATGTCAGGTGCACCCATGAAGGCGATCAAGCAGGGCCTGGTCGAGTTTGGCGAGGTGCTGTTTGGTCGCGAGCGGCGCAATCAGGATCGGGTGGTCAGCATCATTCCCGCCACCGGACTGGTCAATATCGGCGATCATCCCGAGCTGTTTCATCCCGAAAGCATAGAAATTCCCTTCGGGTTGCGGACGCTGGCAGAGGAGCGTGGTTGGCTCAATCTGTTGTCGCGGGAGGTGCCAGGGCGTCAACGCAAGGCATTCTGTGCCAGATTGCCGGAACATGTTGATGGTATCGATCGAGTGGCAGAGGTCACGCCCGGCTGGATCCGCAAACTGGAGCTGGTCCCGCGGGATGAACTGCGGCCCCATCTTTTTTACAGCACCAAGCCTCCCCCCATTGCTCGTTATGGCGATGGGACGCCCTTGCTGGCCTTTGCGCCCAAAGAAAATCCGCTGGATCGCTATCTGGAGAATCGCCGTGACAAGCTCGGTATTTTCGATGATGCAGATTGCGGGGTCAGTCCGATCCAGCCTCATCTTGCGACCCGTGCCGACTATCGTCAGGCGCTTGATACCCTCTATGCCGCATTCAATACCAACACGGCAGAGGGGGTGATGTGGGGTTGGCGGCTGCTTTCACCAGAGTGGCAAGGACGCTGGCGGCAGGGGGCGGCAGCTTTGCCGCGCCCATATGGGTTACAGGATAACCGCAAGATCATGGTGCTGTTTTCTGATGGGGAGCACATGGGGCCCGAGGCAGCATTGCGGGATCGCAAGCAGTTGCTGTTATGCCGGGAGATGAAACGCAAGGGGATCCAGATCTACACAGTGGCGTTCGAAGGGGATACCCGTTTCGTGGCCCAGTGTGCCAGTGATCGCTCCCTGGCCTTCAAAGCAACCAAAAGCAATATTCGTACTGTACTGACCCGGTTGGCGAGCTCCATCAACGATGTCGTGTTGACGAAATAATGCAAAGAGGGGCCTGAGCGGCCCCTCGCTATTCAAGGTGTTAACAGGGTCACATCGCCGCGCGGAAGATGGCGACGATCTCTTCGTGGCTTGCCTGTTTCGGGTTGGTGAAGCCGCAGGCATCTTTCAGGGCGTTGCTGGCCAGGGTATCGAAGTCATCGGCCTTGACGCCGAGCTGCTCCAGACCGGCCGGGATCTTCACATCCAGCGCCAGCTGCTTGATGGCGGCAATGGCAGCGGCAGCGCCCTGCTCGTCGCTCATGGCGCTCACGTCCACCCCCATGTAGCGGGCCACATCCTTCAGACGAGCCGCGCTCACCTGGGCGTTGAACGCCTGAACGTGGGGTAGCAGTACGGCATTGCAGACACCGTGGGGCAGGTCATAGAAACCGCCCAGCTGGTGGGCCATGGCGTGCACGTAGCCCAGGCTTGCGTTGTTGAAGGCCATGCCGGCCAGGAACTGGGCATAGGCCATCTGCTCGCGGGCGTGCAGATCATCGCCGTGGTGAACGGCGGTGCGCAGGTGCTTGGCGATCAGCTCGATGGCCATCACGGCGCTGGCATCGGTCACCGGGGTGGCGATGGTGGAGACATAGGCTTCGATGGCGTGGGTCAGGGCATCCATACCGGTGGCGGCGGTGAGACCAGCCGGCTTGGCCAGCATCAGCTCGGGGTCGTTGACCGACATCAGCGGGGTAACGTGCTTGTCGATGATGGCCATTTTCACGTGGCGCGCTTCGTCGGTGATGATGCAGAAGCGGGTCATCTCGGAGGCGGTACCGGCGGTGGTGTTGATGGCGATAAGCGGCAGTTGCGGTTTGGCGGAGCGATCCACCCCTTCGTAATCCTTGATGCTGCCACCGTTGGCGGCGACCAGCGCGATGCCCTTGGCGCAGTCGTGGGGCGAGCCGCCACCCAGCGAGATAACGCAATCGCAGCCGTTGGCCTTGATCATGGCCAGACCCGCTTCGACGTTGCTGGTAGTGGGGTTGGGTTTGGTCTCATCGAAAACAGCGCTTTCAATGCCATGTTCAGCCAACAGGGTGGTGAGCTTGGCGACCACGCCGATCTGGTTGAGAATTTTGTCGGTGACGATCAACGCCTTGCGATAGCCGTAACCCTTGATATCGGCGGCGGCCTCTTGCAGACAGCCGGCACCCATCAGGTTGATAGCGGGAATATAGAACTTGAATGTAGCCATGATGGACTTCCTATAGTTAGCCATTAAGTGGTAGTTGAGAGCTAGGCTACCATCTAGAAAGGGATACAAAAGCATCTTGTTTACAACTTTACGGGGTCGATCACGAGTCGTTAATTAAGCGCTGAACCAGGCTTGACTTTCCTGCATCTGACTCGATTGAAAGAAAAACGTTTGTCAATTATTTCATTGAGTTAGCAAACGTTTTGCATAATGTTTGTCACTGTCAATGCGTGGAAGTGTGAGGCGCTTCAAGGAATTGGAAAGCGCTTTCGACCATAGTTGGCGCCTCCCCGAAGAGGGGGGGAAAGGCTTGAAAGTATCATAAAGAATCATCTTAACTTGTGCCCTGACCATGCTGGCAGGGGGCAACCAGGAGTCCAATATGTCTGATGTATTTCACTTGGGTTTGAAGAAAGCGGATCTGCAAGGCGCCACCCTGGCGATCGTCCCCGGTGACCCCGAGCGCGTGAAGCGTATCGCAGAGCTGTTGGATAACCCGGTGCACCTGGCCAGCCATCGTGAATTCACTACCTGGCGCGGCGAGATGGACGGCAAGGCCGTGATCATCTGCTCTACCGGTATCGGTGGCCCGTCCACCTCCATCGCGGTAGAAGAGCTGGCCCAGCTGGGTATCCGCACCTTCCTGCGTATCGGCACCACTGGCGCCATCCAGCCGCACCTGAACGTGGGTGATGTGATCGTGACCACCGGTTCCGTGCGCCTCGACGGTGCCAGCCTGCACTTTGCTCCGATGGAGTTCCCGGCTGTTGCCGACTTCGACTGCACCACCGCGCTGGTGAACACCGCCAAAGAGATGGGCTCCAAGCTGCACATCGGTGTGACTGCCTCTTCCGACACCTTCTACCCGGGTCAGGAGCGTTACGACACCGTATCCGGCCGCGTAGTGAGCCGTTTCCAGGGTTCCATGAAAGAGTGGCAAGCCATGGGCGTGCTGAACTATGAGATGGAGTCCGCAACCCTGCTGACTATGTGCTCCAGCCAGGGCCTGCGTGCCGGTATGGTGGCTGGCGTTATCGTCAACCGTACCCAGCAGGAAATCCCGAACGCCGAGACCATGGCGAAAACCGAATCTGATGCCATCAAGATCGTACTGGGCGCTGCCCGCAAGCTGATCTGATAGCCCTCTTTGTAACAAAGAGTACCGAGTGGGGGGTGGGGGCCGTCGCGAAAGCGCGGCCCCTATCTTTATCCGCCGTTTACCGCCTTTCCTCTCCCGTCACCCCTTTCACTGATCCCGCCGCACTCGCGCTAGTTGTCTCTGCGGGCTGCCTCTACCTATTGCCCCTAAAAAGGCGCGGCACAGCGGATCTGCATCGGCTCGCCGCTCACCGGATGAGCAAAATCCAGCTCGCTGGCATGCAGCATCAGCCGCGGCGCCTGTTCGCAGCCGGGTTGCAGCAGGCCGCCATAGAGATCGCAGCCGAGGATGGGGTGGCCCAGAAGCTGACTGTGGATGCGCAGCTGATGGGTGCGACCGGTCTCCGGCACCAGTCGTACCCGGGTCAAAGGCACGGTTTGTCCCTGCATCTGCTGCGCCAGCCGCTCAATCACCCGATAGCGGGAGCGGGCGGGTTTGCCGCTGGCAGCGCAGATCTTCATCAGCGGGAAAATCGACGGGTCCTTGGCGATGGGGGCGTCGATAAGCCCTTCATCGTCAGCCAGATGACCGCACAGCAGGGCGCTGTAGGCCTTGCTCACCGCCCGCTGACTGAACTGCTGGCAGAGCAGGGCATTGATGGCCTTGTTTCTGGCCACCACCATGATGCCTGAGGTGCCAAAATCTAGGCGATGCACCAGGGTGCAGCCAGGGAAATCCTGCACCAGTCGATAGTGAACCGAGTCGAGGTTCTGCGGGTTCTTGCCTGACAGACTCAGCAGGCCGCTCGGCTTGTTGATGAGCAACAGGTGCTCATCCTCGAACAGGATCTCGATGGCGGCATTGCAGGGCGGGGCAATAAAGGTGTCGACGATAACAGACATAGGGGGCACGGGCAGAAAACGGGGGGCCATCATACCCAAGTGGCGGGTAAGGCGCGAATCGGCGTGCCGGATGCGCTCCCCACACCATTCCCTCATTGCGGCCTGCTGCTGGCCGGCTGTGACAGTGTGAAGGTAACTGATTGAAAAAAATCAGGAACCATTTTGTGACCCCCTCCCGAGTTCAGCCGCCTCGAGCTTGCTAAGGTAGGGCTCCCTTTGATGTTGTAAGGAGTCTCTCCATGGCACTGCCCGTTATTCTCGATTGTGATCCCGGCCACGACGACGCCATCGCCCTCATTCTGGCGCTGGCCAGCCCTGAACTGAAGGTGCTGGCGGTCACCACCAGCGCGGGCAATCAGACCCCGGACAAGACCCTCAACAATGCCCTGCGCATCCTCACCTTGCTGGGGCGCGACGATATTCCGGTGGCGGCCGGGGCGCCGAAACCGCTGGCCCGGGAGCTTATCATCGCCGACAACGTCCATGGCGAATCGGGTCTCGATGGCCCCAGACTGCCGGATCCCGCCTTTGCGCCGCAGGGGATGACGGGGATTGAACTGATGGCCAGATGTCTGCGCGAGAGCGCGGAGCCCGTGACTCTGGTGCCGACCGGCCCGCTCACCAATATCGCCCTGCTGCTGGCGGCTCATCCCGAGCTCAAACCCAAGATTGCCCGCATCGTATTGATGGGGGGCGCCGCAGGGGCTGGCAACTGGACGCCTGCGGCGGAATTCAATATTTATGTGGACCCGGAAGCGGCCGATATGGTCTTCAAGTCGGGCATCCCAATTACCATGTGCGGCCTCGATGTGACCCATGAGGCGCAGGTGATGGACGAGGATATCGAACGGGTACGCGCCATCACCAATCCGGTGGCCCAGTGTGGGGCCGGTCTGCTCGACTTTTTCATGATCTACCATCGGGATCCCAAGTGGGGATTTACTGGTGCACCGCTCCACGACCCCTGTACCATTGCCTGGTTGCTGGCTCCCGAGCTGTTCCACGGGGTCGAGTGCCGGGTCGATATCGAGACCAGAGGGGAGCATACCGTGGGGATGACGGTGGTGGATCGTTATGGTCTGACCGGCAAGCCAGCCAATGCGCTGGTATTGTTGGGGCTGGATCGTCCGGGCTTTATCGATCTGCTGGTGACGCGGCTGCGGGCGTTTGACTGAGCGCCGGTTCATTTTTGCAAGAAGGGGCGGGGAATGTGGAAGAGAGGCTTGGTGCTGCTGGCCGGGTTGCAACTGACAGGCTGTGCGACGCCATTCGAGCGGATGTGGCAGGGGCTGGCGACCTGTGAATTTACCGATCTCTATATCGACGGTGAGACGGGACGGCCAGCCAATCTGCAGCTTAACAACTACACCCCCTACAAGGTGAGCGACGGCTTTGCCTGGTACAGGGTGCACGAGGAGCTACACGGCTTGCCGGTGGTCGGCTTTATCGTGCCCGCTTCCAGCTTCGAAGTGCATGCTCTCTTTGTCGATACTCCCATCGCCAATGCCCGCCGCTTGACCCACAACGCCTACGGCAGCGAGTTTGGTGACGAGCAGAAGCATGACCAGGGGTTGGCGCCCCTGCTGCTGCGCGATCCCAACAACCCCAAGCGCTCCATCATCGACTGCACCCGCGGCGAGTCTGACGGAGAACTTGAGGATTCGGCCATGCCCGAGTAGGGCCACCTGTCACGCCATCGGCCTGAAAAAAGGGGGGCCAGCCTTGTCAGCTGGCCCCTCTTTTTTATTGTTGCTTAGCGCCCTGATCAGGGATAGCTCAGCGTCTCCTTGATAAGCGGCAGTTGAGCCTTGATCCATGCCGGATTGCAATAGGTTCCCCAGTCGCAGGCCTGACTCGACATCATTTCAGGGATAGCTCAACGTCTCTTTGATAAGCGGCAGTTGAGCCTTGATCCATGCCGGATTGATGGGGCCCCAGTCGCTGATGCGGTAGTGTCCCTGCAGGTGGCGAGCCCCCTCGGTCTGCTCGAAGGCGCAGCTGATGTCGAGCTCGGCCAGCGCGCTCAGGGTATCTTGCGCGGTGCGGCGCGGCATGCCGGTTGCCTCCATGATGGCGGGCACCGTATCCGTGCCCTGGCTGATCAGCCAGGCCACGTAGAGCCGCCGGTAGAAGCTGGTGCGGGTCTTGCTCGGCTCGCTCATAGCTCGTCCTCAAGACGATCGAAGTAGCGCCAGGTCGCAATCGCTGCTTTGCCCATCACCAGTGCCCAGAGGCCGAACCAGAACCAGCGGAAGAAGCTCCAGGTGGAGGCGTCAGGCTCTGTGCTCTCAATCTTGGTGACGTTGGGGAACATGGAGAACATGTTCACGCGCCAGCCGTAGGAGGTAATGATGGCCAGGCGTTTCTCGAACTCCATGGACTTGGCCTTGGCCTGGACGTCGGCGGCGTTGAACTTGAAGTAGAAGGGCCAGCCCCACTCGGTATCTTCATTGCGAAACACCCGGATCTTCTCGCCGGGGCGCTCGGTGTAGATGTAATAGACGTCGGTGGTGGGGCCGTCAGCCGGGTTCTTCTGGCTGATGGGGCCATCCTTGTCGGTGCGCTTCACCTCGACCCCGGTGATGGTGGCGATGGTGTGCTCCGGCAGGTAGTAGTCGAGCCAGGCGGCGGAAATGAGGGCGATGAGCCCCAGGGCGATAAAAGCGGGTTTCTTGAATCTCAGGCTCATGGTGTGCTCACGTGAGGGGGAGTAACGTGCCTCTACCATACCGATATTTGACAGGGCAGCCCAGCCCCTTATGGCACCAACGGCCAAAAAATGGCGTTTAAAACAGAGACAAAGCCATTGCTCCATCAACAAGAAAGGCCCTTGCGGGCCTTTTTGTCTGGTTCACTTTGTGCGCTTACAGCTGGAATTGGGCCAGCTGCTTGCGTTGCTGCTCGGCGAGCTGGGAGAGCTCGTTGCTGGCACTGGCGCTCTGGCTGATGCCGGCAGAGCTCTGGCTCACGATCTCGTGAATATTGGTGATGTTGCGGTTGATGTCGGCGGTAACGCAGGACTGCTCCTCGGCGGCGGTGGCGACCTGGGCGTTGGCATCGTTGATCTGGCGCACGGCACCGGTAATGCCGCTTAGCAGATCCTGCACCTGAGCGGACAAACGCTGGTTATGGCTGAGGATCTCCAGGGTCTCCTGCACGCCGTTGTTGGCGGACTGGGACTGGCCCTGCAGCCGCTCGATGATGGCCTGGATCTCCTTGGTGGAGTCCTGGGTGCGGGCTGCCAGCATTCTCACCTCGTCGGCCACCACCGCAAAGCCGCGCCCCGTTTCACCGGCTCGTGCCGCTTCGATGGCGGCATTGAGCGCCAGCAGGTTGGTCTGCTCGGAGATCCCCTGAATCACTTCAATTACCTTGCCGATCTGCTCGGACTGGGATTTGAGCTGAGCCACGATGGCGGCGGCATCTTCCAGACTGCCTGCCATCCGGCTGTTGGCGGCGATGCTTTCGGTAAAGAGGGCGAGCCCCTGTTCGACCCGGCCATTGGCATCCCGCGCCAGCTCGTCGGCGATGGCGGCGTTGTGGTTGACGTTGTCAGCGGTGCTGGAGAGTTCGGTCACGGCGGAGGCGACCTGTTCGATCTCGCTGTGCTGCTGCTTTGCATTGGCCTCGGACTGGGTCATCACGGCGGCCAGCTCGGTGGCGGCGGAGGCGACGCTGTTGCTGATTCCGGTCAGGCTCTCGATGGTGCTACCAAGTTGCCCCAGAGTGAGATTGATATCTTTGGCCAGACGGGTCAGCTCGTTGTTGCCCTCCGCTTTGGCGCGCACGTTGAAGCGCCCTTGCGCCACGGCGTGCATCACCTCTTGCAACTGACCGATGGGGCTGACGATGCGCCCGGAGAGGACCCAGCCACAGATCAGCGCTGCTAGCAGGGTACCGGCGGTGAGCAGCAGGGTACGCAGCAGGGTGGCGTCGTAGTGGGCCTGCTCTTCGGCCAGCTCTTGCTGGATCAGCTGGTTGATGTGGGCGGACATGCTGTCGATCTGTTTGATCAGCTGTTCACCCAGCTCGCGGAAATGGAGGCGAGCCGCCTCGTAGGCGACCGGATCGCCGCCACCCTGATGTTTTTGCGCAAGCAGCGGCAGCATGTTGCTGCGGGTATGGCTGAGGTAGGCCTGCAGGGCGGCAGCGACCTGACGGTTATCCTGCTCGGCACCGGGAAGCACCAGACGGCCGAGGATGGCGTTGATCTCCTGCTCGGCGCTGTTGAGGTTTGCGGGCAGAGCGGCAAACAGCTTGGCATCGTAGAGGCCATAGATGGCGCTGGTGCGCAGCCGGTAGGTGGCGTGGATCAGTTTGGCAATATCGTCCTTGTGCTGGACCACGCTCTGGGTCGTCTCATCTATGTCATTGATGGCTTCATCCAGACCCTGTTTGCTGATGGCGATCATCACCATCATCAGCAGGCTGGCCAGCAGCAAAGGTATCAAGACCTGGACACGTATTGATAGATTATTCAATGACATAAATGGCTCTAATCCGGAATTGGAGGAGCCGACATCTTACACATGCACGTCAGGAGCTGTCACAGGCTTTTATTGCTGAAATGTGCTGAAGAAAAGGTTTTTTCTTGTGAGAAAGGAGCCATTTAGGCATGATTGAGCGCTTTATCCCCTGAATATGTGGTACAACTGGCTGGGTTGTGTCAATCCTGTCCCGTTTTCGTGATTTCCCGCTCTCGTCATATGGAGGTGTGTTGTGTCCAGCTGGATCGATCCGGCCATTCTGGCTCTGTTTATCCCGACCTTTTTCTTTGTCTCGGTGACCCCCGGCATGTGCATGACCCTGTCGATGACGCTGGGGATGAGCCTGGGGGTGCGCCGAACCCTGCACATGATGTGGGGGGAGCTGATCGGGGTCGGGCTGGTCTCGGTGCTGTCGGTGATCGGGGTGGCAGCCATCATGCTCAACTATCCGGGGATCTTCGCCGCCTTCAAATATGTGGGGGGCGCCTATCTGGTGTGGCTTGGCATCCAGATGTGGCAGGCTAAAGGGAAGATGGCCATTCCGGCGGATCTCTCGGCCGGTCAACAGACCAGCGCCATGGGGTTGGCGCTGCAGGGCTTTGTCACCGCCATCGCCAACCCCAAAGGGTGGGCCTTCATGATCTCCCTGCTGCCCCCCTTTATCTCTGCCGACAAGCCGATGGCGCCGCAGATCAGCGCACTGGTGGCGCTGATCCTGGTCATCGAGTTCTCCTGCCTGCTGCTCTACGCCAGCGGCGGCCGCACCCTGCGCCACTTCCTTGCCAAGAGCGGCAACGTCACCCTGATGAACCGCATCGCCGGTACCCTGATGCTGGGGGTGGGAGTCTGGCTGGCGCTCGGGTAAGAGCTGTCAGTGACTCTCGCCACAAAAGAAAAATGCCACCGATCGGTGGCATTTTTTATGGGCGCAGGGGAGCTCAGCGCGGTTTGAAACGCTCGACCCAGGGGTTGGCAGTGAGGCCGTGCAGGATGACGCTCAATATGATGGTGCAGAGCACGGTGGCGATGATGGGGCGTTGGCCAATCAGGGAGGGCTCGTTTTGCAGCACCATCACCGCAAAGACGATACTGGCAAGGCCCCGCGGGCCGAACCAGCCGATAAAGAGCTTGAGCTCCGGCTTGAGGCCGGTGCCGATGAGGCTCAGCCAAACCGGCACCATCCGCAGCAGGGTGAGGCTGGCAATGGCATAGAGCCAGTATTGCCAGTGCAGCAGCTCCGGCAGAATGGGCATCAGGGTTGCACCAAACACCATCCAGATCACCACGGAGAGCAGGTCGCCGTAGCCTTCGCAGCTGTCCATATAGGCGTGCTTGTGTTCGCCGAGGCGGCGTCCCATTAGCAGGCCACCAACGAAGGCGGCGATAAAGCCGCTGCCACCGAGAGTCTGGGCCAGCGCAAAGCAGAGCAGGGCCAGTCCCGGCATGGTGAGCTGGCGCCAGAGCGGCAGTTGCCAGCCGTTGAGATAGGAGATTTTCAGTAGCCGGATGGTGAGGCAGGTCAACACAAAGGCGACCAGCAGGCCAATGCCGATCTCCTCCAGCATCAGAGTGATAGCCAGCGTCGCGGTGCCTGCGTGCTGCTCGGTGGGGGCGATAAGGGCCAGCAGCAGAAGCAGCACCGGTACGCAGATGCCGTCGTTGAGGCCGCTCTCCTGATTGAGCCCTTCACGTACCGGTGCCGGCACCGCGGGGTTGCTTACCACCGCCTTGCCGAGCGCCGCATCGGTGGGCGCGAGAATGGTCGAGAGGATCGCCATCTCCAGCAGTGGCAAGTTGGGGAAGATCCAGTGGCCAAACAGGGCGCCACAGAGCAGGGTGAGGGGCAGGCCAATCAGCAGCAGCCGGATGGGGAGCTGGCGGTTGGCCAGCAATACCTGCCAGTTGGTGTTGGCGGCATCGTTGAACAGCACGATAACCAGCGTCAGCTCGGCCAGCAGCTTGATGCCGGCGCTGTCGATAGAGAGGGAGAGCAGCTCCAGCCCTCCCGGCCCCAGTAACCAGCCGGTCAGCAGAAAGAGCAGGGGGCCGTTGACCAGTTTTGACTCGAAGCGCCCCGCGATCAGGCTGTAGAGCAGTAAAAAGGCGGCGATCACCGCCAGATTCTGGTAAAGCAGGTGTGTATCCATACAACCTCCTTCCAGCCCCGGGGGGCGGTTTAATCGGTCAGGCAGTCCGGGTCGAACACATACTCGCCGTCCAGCCAGCGCACGATTTCATCGACGCAAGCCTGATCGCGAAACGGCAGGTAGCGCGCCTTGAGGGCGGCAATCTGCTCGGGAGTGAGCCGGGCCAGCCCCAGATCCTGAAACAGCGGCAGGTCGGCCTCAATCATCGCCGAGATCTGCGGGCCGCAGGTGGCGTTGAGGGAGGCGTGCAGCGCCTTGTCGGGATCATACTGCTTGCCGAGCTTGTAGCTCATCGGCAGGGTGGCGAGGGGCAGGGCGGAGAGCGCCGCCTGCTTCATCGGGTTGACCGCGTGGCCGGAGAGCAGCTCCGCCAGCTCGGCGGGGCGGTTCTCGAAGGCACGCAGATAGAGATAGCTGCTCGCCTTGCTGCCATCGTTGACCGGGTAGTTGTCCCACAGGAAGGGCTTGCGGCCGAGCAGCTCGGTCACCTGCTTGAGGTGCACCGCCGGATACTCGGTCGAGCAGACCTTGGGGCCGGTCCAGAAGATCTCGAAGCGGCGGTCGAGTTGCTCGCCAATCTCCTCCAGATAGCGCGGTGGCATGGCGCCGAACACCTTCTCCAGCACCGGATCGGTCGAGTAGTAGCTGGGGCAGAAGATGAGGCGGGTCGCCTTGCTGTGGGCCGCAATGTCGTGGGCGATGGTGAGCTGGTGCCGGGCCAGGTCCGGGGTATCCCCCTTCATGTCGTCAAACAGTACCGCCAGAATGTCGGGTTGCAGCACTTCGTCGATAAGGCGCACCTTCTCAAGCAGCGCCGGGCGCTTGCGATCATAGTCGTGATGCGCCCCCATGGGGCTCAAGCCCACCCCGAAGGCGAGCCCGTTGGCACGGCACTGGCGTGCCAGTTCGGCGAGATCCGCCAGCTGCTGCTCGGGCCAGGGGAGGGCCCAGTGCTTGCGCAGATAGCCATCCTCTTTCGGGGCGTAGATATAGAAGCCGTAGCCGTGGCGCGGCAGCCACTGGGCGTAGCGGGCACGGGCCTGCCAGCTCCATCCCTTGCCAAAAAAGCCCTCGATCACCCCCAGATTGGCAGAGGGGGGCAGCAGACCGGACTGCAAACTTTGATATGGCATAACTCTCTCCCTTCTTGCTGGGGACTTGATACGGGACGGTCGGTCAGACCGGGTCCTCTTCCTGAAAGCGCACCCCGATCTTGCCCGGCACGCTCTCGTCCATTTCGGCCACGGTCCAGATCAGGCCCTGCCATTCGATGTTGTCACCGACCACCAGATTATCGCCCAACTGGCTTGCAATAAAATCGCCCAGTGTCTGATCCGCCACCTCGCTCACATCCAGACCGTAGAGAGGGGCGAGATCCACCAGCCGCGCGGCTGCTTCCAGCAGGAAGTCACCGAAGAAGCGGGGGCCGAGATCTTGCTCCGGCGCCTGACTGAACAGCTGACCGAGGGCTGGGAGGTCGCGTTCGTGACCGATGACGCAGAGGATGTCATCGGCCTGTAGACAGGTACTGCCCGAGGGGTGGAGCAGCTCGCGGCCACGAAACAGGGCGCAGATCCGGGTGCCGGTAGGCATCTGGAGATCCCGCAGCGGCGAGCCGATGCACCACTTCTCCTCCCCCAGCTGGTAGACGAAGGTCTCCCACTGGCTGTCGAGATCGATTTCGAGCCCGGAGCGGTTGATGGGGGACGGTGGTGCCGGTACCTCCACCCGCGCCAGTTTTGAGGCCAGCGGTAGCGAGCTGCCCTGCAAAATCAGCGAGACCAGCACCACGAAGAAGGCGACGTTGAAGTAGAGCTGAGCGTTGGGCAGCCCCGCCATCATGGGGAACACTGCCAGAATGATGGGCACGGCGCCGCGCAAGCCGACCCAGGAGATAAACCAGCGCTCGCGGGGGGCGAAGTTCTTGAACGGCAGCAGCCCGATCCAGACCGACACCGGGCGGGCAAACAGGATCATCCACATCGCCAGCGCCAGCGCGGGCAGGGCGATGGGCAGCAGCTTGTGGGGGGAGGCGAGCAGCCCCAGCACCAGAAACATGCCGATTTGGCTGAGCCAGGTCAGACCGTCCAGCACCGACAATGTGGTGCTGCGACTGCGCAGGGCGAGGTTGCCGAGCAACAGACCGGTGAGGTAGATGGCGAGAATGCCGCTGCCACCGACCGCCGTGGTGAGGGCGAAGATCAGCAGACCGCCGCTGACGGTGAGCAGCGGATAGAGCCCCGGCGCCAAGCGGGCGGTGTTGATAAGGCGCCACAGCAGCCAGCCGCCGCCAAGGCCAATCCCGGCACCAAGTCCAAACTGCTTGACCAGTTGCAGCAGCAGGAAGCCCCCATCCAGCCCTTGTTGGGCGGTGGCGAGCACCTCGATCAGGGTGACGGTGAGAAACACTGCCATGGGGTCGTTGCTGCCTGACTCTATCTCCAGCGTCGCGCTCACCCGCTCGTTGAGGCTGCGCCCGCCGAGCAGGGAGAAGACCGCTGCCGCATCGGTGGAGCCGACGATGGCGCCGATCAGCATCCCCTGCATCAGGTTGAGGTCAAACAGCCAGGCGGCGGCGAGCCCCGTCAGGCCGGTGGTGATAGCCACCCCGACCGTCGCCAGCGACAAGGCCGGCCAGAGCGCCACCCGGAACGAGGAGACCCGGGTGCGCATGCCGCCGTCGAGCAGGATTATGGCAAGCGCCAGGTTGCCCACCAGATAGGCGATGGAGTAGTCAGCGAAGTGGATGCCACCGGGGCCATCCTCACCGGCCAGCATGCCGACGGCGAGGAAGATAACCAGAATGGGAATACCGAGGCGGGAAGAGAGGGCGCTCAACAGTACGCTGGCTCCCACCAACAGGGCAGCGACAAAAAAGAAACTGTTGATGGTAGCGGCATCCAAGGGCGAACTCCTTCCTGGTAATGTGCAAAGTAGGCACATTATATGCAGTTAGGCCCCCCTTGTGTGGCTTATTTGTGCATCAATTTGCACTTTCTTACATTTTTCATCCCTTTTTTCAGCATGACCGCGCCATATTCTGACAGTGACGGGGTTAACAAAAGCGGAGTCAAAGGAGCGTCGATTTCAGGATACGCAGGGAGGAGAGGGCGGGGAAAAGTGAAACGGCACAGCAGAGGGAGAGGGGAGCACAAGGGCGCTCCCCACGGGATGGGGGCGGGATTCAGTCGTCCTCGTCATCCTTCACTTCGCGGATCTTGTCCTTGTAGTTGGGCAACTGCTTCTCCAGCCGTTTCATGTCTTTGATGGCATTGAGAAACAGCCCGAGCAGGAACAGCAGCGGCAACCCTATCCACAGCCAGAGATTCATGGGATTTTCCTTTCGTCAGGACAGGTGGTGACATAACGGGCCAAAATTTCATCAAGGTTGGCCAATATGGTCGACTTGCCTTCAATATCCGCCTGTTGCAGACAAAGCGCCAGTGCCGCGGGATCGAGCCGCTGCTCATCGGACTCCAGCGAGAAGCTGATATGCCAGGGCTCGTAGGCGACCCCGCTCTCTGCCCCGACCGGCTTGGCATAAGGGAGGAAGAAGCCGAAGTCGCTCATATGGTCGCTGAGCCACTCGCTGAGATCCGCAAACCAGCCCCCGGCTTCATACTCCCACGGCTCCAGCGCCAGTTTGGTGTCGGCAGGCAGGCAGTCCGGGTCGTAGATATCGAGATCGGTCCCCCAGTGGTGACGGCTGGTGCCGGGCAGGGCGCTCCAGCGCAGGATGGCGTGCAGCCGCTCCACCTCGCTTAGTTGCAGGGCATCGATGGGCTGACTGTTGGCATCGAGCAGCGGTCGCTCACCGCGCCACTTGCCATTCCAGATGGCGAGCTGGCGCTCGAAGCTGCGCCAGCTGGAGGCCGCCTGCAGGTTGAATCCCTCATAGGCGGCCGCCACCTGCATGTCGTTGAAGGCCGCCGCGGTAGCGGCGGTCAGCCGATGGGGGCCGCGTCCCACCAGAATAAGGTGGCTCTCGTCGAGCCCCAGCAGTTGTTCCTGCGTCATGCCAGCAATCTCTCGAGCACCCCTTGATACATGTCCGCCAGCAGATCCAGATCGTCCGCCTTCACGCACTCGTTCACCTTGTGAATAGTGGCGTTAACGGGGCCAAGCTCAATCACCTCGGCGCCAGTGGGGGCGATAAAGCGCCCGTCGGAGGTGCCGCCGGTGGTGAGCAGGGCTGGCTGCTGGCCATTGACCGCCTCGATGGCAGAGACTGCCGCCGCCAGCAGTTTGCCGGTGTCGGTGAGGAACGGCTGGCCGGAGAGGGTCCAGCTCAGCTGATAATCGAGGCCGTGTTTATCCAGCAGCGCTTCGACTCGCTTGCGGATATCCATGTCGGTCAGTTCGGTACTGAAGCGGAAGTTGAACTGTACCTGCAGCTCGCCCGGAATGACGTTGGAGGCGCCGGTGCCGGCCGAGATGTTGGCGATCTGGAAGCTGGTGGGGGGGAAGTAGGCGTTGCCCTCATCCCACACGGTGGCGGCGAGTTCCGCCAGCGCTGGCGCGGCTTTGTGAATGGGGTTGTCAGCCAGATGGGGATAGGCGACATGGCCCTGCACCCCGCGCACCAGCAGATCGCCGGTGATGGAGCCGCGGCGGCCGTTCTTCACCACATCGCCTACAACGGCGGTGGAGGAGGGTTCACCGACGATGCACCAGCGGATCTTCTCGTTGCGGGCCTCCAGGGTGTCGATCACCCGGGTGGTGCCATTGATAAAGGGCCCCTCTTCATCGGAGGTGATGAGAAAGGCGATGGACCCGGTGTGATCCGGATGCTCGGCCACGAAGCGCTCGACCGCCACCACCATGGAAGCCAGCGAGCCCTTCATATCGGCGGCGCCGCGTCCGTAGAGCACGCCATCCTTGATGGTCGGCTCGAACGGCGGGGTGTGCCATTTGTCCAGCGGCCCGGCGGGCACCACGTCGGTGTGACCTGCGAAGCAGAACAGTGGCCCCTCGCTGCCACGACGGGCCCAGAGGTTGGTGGTGTCCTCAAACACCATGGGCTCGATAACGAACCCGATCCTGGCGAGGCGCTCCGCCATCAGGGTCTGACACCCTTCATCGAGGGGGGTAACGGAGGGGCGGCGGATCAGATCCTTGGCCAGTGCGATGACATCCGACATCAGTTGTCCTTAGTTGTCCTTAACGGGAAAAGAGGGATTGGTAGTGATCAGCCTTGAAACCCAGGGTCAGTTCGCCGTCACGGTCGAGCAGCGGACGCTTGATCATGGCCGGGTGCTCCAGCAGCAGGGCGCGTGCCTTGGCGGTGTCGAGTCCCTGTTTGGCCTCATCCGGCAGGGCGCGGAAGGTGGTGCCGCGGCTGTTGAGCAGGGCTTCCCAGCCGAGTTGTGCCAGCCAGCTGTCCAGATCGTCCGGGTTCAGGCCGTCGGCGCGGTGGTCGTGAAAGCGGTAGTCGATACCGGCCTCATCCAGCCACTTGCGGGCTTTCTTGATGGTGTCGCAGTTCTTGATGCCATAGAGGGTGATGGCCATGGGGAGTCCTTCTCTTGTGGGCGCTGGCCGTGGCCGCGCCCGAAAATCCGAATCAACGCAGTGCAAGGGCCCGATTCTGGCATTGTGGCAATCCCATGGCAACGCCGATGGTCCGGCTCGCGGGTTTTACCGGAACTGGTCACACCTGAACGGCGATTTTGAGCACAAGGTCAGAAGCTGTGGGGCTGGCGTGCCCGATGGGGTTGGGTATTGCGGGAGAAGATCGACTATTGCAGGAGAAAATGAGAAGGGGGCAAACGCCAGATAGCCAAAACGCGCCAGTGGGCGCGTTTTGGTCGGCATCATCAAGCACCTCAATCAGTGCAGGGTGGTCCACTCATGGTCAAAGACCCGGGCCCGTTCCCAGGGTGCATCAGGCAGGCTGGAAGAGAGGCCAGTGTATTTGCCCACGTCGTCCACCACGATGGCGGAGAGGATCGGCAGGTTGTTTTCGGTGCAGTACATGCGGATGCGTTGCAGCAGGGTGCGCAGTTCATCCTGGCACTGCTCCAGCCCGGCCTGCTTGGCCAGTTTGGAGTAACGAATGGTAGTGCGTTCCTTTGCAGACTCGACGAGGATGTCCCACAGCTTGTAGTCGCAGGTCGAAGCACCTGCGGTGGCTTGGCTTGTCATAACTCTCTCCGGCGCGAAATGGTCGCTATGTGTCGAAGCGCATCTTCGCCAGTTCGGCGCCGTCATATGTTGATCCAACGCAAAAAAGAGGGGAGTCGCGTCACACAATTCCCGGATATGGGGTGATAAAGGTTTTTCGGTAGTTGAAATAACGAAAAATTGTTACATGGCCGACATATTATGCTAATGAATCACGGTGACGGCACCTTTATTGATAGGGATCAAAGGCAAACAGTGGTCAGATCACTAGATTTCGCTCTTCGATAAATTTATCAGGAGTGAATATTGGAACTTTTATTCGTCTTGCTCGTTCTGGTCGCTGTGGTCTACGGCATTATCAAGGATTACAACCCGCAGGCGGTGTTGGCGCTGGCGGGCATGGCCATTTTTGCGGTGGCCTACTGGCTGGGGTTGCACCCCATTCTGCCCGCCGACAAGAGCACCGGCTTCGCCCTGTTCGACCTGTTCGAAGTGTTCAAGGGGATCTTCTCCTACCGCGCGGCGGGCCTCGGCCTCACCATCATGGCGGTGGCGGGTTTTGCCACCTACATGTCCCATATCGGGGCCTCCCAGGCGCTGGTGCGAGTGGCGGTCAAACCGGTGGCGGGCATCCAGTCCAGCTACCTGATGCTCTCCATCTGCTATCTGGTGGCGGTATTCGTCTCTCTGTTTGTCACCTCCGCCACCGGCCTTGGCCTGCTGTTGATGGTCACCATGTATCCGGTGATGCGCAACCTCGGCATCAGCCCGGCCTCCGCCTGTGGCGTCATCGCCACTTCCCAGGCGTTCGAGATTGGCCCGACCCAGACCAACGCCATCTTCTCCGCCGGTCAATCCGGCATGGATCCGACCAGCTATTTTGTTGACTACCAGATCTGGCTGGTGGCCCCCATGCTGCTGGTGACCATGGTGCTGCACTTCTTCTGGCAGCGTCACTGCGATCGCAAGGATGGCTGGGATCCTGCGCTCCATCGTGGCGATCACGCCGAGCTGGACGAACAGGGCACCGAGAGCGTGCAGGCGCCCACCTGGTATGCCCTGCTGCCGATCATCCCCTTCGTGCTGATGATGACCTTCTCCAAGCTGCTGGTGAGCGACATCAAGATGAGCGTGGAGGTGGCCATGCTGCTGTCGGTCTTTATCGGCATGCTGTGCGAGCTGCTGCGTAGCCGCTCGGTGCGTACCGCTTTTGCCGGGCTGTCGAGCTTCCTCGACGGCATGGGCAAGGTGTTTGGCCCCGTGGTGGCGCTCATCGTCTGTGCCGAGCTGTTTGCCGAATCCCTCAAGGCCATCGGCGCCATCGATACCCTGCTGCACTCTGCCAGCAATGCCGGTATCGGCAGCGGTCTGATGACGCTGGTGATGGTGGCGCTGATCATGGTGGCGGCGGTCATCATGGGCTCCGGCAATGCGGCGTTCCTCAGCTTCTCGACCCTGGCACCGGCGGTGGCAGCCAAGTTTGGCGTACCTGCGGTAACCATGCTGCTGCCGATGCAGCTCGCTTCCAGTATCGGCCGTACCGTCTCCCCCATCGCGGCTGTGCTGATCGCCTGTGCGGGGATTGCCAAGGTATCGCCCTTTACCGTGGTCAAGCGCACCAGCGTGCCGATGGCGGGGGCGCTGCTGACGGCGCTGACCCTCAACTATCTGCTGTTTATGTAGTGATGTGGGTTATGTAGTGGTGTTTGGAATTTACCGGTCGGGCGGGTGGCATGGCTGCCCGCCTTTTTCTCACTGTGTCGCATTGTTGCAATAGACGATCGGCCATCAACGCTGATTGTTGCATGGAGAAGATAATGACAGTTGTAAAGAGCCCGTTTTCCCTCGATAGCTATCTGGCCGATCTGGCCCCGCTCATCAACCTCGATTGCGGTACTCGCACCCCGGCCGGGGTGGCGAAGGTGGCCGACATCATGACCGAGAAATATGAGGCCATCGGCTGGCAGGTGACCCGCCACCAGTTTGCTGCCGAGTGCGGCCCCTGCCTCGAGATCACCAATGCGCCTGGTGCCGATCACTACGATGTGATGCTGTGCGGCCACATGGATACCGTCTTCCCCGAGGGGACGGCGGCCAAGCGCCCGCTGAAAATCGAAGGCAATCAAGCCTTTGGCCCCGGCGTGTCAGACATGAAGAGCGGCCTGCTCTCTATCTGGTATGCCCTCAAAGAGATGGATCCGGTGCTGCTGGCCAAGCTCAAGGTGCTGGTCTGCTACAACTGCGACGAAGAGATTGGCTCCCCCTGGTCCAAGGATTGGCTGGTGAAAAAAGCCAAACTGAGTGGCTGCGTGCTGGTGGCCGAGGCAGCCCGTCCCAACGGGGATCTTATCAGCGCCCGCAAGGGCAATGCCAAGTACCGCATCACCTTCCACGGCAAGGCGTCCCACGCCGGTTCGGCCCTCACCGAAGGGATCTCTGCCATCACTGAGCTGGCGCATTGGGTGCTGGCCATCAACGAGCAGGTCAACATGACCACGGGCACCACCATGAACGTCGGCGTGGTACAGGGTGGCACCGGCGTTAACGTGGTGCCGGACTTTGCCGAGGCGATCGTTGATCTACGCTTCTGGAGCAACGAAGAGGCTGCTGCGGTGCACGACCGGCTCACCTTTATGGCCAACAACCCCTTCCTCGTGGGTTGTCGGGTTGAGGTGGATCGCCAGACCTTCAAGCCGGCGATGCGACCGAGTGGTGACACCGAGGCGCTGATGGCGCTGGTGGAGGCGGCAGCCAAAGAGGAAGGTATCCCATTCAACTGGCTGGAGGCCGGTGGCGGCTCGGATGCCAACTTCACCGCCGCCGCAGGGGTGCCGTCGCTGGATGGCTTCGGCCCCATGGGTGGTGGTTTCCACTCGGAGGCGGAGTTCCTGCTGCTGGAGAGCATCGAACCACGCATCCGCCTGCTGCAGCGGGTGCTGGGCAAGCTGACGAAATAAGCCGGTTTATCCCTTGTTCGGGTCGTCATGGCCCGCTCAAAACTGGTCCGCTCAAATCCAAACGGGAGGCTGTTGCCTCCCGTTTTTTATCTCGATTTTTCGCGCTAGCTGAGTGAGTTGGCCAGATGGCTTGCGGCCGTTACCCCTGCGGTTCGGCCAGATAGGCCAGATGATCCTGCCGCGCCACCTGCCAGCCATCGAGGCGCAGCGGGGCCGCAAAGCCCGGGCCGTCGGTCACCATGGTGTGGTACTCCCCCTGCTCGCCGCAGGCATCGAAGCCCTCGCGCTCGGCCAGTTGCTGCAACTCGGCGAGGGTGGCGGCATCGAGGGTGCGCCCAGTCCACTCGGGGGCCAGTACCCGGGTATCGACGCAGGAGAGGTGGGCGATGATGCCGCGGGCCAGCATATCCGCCAGCAAGGCTTGACGAGATTGCTGCCAGAGCGGGGTGTGGACGGTGAGACCCAGCGGCTGGCAGCGTTCGCGGATCCAGTTTGGCGCGCCGCCTACGCTGTCGATATCGCCGGTGACTACGCCATCGAGTTGCCACTCCTCCTTGAGCCGCGCCAGTGCCCGCTCATAACCTAGGTCGAACGGCGCTTCTATGGTGACCAGCAGATGGGGCAGCGCGAGGGCCGCCGCCTGCCGACGCACTTGCGACAGGGGATGGGCCAGAAAGCGGGGGGCTGGGGGGGCAAAGGTAGCCAGTGCCACTACCTGATGGCCCGCTTGGCGAGCATGACAGAGGGCCAGCATGGCATCTTTGCCACCGCTCCAGAGCAGGATGACGCGAGACATGGATGAGATTCCAATGGTGAACGAGGGGGCATGCTACCCAGCGGCGTGGGCACAGGTAAAGGTATTGTGTCCGGAAATGGCGGTGGGGAAATGGTTGGGATCACAGAGCGGGAAAAAAGCAGGCCCCCGAAGCGGGGGCCTGTATTGCAATAGCGTGGTAAACGCCGCTGCGATTAGAGCAGGATGCTGGTGAGGATAAAGCCCAGCGAGCAGGAGGTCACCACCCCGATCAGCCCCGGAATGATGAAGCTGTGGTTGATGATGAACTTGCCGATGCGAGTGGTGCCGGAGCGGTCGAAACCGATACAGGCCAGATCGCTCGGGTAGGTCGGCAGCACGAAGTAGCCGTAGCTGGCCGGCAGGAAGGCGATCAGCAGCTTGGGTTCGACACCCAGCGCCAGACCCATGGGGGCGATGGCGGTGAGGGCGGCGGCCTGGCTGTTTACCAGCTTGGAGATGAGGAACAGCACCAGGGCGTAGGTCCAGGGCTGGGCCTGTACCACATGGGCCAGGGTCTCTTTGAGCAGCGGCATGTGAGCCTGGAAGAAGGTCTCACTCATCCATGCCACCCCGAATACGGAGAAGATGGCGACCATACCCGCCTTGAAGACGGCACCGTTGGCGATCTCGCCCGGCTTGACCTTGCAGCGCATCAGGATGATGGCACCGGCGATCAGCATCATCATCTGGATCACCAGGTTCATGGAGAGCGGGCCAGTTTTGTCCTTGATGGTGAATACCGGGCGCAGACCTTCGTTGGCGCCGAGCAATACCACGGCAGCGATGGCGGCGAAGAAGATCCAGGTAGACCAGTAGGCCTCTTTCGGGAACTTGGTGTTAAGCAGGGTCTCGCCACCACCGTAGATGAAGGCACGCTGCTCCGGGTCTTTGATCTTGGCCTGGAACTCTTCATCCTTGTCCAGATCCTTGCCGCGACGCAGGCTCCACAGGGCCGCCACGATGACACCGGTCAGGGAGGAGGGGATGGCGATCATCAGGATGTCGAGCAGGCCGTAAGCCTGACCGATACCATGACCGGCCGCCAGAATGGAGACCATGGAGACCACGGCAACGGAGACCGGGGAGGCGCAGATGGCCATCTGGGAGGCAACGGAGGCCACGGCCATTGGACGCTCGGGACGGATGTTCTTCTGCAGCGCGATGTCAGCGATGATGGGGAACATGGTGTAGACCACGTGGCCGGTACCGCACAGGAAGGTGAGGGTCCAGGTGGTGAGCGGTGCCAGGATAGTGATGTATTGCGGGTGACGGCGCAGCAGGCGCTCGGCCACTTGCATCATCAGGTTGAGGCCACCGGCAGTCTGCAGGGTGGCGGCACAGCCGATCACCGCCAGAATGGTCAGCATTACCTGAACAGGCGGTTCGCCCGGCACCAGGCCGAAGACGAAGGTCAGCAGGAAGAGACCGATACCACTGATGAGACCGAGTCCCATGCCCCCAAAGCGGGTACCCAGCAGCAAGCAGCCGAGTACCACCAAAAATTCCATCAAGATCATTCCGTTACCTCGTGTGATTCAACCCATATTGCCGCGGGTAGCCTGAACCATGAATTGTCATTGTCTGTTTTATTTAGCCCAAAAGGGTTAGTTGCTATTCTGCTCCCCTGAAAAAGTGAAAAAATTGAGTTACTTCAATAACTCGATGAATTTTTGATTAAACCACTTAAAAACCACGTACTAACAAAAACATCATTTTTGTCACCAAGTGGTATCACTCGGGGCCAAGCCATCGGGTGGTCATGGCGGTAGAGCAGAGCGGCAACAGGGCTGCAGGGGAGGGGCATAAAAAGGGCTCGATTGCGGCAGAAGAGGGTGAAAAAGCCAGCGCTCAGGCTACTTTTGCCAGCAAGGGCTGACTTCAGCGGGTTGGCTCATTTGGCCGCAGGTGCTTGCTGCAGATAGCGGCGCTGATAATCCTCGCTCAGCTTGGCAATATCCAACCTGGCAATGGCCTGCGCCACCCGTTGCTGCAACGCCTGCTGATCGGGGCGAAACATGATGTGCAGGCTCTTGTGTTCGAGGATCTTCGGGTGAAACTGTAATCTGGCGCTGATCAGCTTGCGATCATGGTTGATGAGCCAGTGGAAGACATCCCGGTCGATCACCGCCAGATCGAGCCGATCGCGCTGCAATTTGCGCAGGTTGAGCAGGTCGGAATCGACGGCGGCAGTGTTGAGGCGCTTGCTGGCCATCAGAGCATCGAATTCACGGGTGTTGACGTATCCCTCCACCACGCCGATCCGGTAGGGGGCGAGATCCGTGAGCTGCTGCCAGGGGATGGGGGGGCCTGAGCGCTGCGCCATACCCAGCACGCTGTCGCCTACGCTGGCGGAGCTGCGCCACAGGGTCGGCAGGGTGTCGGAGAGGTACTCGGGAAAATAGCCGCTATAAGGCTGGGTCGGGTCGGCCGCCAGCCGTACCGCCCGCTGCCAAGGATAGAAGTCGAATGTCACCTCCAGTCCCGCTTCGGCAAAGGCGCGCTTGACGATATGACCGGTGAGGCCGCCATCGGGCAGGCTCTGGCTGGTGTAGGGGGGCCACTCCAGGGTGGTCAGACGAATGGGCTCGGCCCACAGTTGAACAGGCATGCAGGTCAGCAGTAACGAGAGCAGCAGGCGATATCCCATAGGCGACGAGTTCCTTGTGCCGGTTGATCCTGAGTATCACCCATAACGGTGACAATAAAAAAGCCGACCCACAGGTCGGCTTTTGCAATGCAGTGGCAAGATGCCGCTGATCAGAACTCGGCGGTACGCGGAGTACGCGGGAACGGGATCACGTCGCGGACGTTGCCCATGCCGGTCACGTAGACCACCAGGCGCTCGAAGCCCAGACCGAAGCCGGAGTGCGGCACGGTACCGAAGCGACGCAGGTCGCGGTACCACCAGTAATCTTCCTTGTTCAGGCCCATCTCGGCCAGACGGGCATCCAGCACGTCCAGACGCTCTTCACGCTGGGAACCACCGATGATCTCGCCGATGCCCGGTGCCAGTACGTCCATCGCGGCAACGGTCTTGCCGTCGTCGTTGAGGCGCATGTAGAAGGCCTTGATATCTTTCGGGTAGTTCTTCACCACCACCGGAGACTTGAAGTGCTCCTCGGCCAGATAGCGCTCGTGCTCGGAGGAGAGATCGATACCCCAGGAGACCGGGAACTCGAACTTCTTGCCGCATTTTTGCAGCACTTCGATGGCGTCGGTGTAGTCGATCTGGGCGAAGTCGGAGGAGACGAAACGCTCCAGACGGCCGATGGCATCCTTGTCCACGTGCTGGGCGAAGAACTCCAGATCGTCGCGACGCTCGGTCAGTACGGCGTTGAAGACATACTTCAGCATGGCTTCGGCCAGTGCGGCGTTATCTTCCAGATCGTTGAAGGCCACTTCCGGCTCAACCATCCAGAACTCGGCCAGGTGGCGGCTGGTGTTGGAGTTTTCAGCGCGGAAGGTCGGGCCGAAGGTATAGACCTTGGAGAGTGCGCAGGCATAGGTTTCGGCGTTCAGCTGGCCGGATACGGTCAGGAAAGCCTCTTTGCCGAAGAAATCTTCGTTGTAGTCCACCTTGCCGGCGTCGGTGCGCGGCAGGTTTTCCATGTCCAGAGTGGAGACGCGGAACATCTCGCCGGCACCTTCGGTATCAGAGGCGGTGATGAGCGGGGTCGCAACCCAGAGGAAACCCTCTTCGTGGAAGAAGCGGTGGATGGCTTGCGCCAGGCAGTGACGAACGCGGGTCACGGCGCCGACGATGTTGGTGCGCGGGCGCAGGTGAGCCTGTTCACGCAGGTATTCGATGCTGTGGCGCTTGGCGGCCATCGGGTAGGTGTCCGGATCTTCGACCCAGCCGACTACCTTCACCTCGGTCGCCTGCAGTTCGAAAGCCTGGCCGCTGCCCTGAGAGGCGGCAACCACGCCGGTCACTTCCACGGAGCAGGCAGTGGTCAGACGCAGCACTTCATTCTCGTAATTGGCCAGGGTATTGGGGACAACTGCCTGTACCGGATGGAAACAGGAGCCATCGGAAATGGCCAAAAATGAGATCCCCGCCTTGGAATCACGGCGAGTCCGGATCCACCCTTTGACAGTTTGGGTGGTGCCGACCGGATACTTACCGGCCAGCACATCTACTACGGATGCGTGCGTCATCGAAATATTGTCTCCAGCTTGTTCTTGCAGCGCTATTTGCAACACTAGGGAGTCTGGCCCGGGCACAGATGGCCCACCATGGCAGACTAAGCCGTCAATCTTACCCGCGCGGGTTTGATAAACAAGCAAAAATGTCGGACTCTGGTGGGGTTTTCGGCATGGTTCACTCAACAAGAGTGTCACGGGCGCAGGAGAGGTGGGTGAAAGATCGGCGGCATGGGCCAGATTGGCTGACACGGGTGTTGCAGGGGTTGGTGATGCTCTGCTGGGGCGGCTTTATCGTGCTGCTCTCCCTTTACCACTATGCCCGGCCCGAAATTGCCTACGGTTTTCTGGTCTATGGCGGGATCGAGGTGCGCGATTATTGGGACCCGGCCCTTACCCCCTGGCTGGTCTACGGGCTCTGGAGCTGCTGCGCCCTGACGCTGGCGGTGTTGCTGCTGGAGCGCAAGCGCAGCCGCCGTCAGGATGACTCCCGGCATGTCAATCTGGCCATTCTGCTATTGGTACTGATCGCCAGTCTGCTTTTCTACTACGTTGGTTAAGCGCCCGCCTCAGCGGGACTGATCCGGCTCCTGCCTGCTGGCCTTGGTGCGTTTGCCGAGCTGGCGCTCCACACTGTCGAGCATCTGGTTGTAGGCCACCGCCACCCGGCCAATCTCGTCGCCGTCATCCCCCTCCAGCCGGTGGCCGAAGTCGTGCAAGTCGGTGGCCTCTTCCATGGAGCGGGTCAACTGGTTGAGGGGGCGCACGATCCAGGTGCGGATGACCCAGAGGGTCAGCAGCAGTCCCAACCCGAAGATGCCGGTGAGGATCAGCGCCGAGGTGAGAATGTTCTGCTCGACCCGGGTAAACAGCGAATCGAGGGAGTAGTCAAAGCGCACCGCACCAAGCACGGTATTTTCCGGCACCAGATGACAGCTGGTGCAGTCGGTGCCGCGAAAATCCTTCTTGGCCAGCAGCGGTCGGGTCACTACCAGACGGCTGTGCATGCCGTTGTGCACCACCTCCAGGCTCCCTTTGCCCGCCAGAGCCAGCTCATCAAACTCATCTTTTACCTGTTCTGTCTCCCGTCCCGGGCCGAACTGTTTGCTCACCGCGTCGCCACGAACGATGCGGGCATCCTCCACATGGGCGTGGTCGAGAAACTTGCCGCGCAGGGTATCGCGGGCATCCATCTTGCCGGTCAGCATCAGCATGTTGAGGCCATCGAAATAGGCTTCGGTCTGCTCGCGGCTCTGCTCCTTGATGAGGGTCAGGATGAGATCGCGCTCGCGCACCGCCTGATAGGCTGCGGAGAAGACCAGTACCATGGAGAAGATGAAGAGCAGGAAAAAGTTGATTTTGGCAGCAATGGAGAGGCGCATGAGCAGTCTTTCTTGATGGTAAAACCGCAGCAGTTTACCCCTCTTGGGGCCTCAGGTCTGGTGTTTTGCTCACATTACGGCAAGTGAAACTGCACTGAAGTGGATAAAGTTGCCCTCTTTATATATCAAATGCCGGTAGTCAAACGGGCGGCAGCGATGGCCGCCCGCTGCATGCATTAAAACTCGCCTTCGGCGATGGCCTGACGGATGGCGCCGGTCAATACCCGCAGCTCTTCAGGGGTGATGACGAACGGGGGCATCAGGTAGACCAGCTTGCCAAAGGGGCGGATCCAGGCGCCCAGTTCGACAAATTTGCGCTGGATGCGCGCCACATCCACCCGCTCTTTCATCTCCACCACCCCGATGGCGCCGAGCACCCGCACATCCGCGACCGCCGGGTGCAGGGTCAGCTCTACCAGCTCGGTACGCAGCTGATGCTCGATGGCGCGCACTCGCTCCTGCCAAGGTGAGGCCAGCAGCAGATCGATGGAGGCGTTGGCCACCGCGCAGGCGAGCGGGTTGCCCATAAAAGTGGGGCCGTGCATAAAGACCCCCGCCTTGCCGTCACAGATGGTGCGGGCGACATGCTCGGTGGTCAGGGTCGCCGAGAGGGTGAGGTAGCCGCCGGTGAGTGCCTTGCCCAGACACATGATGTCGGGGCTGATCCCCGCCCAGTCGCAGGCAAACAGCTGGCCGGTGCGGCCAAAGCCGGTGGCAATCTCGTCGGCAATCAGCAGCACGCCGAATTCGTCGCACAGGGCGCGCACCCACTGCAGGTAGCGGGGGTGATAGAAGCGCATGCCGCCAGCGCCCTGCACTATGGGCTCAAGCACGATGGCGGCGATCTCTTCGTGATGATCGGCCATGAGCGTCGCCAGCTCCACCACGCACTGCTCGTCCCACTCGGCGTGGAAGCGGCAGCTGGGTGCGTCGACAAAATAGTGTTCCGGCAGGAATCCTTTGTAGAGCTCATGCATGCCGCCATCGGGATCGCAGACGCTCATGGCGCCAAAGGTGTCGCCGTGATAGCCGCTGCGCAGGGCGACAAATTTGGCTCTGGGCGTCCTCTTGGCGTGCCAGTACTGCTGCGCCATCTTGAGCGCCACTTCCACTGCCACCGAGCCGGAATCGGCCAGAAATACCCGATCAAGCCCCTTCGGAGTGATCTCCACCAGCTTGCGGCAGAGCTCGACAGCCGGGGCGTGGGTGAGGCCGCCAAACATCACGTGGGACATCTTGCCGAGCTGGGCGGTGGCGGCGGCGTCCAACTCCGGCACCTGATAGCCGTGCACGCAAGCCCACCAGGAGCTCATGCCATCCACCAGTTCACGGCCGTCGCTGAGAGTGATCTTCACCCCTTTGGCGCTGGCCACTTCATAGCAGGGCAGGGGGTGAGTGAGGGAGGTATAGGGGTGCCAGATGTGGTGCAGGTCGAATTCTTGGTTGGTCATTTGTTGTTCTGTTGTCAATTGATTTGATCTGGTCGGTGTTGACAGTCTACGCGTGCTCTCTACACTAGCCAACAATTTCAGCCACTTGGCACTGCGCATCACCTTGAGCGCGCGGGCCCGGCGGCGGGTTCTGTGGCCGTCCATCCCAAGATGGCGGGCGCAGGATCCCACTAATAACAACCGGAAGCCATGTATGAATGCTCTCACCGCGGGCGGTCACGCCCTTCGTCATGACTGGACCCTCGCCGAGGTTCAGGCCCTGTTTGCCCTGCCATTTAACGATCTGCTGTTTCAGGCCCAGACCGTCCACCGCGCCCACTTTGACCCGAACGAAGTGCAGGTGAGTACCCTGCTCTCCATCAAGACCGGCGCCTGCCCGGAAGATTGCAAATACTGCCCCCAGAGCGCCCGTTACCACACCGGGCTTGAGGCCGAGCGGCTGATGGAGGTGGAGAAGGTGCTGGAGCGGGCCCGTGAAGCGAAGGCCAACGGCTCGTCACGCTTTTGCATGGGGGCCGCCTGGCGCAACCCCAAAGAAAAAGACATGCCCTACATCATCCGGATGATTGAGGAGGTGCGCGGGCTGGGGATGGAGACCTGCATGACCTTGGGGATGCTCACCGCCGATCAGGCGGCGCGTCTTGGCGCTGCTGGGCTTGATTACTACAACCACAACCTCGATACATCGCCGGAGTTTTACGGCGAGATCATCTCCACCCGCACCTATCAGGACAGGCTCGATACCCTGGAGCATGTGCGCGGTGCCGGTATGAAGGTCTGCTCTGGCGGCATCGTCGGTATGGGTGAGCAGGCCAAAGACCGTGCGGGCCTCTTGATGGCGCTCGCCAACCTGCCGCGGCACCCGGAGAGTGTGCCCATCAACATTCTGGTCAAGGTGAAGGGGACGCCGCTGGAGAACGAGGAGAACCTCGATCCGTTCGAATTTATCCGCACCATCGCGGTGGCGCGGATCATGATGCCCGCCTCCCATGTGCGTCTCTCCGCCGGGCGGGAGAAGATGAATGAGCAGATGCAGGCCATGTGTTTTATGGCCGGGGCCAACTCCATTTTCTATGGCTGCAAGTTGCTGACCACTCCCAACCCGGACGAGAACAGCGATATGCAGCTGTTCAAGCGACTCGGCATTCGCCCCGCTCAGCGGGCCCAGAAGCCGGATCAGGTTCAAGAAGAGGAGCTGCTGGCCGAGGTGAGCCGCCAGAGCGAACCTGCCGAAATGTTTTATGACGCCACCCGCCCCCGTGCAGGGGCCGCTCGGTCATGAACGGCCCTGCAGTAACGGGCCCCTTTGGGTTGGGCGCGGCGCTGGCCGAGCGCGAGCAGGTGGGTCTGCTGCGCAACCGCATCGCGACCGACGGTGCGAGTGGCGGGCGGCTCAGGGTTGCGGGGCGCGACTACCTCAACTTTTCCGCCAACGACTATCTGGGACTGGCGGATCACGGCGCCATCAAGGCCGCCTTCAACGCGGGGATTGAGCGTTATGGCACGGGCTCCGGCGCCTCGCCGCTGGTGACCGGTTACAGCCGTGCCCACCAACAGCTTGAGGAGACCCTGGCCGAGTGGCTCGGGGTGGAGGCGGTGCTGCTGTTCAACTGCGGTTTTTCGGCCAATCAGGCGGTGCTCAAAGCGCTGCTCGGCAAGGAACATCTGCTGTGGCAGGACAAACTCAACCACGCCTCTTTGCAGGAGATGGGCAGCCAGCTCCCTTGCAAGATGAAGCGTTTTGCCCACAACGATATGGCGGCCCTTGAACGACAGCTTGAGCCAAATCGCGGGCTCATCGTCTCGGAGGGGGTGTTCAGCATGGACGGGGATCAGGGCCCTTGGCGCGATCTCGCAACCCTCGCCGCCCAAAGCGGCAACTGGCTGATGATCGACGATGCCCACGGCCTCGGCGTGCTGGGACCCGAGGGGCGCGGCACTCTGGCTGCGCAGGGGGTTCCTCCTGCCAGCGTACACATCCAGATGGGCACTTTTGGCAAGGCGCTCGGGGTTGCCGGTGCCTTTGTCGGTGGCAGTCGTGAGCTGGTGGAGTATCTGGTCAACTTCGCCCGCCACTATGTCTACAGCACCCATATGCCCGCCGCGCAGGCTTGCGCGGTCAGCAAGAGCATCGAACTGGTGCGCGAGGCTGATGAGTCCCGCGCCCATCTTGGCCAGCTGATCGCCCGCTTCCGGCAAGGGGCAAAGGCGCAGGGTTGGCAACTGGGGGCGAGCGACACCCCGATCCAGCCGCTGCTGGTGGGGGAGAGCGTTGCTGCTTTGCAACTGGCTGAACGGCTGCGGGAGCGCGGCGTCTGGGTGAGCGCCATTCGCCCGCCCACTGTGCCAGTCGGTACGGCCCGGCTGCGTATTACCCTGAGCGCGGCTCACCGCGAGCAGGATGTGGATCGCCTGCTCGATGCCTTGGGGGTCTGCCCTGCAGCGACAACGCTTGGGGAGACTCATCATGGCTGAGCGTTTTCAAACGGTGGACAAGGCGCAGCTTGCTCGCCGTTTCGGCGCCGCCGCTCGTCACTACGATGCCCATGCCCGCTTTCAGCAGGAGGTGGGGCAGGCGTTGCTGGAATGGATGCCGAGCAGGCTGGTTGGCACTGATCTGACGGTGAGCGGGCTGGATCTGGGCTGCGGCACCGGCTTTTTCTTGCCCCAACTGGCGAACCGTTGTCACCAGCTGGTGGGGCTGGATCTCGCCCCCGGCATGCTGGCGCAGGCCGCCTTGCGTGGCAGCGGTGCTCGCCTGCTCTGCGGCGATGCGGAGCAGCTTCCTTTCGCCGATAATGCGTTCGACTGGGTTTTCTCCAGTCTGGCGCTGCAGTGGTGCGAGCGTCCGGCCCAGGCTTTCGGCGAGCTGCTGCGGGTGGTCAAACCGGGCGGGCAGATCTTTTTCTCGACCCTGCTCGATGAGTCGCTCTGGCAGTTGCGAGCCGCCTGGCAGCAGCTTGATGGTCGCGCCCATGTCAATCGCTTCCTCAGCCTGCCACAATTGGAGCAGGCGCTGGCTAGCGCCGGGGTCTCTGCTCCCGAGCTGCGTTGTATCACCTGGGATCTCGCCTATCTTGAATTGCCGCAGCTGTTGCGCGATCTCAAG
The DNA here is from genome assembly GCF_040908025.1 of Aeromonas sp. R9-2. NCBI lineage: Bacteria > Pseudomonadati > Pseudomonadota > Gammaproteobacteria > Aeromonadales > Aeromonadaceae > Aeromonas > Aeromonas sp. R9-2. The sequence continues at coordinate 253,139 of NZ_JBFOCX010000026.1, forward strand.
GGGATTGGGGCCAATCAGGTCAATGACAATCAGGGGAGTGCCGCCCCGGCCGGTCTGAGCGGTCGCGCCAGATTGCAGCAGCTGGCGCAGGCGTATGAGGCGTTTCGCCAGCCCGATGGCAGGCTGGTCGCCAGTTATCGGGTGTGCCTCGGCCGTCTCAGCAAGCCTCGCTGAGCGCCGGGAATCGCATTGTGTGCAGGGTAGTCAACGGGCCCTGCCAAGGAGAGAACCGTATGAAATCATTCTTTATCACCGGCACCGATACCGATGTGGGCAAGACGCTGGTGGCGCGCACCCTGCTGCGCGAATTCAGCGCACAGGGAATCAAGTGCGCGGGTTACAAGCCGGTCTCGGCCGGATGTGCTCGCACTCCGGACGGGCTGCGCAACCTGGATGCCGTTCTGTTGCAGGAGGCGGCGAGTCTGCCGCTGCCCTATGAGGTGGTCAATCCGTTCGCCTATGAGTCGCCGATTGCACCCCACATTGCCGCCAGCGAGGCGCGCCAGCCTATCACCATGCAGGGGTTGAGCGAGGGGCTACGCAAGATTGAACAGGCCGGGGCCGAGCTGGCGGTAGTAGAAGGGGCGGGGGGCTGGTATCTGCCGCTCGATCGCAAGCATCTGCTGTCGGACTGGGTCAAGCAGGAGAACATGGCGGTGATCATGGTGGTGGGGGCCAAGCTGGGTTGCCTCAACCATGCGCTGCTCACCTTTGCCGCCATTCGCAATGATCAGTTGCCGGTAGCGGGGTGGGTAATTAATCGGCTCCATGGTTCCATGAGCCATTATCAGGAAAATCTGGACACCCTGAGGGGCTTGCTGCCAGCCCCCTTCCTCGGCGAAATTCCGTTTATAAACAATCCGCTTGAAGCCGATTTGCAGGGGCGTCTCGATATCTCGCCGCTACTTTGACGGCATATTCAGCGAACATTCATCGAATCTCCCTAGAATGTCGACATTAACATGATCAGGTGGGGATCCCGAGTGATCCCCGGTCATGTCCCTTATCTTCACAAGGAGTCTATATGAAGCGAATTATGCTATTCCTGGTGACCAACCTGGCCGTCATGCTGGTGCTGGGGGTGGTACTCAATATCCTGTTCTCGGTTCTGGGGATCAACAAGTCCAGCATTTCCGGGCTGTTGGTGTTCTGTGCCGTGTTCGGTTTTGGGGGTTCCTTTATCTCCTTGCTGATGTCCAAGTGGATGGCCAAGCGCAGCTATGGCGTCCAGGTCATCGAGCAACCCCGTAACGAGACCGAGCACTGGCTGGTGAGCACTGTGGCCCGTCAGGCCCGCGAAGCGGGTATCAAGATGCCGGAAGTGGGGATCTACGACTCTCCCGAGATGAACGCCTTTGCAACCGGCGCCCGCCGCGATGATTCGCTGGTGGCGGTCTCCTCCGGCCTGCTCTACAGCATGAGCCGTGACGAGGCGGAAGCGGTACTGGCCCACGAGGTGAGCCACGTGGCCAACGGCGACATGGTGACCCTGACCCTGATCCAGGGGGTGGTGAACACTTTCGTGATGTTCTTCGCCCGGATCGTAGCTGGCGTGATCAGCAACTTCTTCAGCTCCAACAACGAGGAAGAGAGCAGCAGCACCGGCGGTTTTGCTTACATGATCACCGTGTTCGTGCTGGAGATGCTGTTCGGCATTCTGGCCTCCATCATCGTCATGTGGTTCAGCCGTCAGCGTGAGTTCCGTGCCGATGCCGGTGCCGCCAAGTTGGCTGGTCGCGACAAGATGATTGCCGCCCTTGAGCGCCTCTCCCGCGGTGCCGAGCCGCAGCTGGAAGGCTCCATGATGGCCTTTGGCATCAACGGCAAGCGCTCCATGAGCGAGCTGTTCATGAGCCACCCGCCCATCGAGCAGCGTATCGCCGCCCTGCGTGGTTGATAGATACTGAATGACGGGAGATGACCCCGAATAAAAAACGGCTGCCTTCGGGCAGCCGTTTTGCTTTTCAGCGTTCTTTAAAGCTTGAAGTGTCCCATCTCCTGACGCAGTACCCGTGACAGCTGCTTGAGCTTGGCCGCCTCTTGAGATACGTGACGGGCGGCATCCCCCGATTGCTCGGAGAGAGAGGTGATGTTGCCGACGGTAGAGACCACCTCGTTGGCGGCGGTGGACTGCTCGCGCAGGGTGTGGCTGATCTCCCCCATCAGGCCGGTGAGGTTGGAGGCGTGGCTCTGGATGCTGGCGATCGCCTCGCCGGTCTGGTTGGCCAGCGTGACCCCGCGAGAGACGTTGTTGACCGTGTTCTCCATGCTGCGGATGGAGGCATCGGCCCCGCTCTGGATCTTGCTGATCATCCCGGTGATCTGCTGGGTTGAGGCCGCCGAGCGACTGGCCAGATTGCGTACCTCGTCGGCCACCACCGCAAAGCCGCGACCCTGTTCACCGGCTCGCGCTGCCTCGATGGCCGCGTTGAGAGCCAGCAGGTTGGTCTGATCGGCGATACCGCGGATCACCCCGATGATCTCCGAAATCTGCTGGGTATGGCCGTTGAGCTCGGAGATGGTGCTGGCTGCATCCCCCACTGTGGTGGAGATATTCTCGATGCTGCCAAGCGTCTCTTTAATGACCCCTGATCCCTCCTCCAGGGTATTGGCTGAGACCTTGCTCAGCTCGTCGGCATGGGTGGCGTTGTCGGAGAGGTGACTGATGCTCACCACCAGCTCCTCGATGGCAGCGGCCATGGTCTGGGTGCTGGTTTGCTGATCGGTGGCAAACTGGGCAGTCTGTTCGGCGATCTGGGCGATGCTGTCGGCAGAGTGGGATAGCTCCTCGGTGGAGTGGGAGACCTTGGCGATGATCCCCTTGAGGGTGGTCTGCATGCCGCCGAGCAGACCGATCAGGCTCTCTTTCGATCCTGGCGGCACCTTGATGGGGCGCGAGAAGTCCCCTTCCGCCATCATATGGAGATCGGTCTTGAGCTGTTCGACCGAGGTGCCCACCAGATCGAGCAGGGAGCGATAGGTGCGCCAGAGGAAGAACATCAACACCAGACCGAGGGCGATAAAGAGATAGCGCAGCATATCGGTATTGGCGATGGCGCTCTCGACCGCCTCATGGTTGCGCTGCTCCATCATCACGTAGAAGTCATCGATGGGGGACATGATGCGCCCCTTGTTCTGGTGATAGGCCTTGTCATGCATCATGACGATGGCTTTTTGCTGGTTGGCAACCAGGTCGCCATCGCTCTGCTGCACCAGTTTGAAGGCGGCGACCTCGGTGTTGACCAGCGCATCCGAGTTGTTTTTGGCCTCGTTCAGTTTGGCGAGTTCGCCGTCGGTGAAACCGGCATCCTTCATCAGATCGATCAGGCCACGGCGAACATTGCTGTCGGGGCGGGGATTCTGGCCGTTGGCGGCGACAAAGTCCCAGTAGATACGGTTGTAGCCATCCGGCCTCGGCTGTTCGCCGTTACGAATGGCCAGGATCCGCATGTACTGCTGCTCGTAGGCTGGATCCTTGGTGATGACGTAGGTGCGCCCGAGTCGGGTCAGATCATCGGAGGATTGGCGCAGTTCGTCGGCCAGTAGGTAGGAGACATATTGTTGTCGATAACTCTCTTCCAGTTGTTTCCCAGCCCAGCTGTAGGCGAAGAACACCAGTGACAGCAGGATCAGGGTGATGACGGATAGCAGCAGGTTGAGCTGAAAGGCGGGCTTGTTCTGTTCCATGGTATGGGCGTCCTTTCCCTATGGCTGAGTGTCGTATGGAGCATCGCCAAGTCAATGGCTGGCAAGGCTTTTTGCTCTGAGAGTATAGGAAGGGAAACTCACTGATGAAGGCCGTGGGGGCAAATTAAGGGCGGATCAGGTGAACAAGTGTAGATAAAGATGACCGGGGTCAATTCCCTGGTCATCTGGGTTGGCGTGAATTAATGCGGCCCGATCACCCGATCATAGGATTTCAAGGTCGGTGAGCGGCACGGCGCAGCAGGTAAGGATCTTGCCCTCGGCCCGCTCGGCGGCGGTGATGGCGGGGGCGTCGGGGTGATCCACCTCGCCCGAGATCAGCGTCTGTTTGCAACTGCCGCAGATGCCGGCGCGGCAGCTCCAGGGCAGCTCAACTCCCTGCTTGTTGGCCTGATCCAGCACAGTGCCCTGATTGTTGCCGGTAAAGGCTTGGGCGCCGATACGCAGTTGTACCGCCTGATGGGGGCGGGCCACCGAGAGAATGGCGCCGCCAAAACTCTCCTGTTTAATACGCGCGGCCGGAACGCCGAGGGCTGCCACTTTGGCGGCTGCATCGGCCATAAAGCCGTGGGGGCCGCAGATAAAGACCTCTTTTTCGGTCAGCCCTTTGATCCGTTGCAGATGCTCATCATTGAGTCGCCCTTGCAGCCCCTGCCAGTGATTGTCCGGCTGGCTCAGGATAATGGTGAGGGTCATGCCCTGCTGCGCCATGGCGTGCAGTTCACTGGCGGCGGGAATGTCCGCTTCACTGCGGCACAGGTGCATAAAGTGAACCTCTTCCAGCTCCCCGCGCAGGGCCAGGGTGCGGGCAATCGCCAGCATGGGGGTGACGCCGGAGCCTGCGGAGAGCAACAGTAGATTGCGCTCGGACCCTAAGTGAAACTCGCCAGCGGGGTTGGCGGCCAGCAGCCGATCACCCACCTGCAACTGCTGGTGCAGCCAGTGGGAGATGCGGCCACCCTCCACCTTTTTGACGCTGATGCCGTAACGCTCCGGGTGATCCGGTGTGGAGCTCAGGGTATAGCGCCGCTGGATCCGCTCGTTTTTGATATCGAGGCTGATGGGCAGATGCTGGCCAGGCAGGTATTCGGGCAGGGGCTCGCCATCGGCGGCTTCGAACCAGAAGGTCTCCAGATCCCGCGCCAGCGGTTCGCGGACCACGCAGATCAGCTCCCGCTTCTTCGGCGCGGCGGCGGGATAGACCACCGGACGGGTACGCTCCAGCACCTCGATCTCGCTGCCTGCCTCAATCCAGCCCTCGTTCAGCGCCACCAGATTCTGGCCGAAGTAGACCTCGCCATCCTCGCCACGGCGGTAGCGGGTGAGGGTGGCCAGCGGCTCTTTGAGGGCGTTGAAGCGATCGGTGCCTGCTTCCACCGTGGTCATGATGCAGCGGCTGCAGGGTTTGACCACCTTGAATTCCACTTCGCCGATGCGGATGCGCACCCAGCTGTCCTCCTCGAAGGGCTGGGTGTTGCTTGCCACCAGATTGGTGCGGAACTGGCTCATCTGGTGCAGCGCATCGGAGCGCAGATTGAGATCCTCAAGGGAAGCCTGGCTTATCAGCAGCAGCGGATAACCGTCGGCAAAGCTGACCCGGGTGCCGGTCTTTTCACGAAAGCGATCAGAGGTTTCACCCAGCCAGAGCAGTTGCACCGTCTCCCCTGCCACCCGGCTCAGCCACCCATCGGCTTTGGGGTCGGTGTGCAGTGCGGTGAAACGGTCGCTCCAGACTCCGGTAGCTTGCGGGGCGCGGCTGAAGTCGACCTCTTGCAGGGTGAGCGGTTCAAAGCCCGGATAGCGCAGTTGCAAGCCTCCTTCGATGGGGGTGGCCACGACCTGTTGCAGCTGGGGATGGGTACGGGCGGTGATAAAGGTGCCGTCCGGTTTGACCACCATGTAGCGGCGATCCCCTGCCAGTCCCTCTTCGGTCACCCGGGCGCGAGCCAGCGGCATACCTGCAGTCGATTTGATGGGGTAGAGGTGAATGCTGTCTAGCCTGGGCATCTTCATATCCTTGTGACGCGGCGCGATCGCCTGGAAAAAGGGGAACATAACGGTTCCCCGGCGATCCGGCAATCCTTTCAAGGGGCGGTCTATAGTTGGGAAAACAGAACAAGAGGGCATCGGGATGAAAATAAGCTGGTTGCTGGCGGGGAGCCTTTTTTGCCACGGGCTCTGGGCGCAGGAGCTGACCCTGACCACGGGAGAGTATCCGCCCTACTGCTCCGAGACGCTGAAATATCAGGGGCTGATCCCTCATGTGGTGAGCGAGGCATTCAAGAGTGAAGGGGTGAGCGTCAAGTTCCAGTTTCTTCCCTGGAAGCGGGCCTTTCGCTTGTCGGAGGAGGGGGGGGTGGATGGCACTGTCCACTGGTATGAGTCGAGCGAGCGGCGCAAAACCCATCTCTACAGCGATCCCATCCTGAGCGAAACCTACGTCTGGTTCTATCTCAAATCAAACCCGCTGGAATGGCGTGGCTATCAGGATCTGGCGGATCGCAAGCTGGCTGCGGTCAGTGGCTATACCTACAATGCAGATTTTTTTGCAGCCATCGCGCAGGTGCCGCTGCAGGTGCAGTTCGTCACCCGGCTGCGCCAGAGCTTTGATCTGCTGCTCTCCGGCCGCGCCGACCTGACCCTGGAGAACATAGATGTCGGCTACTACTCCCTGCGTCAGTTCTACCCGGCCAGCACGGTCGATCTCTTTGCAACCCATTCAAAACCCGTGATGAAAGTTGAAGGTCACCTGCTGATCAGTCGCAAGCGCGCCAACGCTGACGAACTGATCAAAACCTTCAATCGGGGGCTCGCCAAACTGAAAGCCAGCGGTCAGCTGGAGAAGATGTTACTTGAGTCACGTTCTGGTCTCTATGAACCATAAAGTGCAACATTTTTTGATCCTGATTCGCTAATCAGTACAAAAAAGCGGCCATTATCGACTCAGTTCCCAGTTTCTAACGCTTTCGCTTCTTCCCCATCCGGCCACCGTCCGCTTCGGCTACACGGTATCAAGCGCCATCGGGTGGGGCCTGTCACACAAAAAGAAGAAAGCAATGTATGAGCAAACAACTGGACATGACCCCATTGCCGGATCTCTCCCTGAAAACGGGAACAGGCCCGGTGCGTACCCGGCTACCCGTCTGGCGGCCGGCCCTGCCACCCTGCAATCATGCCTGCCCGGCCGGAGAAAATATCCAGGCCTGGCTCTCTTTGGCGCAGGCCGGCCGTTTTGAGGCGGCCTGGCAGACCCTGATAGAAGAGAACCCCTTGCCCGCCATTCATGGCCGGGTCTGCTATCACCCCTGCGAGAGCGCCTGCAACCGCGGTCAGGTGGATGAATCCGTCTCCATCCACGCCATCGAGCGCTTCCTCGGCGACGAGGCGCTGGCCCGTGGTTGGCAGCCTGCGCCACCTGCCCCTGCCAGCGGCAAGAAGGTGCTGGTCATAGGCGCTGGTCCCTCCGGTCTCTCCTGTGCCTGGCACCTCAACCGGCTCGGCCATCAGGTGGAGATCCGCGAAGCGGGGCCGCTGGCGGGCGGGATGCTGCGTTTCGGTATTCCCGCTTACCGTCTGCCTCGCGATGTGCTGGATCGGGAGGTGGCCCGCATCGTGGCGGCCGGGGTGACCCTGACTCTCAACCACAAGGTGGAGGATGTGCTGCGCGAGCGCGACGAGGGGGGCTTTGACGCCGTCTTTATGGCCATCGGCGCCCATCTGGCCAAGCGGGTCGATATTCCGGCCCGGGAGGCGGGCAAGATCCTCGATGCGGTGAGCTTCCTCGAGCAGGCCAGTCTGGCCGAAGAGCAGGGCTTGCTGCCACCCAAACTGGGACGACGGGTAGCGATTTATGGGGGTGGCAACACCGCCATGGATGCGGCCCGTACTGCTCGTCGCCTCGGGGTGGAAGAGGCGATGATCATCTACCGCCGCGACCGGGATCATATGCCTGCCCACGCCTTTGAAGCCGACGAGGCCGAGGAGGAGGGGATCAAGATCAACTGGCTGCGCAGCATCCGCCAGCTCGATAGCACCAATATCGAAGTGGAGGTGATGGTGCTGGATGCCGAGGGCAAGCCGGTGCCCACCGGCAAGTTTGAAACTCTCGAAGCGGACTCCCTTATTCTGGCGCTCGGTCAGGAGGTCGACCTCTCGGTGCTGGAGAGCATCCCCGGCGTGCGGGTCAACAAGGAGGGGGTCGTACAGGTGGCGGGCAACCTGATGACGGATGTGCCGGGTCTGTTTGCGGGCGGCGACATGGTGCCCTCCGAGCGCACCGTCACCATCGCCACCGGCCATGGCAAGAAGGCGGCGCGCCATATGGATGCCTGGCTGCGCGGTCGCCACTACCACAAACCGCTCTCCTACCCGCTGGTGGGGCCGGAACAGTTGCAACTCTGGTTCCAGACCCACGCGCCGGCCAGCAGTCAGCCGGTCAAACCGGCGTGGGCGCGAGATGACTTTGGCGAGATCATCGGCGGGCTGGATGAGCTGGCCGCCCGCTACGAGGCTGCGCGCTGCTACTCCTGCGGCAACTGCTTCGAGTGCGACGGCTGCTATGGCAGCTGCCCCGAGCAGGCCATCGCCAAGCTGGGGCCGGGCAAGGGGTATCAGGTGGATGCCGAGCGCTGCACCGGCTGCGGTGCCTGCCACGACCAGTGCCCTTGTCACGCCATCGAGCTGCGCCAACCGGAGGAGTCCCAATGAAACATGAACTGATCATGGTCGATGGCAACGAAGCCGCGGCCCGGGTGGCCTACCAGCTGAGCGAAGTGTGTGCCATCTACCCCATTACCCCGAGCTCGACCATGGCCGAACTGGCCGATGCCTGGGCGGCGGAGGGGCAGACCAACCTGTGGGGCAACATCCCCACAGTGGTGGAGATGCAGAGCGAAGGAGGGGCGGCCGGTACGGTACACGGCGCCCTGCAGGCGGGGGCGCTGGCCACCACCTTCACTGCCAGTCAGGGGCTGATGCTGATGCTGCCCAATATGTACAAGATCGCCGGTGAATTGACCTCGGCGGTGTTCCATGTGGCGGCCCGTTCGCTGGCGGCGCAGGGGCTGTCGATTTTTGGCGACCATCAGGATGTGATGGCGGCGCGCAGCACCGGCTTTGCCATGCTCGCCTCCGGCTCGGTGCAGGAGGCGCAGGACCTGGCCTTGGTCGCTCACAGCGTCACCCTGCAGTGCCGGGTGCCCTTTATCCACTTCTTCGACGGGTTCCGTACCTCCCACGAGGTGAACAAGATCACCGCCCTGCATCGGGATGAAATTCGCGCTCTTATCGACAACGACTGGGTGCGGGCCCACCGTGCCCGGGCGCTGAACCCGGATCATCCGGTGATGCGCGGCACCGCCCAGAACCCGGATACCTATTTCCAGTCCCGCGAGAGCGTCAACCCCTTCTACGAAGCGGTGCCGGCGCGGGTGCAGCAGTGCATGGACAATCTCGGCGAGCTCACCGGCCGCCACTACCGGCTGGTGGAGTACCACGGCGCGCCCGATGCCACCGATGTCATCGTGCTGATGGGCTCGGGGGCCGCCACCGCCCGCACCACCGTGGATTGGCTCAACCAACAGGATCGCAAGACCGGAGTGCTGGTCATTCGCCTCTATCGCCCCTTCCCGGTACAGGCGTTGCTCGATGCGCTACCCGCGAGCGTGCGGCGCATGGCGGTGCTGGATCGCACCAAGGAGCCGGGGGCGGGCGGCGAGCCGTTGCTGCTGGATGTGCAGAGCGCCCTCATCGACGGCTTGCAGCGCGGCCTTATCAAGCGGTTGCCGTGGCTCAGTGGCGGTCGCTACGGCCTCTCTTCCAAAGAGTTCACCCCCGCCATGTGCGCGGCGGTATTCGAGGAGCTGGCATCCGATGCGCCTCGCCCCCGCTTTACGGTGGGGATTGTCGATGACGTGTCGGGCCTCAGTCTGGCATGGCACCCCATAGGCGATCTGGAGCCCGCCAGCCGGGTGCGGGCGCTCTTCTTCGGCCTCGGTGCCGACGGCACTGTGGGCGCCAACAAGAACAGCATCAAGATCATCGGCGAGCTGGAGGGGTTCCACGCTCAGGGCTACTTCGTCTACGACTCCAAGAAGTCGGGCTCGCGCACCGTCTCCCACCTGCGCTTTGGCCCCGAGCCCATCGATGCCCCCTGGCTTATCGAGCAGGCGAGCTTTATCGGCTGCCACCAGTGGGGCTTTGTCGAGTCGGTAGACCTGCTGGAGCATGCTGCCGAAGGGGCGACCCTGCTGCTCAATGCTCCCTATGAGCCTGACCGGGTCTGGGCCGAGCTGCCCGAGCGGCTGCGTGCCCGCATCCGCGCCCTCGATATCCGCCTCTACTGCATCGATGGGGATCGGGTGGCCGAGCGCAACGGCATGGGCAATCGCATCAACACCATCATGCAGACCTGCTTCTTCGCGTTGGCTGGCATCTTGCCGCGGGATGAGGCGATTGCGCTGATCAAGGAGAGCATCGAGAAGAGCTATGCCCGCAAGGGGCCCGAGGTGGTCGAGCGCAACTTCGCGGCGGTGGACGACACCCTGGCCCATCTCCATCAGGTGGCCATCCCGGCCGGTGAAGAGCAGATCAGCGACTATCCGCTGCCACTGGCACCGGGTGGCAGCGAGTTTGTGCAGCGGGTTACTGGCGAGATGCTGGCGGGGCGCGGCGATCTTATTCCGGTCTCCATGCTGCCGGTGGATGGCACTTACCCCACTGCCACCAGCCGCTTCGAGAAGCGGGATATCGCCCGCGAGATCCCGATTTGGCATTCGGATATCTGCATCCAGTGCGGCAACTGCGTTTTTGTCTGCCCCCACGCGGCGCTGCGGGCCAAGTTCTACCATCAGGACTGGCTGGCGACCGCCCCCGAGGCAGCGCAGTCGGTGCCCGTCACCGCCAAGGGCTTCCCCGACAGCCGCTACACCTTGCAGCTCTACCCGGAAGATTGCACCGGTTGTGGCCAGTGCGTGCAGGCTTGTCCGGTGCGGGCCGGAGCGGATGAGAGCCATGAAGGCGAGCGCGCCATCGCCATGATGGACAAGGCCCCCCATCTGGCTGGTCAGAAGCAGGCACTGCGCTGGTTCGAGAGCCTGCCGTGGCCTGCCCGCGAGCGGGTGGATTTCTCCACGGTGCGCGGCACCCAGTTCCTCGAACCCCTGTTCGAGTTCTCCGGTGCCTGCGCCGGCTGTGGCGAGACCCCCTATCTCAAGCTGCTGACCCAGCTGTTTGGCGATCGCATGCTGGTGGCCAACGCCACCGGTTGCTCCTCCATCTACGGCGGCAACCTGCCGACTACGCCATGGGCCAAGAATGGTGAAGGGAAGGGGCCGGCCTGGTCGAACTCCCTGTTTGAGGACAACGCAGAGTTTGGCTTTGGTTTTCGTCTCACCGCCGATCAGCATCACGGTCAGGCGGTGGCGGCCCTTGAAGCGATGAAGGGGGAGCTGGGCGCCGAGCTGGTCGATACCCTGATTAGCGCCCCGCAGCGGCTGGAGTCGGAGATCCGCGCCCAGCGCACCCGGGTCGCGCAAGTGCGGGAGCGGCTGGGAGAGGTGAAATCCGGCAAGGCTCGCGAGCTGCTGTCACTCATCGATCAGTTGGTGCGCCGCTCGGTCTGGATCATCGGCGGCGATGGCTGGGCCTATGACATCGGCTCATCGGGGCTCGATCATGTGCTCGCCTCCGGCCGCGATGTGAACGTGCTGGTGATGGATACCGAGGTCTACTCCAACACCGGCGGCCAGATGTCGAAATCGACCCCGCTCGGCGCCGTCGCCAAGTTTGCGGCGGGGGGCAAGACGCTGGCCAAGAAGGATGTGGCGCTGCAGGCCATCTCCTACGGCAACGTCTATGTTGCCCGCATCGCCTTTGGTGCCAACCCGCAGCAGGCGCTGCAAGCCTTGCGTGAGGCGGAGGCCTATCCGGGCCCGTCGCTTATCATCGCCTACAGCCACTGTATCGCCCACGGCATCGATATGGAGTTTGGCCTGACCCAGCAGAAACGCGCCGTGGCCTCCGGTCACTGGCCGCTGATGCGCTACAACCCGGTATTGCGCAGTGCGGGGCAGAACCCCTTCAGCCTCGACAGCCTGCGTCCCTCCATCCCCCTCGCTGAATACCGGCAGGAGGAGACCCGTTATCGGGTGCTGGCCCAGAGCCATCCGGAGGAGGCGCAGCGGCTGATGCAGGTGGCGCAAAAAGTGGCGTGGCAGAAGTGGGCCACCTACGAGGAGATGGCCACCCGCGAAGCCAGCCATTTCCATCCGCCGGTGTGAGAATGGGGGGAAATCAGTATGAAGAAGCGGGCCGGTGGCCCGCTTTTTGTGTGTATAAAAAGTGAGTTCTCTGTTGAGTAAACATATATATTTTTCCGAAATAAAATTTTAGTTTCATGTAGAGAGACATCAGTGATAGCGTATTGATAAAAATGAAATTTATGGATAATCTACGTGCAAGTAAAATTAAAGGAAACCTGAAAAGTGAGCAAGTATATGGAGGGTGTCGAAAAGGTTTATTCGTTATCGAATCAACCGTGGATGAAACATATGGACAGAATTCAATCGATTCTAAATCCTGCATGGATGAAGGAACTTGAACGTATTAATGCTATTCAAAAGTCGATTCTTAGGCCTGAAGTTGCACAGCTTTATCAAACCATAAATACATACAGCTCTAATCTGACTTGGTTGGATGGATTTTCCCAATTGGGAATACAAAAACACTTGAGGTCTATTGAGCGAAATTTTCCAGCGTTCAATAATTTCCCGCACCTCCCTAACGAGTTTATTTTGACATTAAACTTGTTAAAACAACATCTGGCTTTGGTTCAAAGTATTGATTTTGATGCTTGCTCAACCGAATCAGTTGAATATGAAGATATCTCTGATATTTCCAGTGTATTATCTGAGGTAAACGAAACACTTAGGGAAAGTAATTTATCTCTAAATTCATTATTAGAGGCATTTCAGAAACTTCCGGTTGTTTTTAGATTTATCATACTGTTGTTTATAACTGAAGTAATGATTCCGATAAGTCTTGATATATATGTTAAACCTGCTATTGAAGAGTTTCTTAGGAACAATGATGAATCTCGCAGGGTTCAGTCTAATACGATTAAAAAAATCCCTAAAAGTATTGGTGTAGATGTGACATCTCTAAACAGATTTATTAGCGGAGATGAGGTTAGATTGAGAGCTTCACCATCTATAAAATCAGAGGTAATTACGACTCTAAATTTTGGGCAATCTGTATACGTTATTGAAAAGAATCGTAGTTGGGTAAAAGTTGCAATACCTCAAAAACAAGGTGAAGCGTTAGAAGGCTGGGTGTTTACTGAATATACAAAACGCTTTAATAAATAGCACTAGCTAGCTGTACAAGATATGGTCATTCTATTGATGGTAAAGTGTTCCTTTGCCGATATTGCCACATAAATATATGTTATTGATGAATGACAATAGAATGGTGTGACAGCAAAAGTGATTTGGTGAAATATCCAAATAACAAATATTACTTACTCAACAATATTTATCTATTAGCAGGTCAAAGCTTTCTTTTTATGCCAAGGCAGGTAAGCTGCGAGGCAAATAGCGTCAAGCAGGAGAAGGGACGATGACAGAACAACATATCGCCGGGACGATCGGCATTCTGGGGGCGGGGTGGCTGGGGCTGCCGCTGGCGCGAGCCCTGTTGGCGGCTGGCAAGCAGGTGGTGGTGACGGTCAGCAGCGCCGAAAAAGCGGCCCGTTTGCAGGGGGAGGGGATCGCTGCCCATCCGCTGACGATTTCTGCCCATATGTCGGATGCGTGGCCCATCCCCTGCGAATCGTTGGTTATCTGCGTACCGCCCAGCAAGACCGATGACTATCCGCAGGCGGTGGCAAAGGCCTGCACGTTGGCCAAAGCGAGCGGCACCCGGCGGGTGCTGTTTGTCAGCGCCACCTCGGTATGGGGCGCAGGGCAGCAGGAGGGGGAAGAACCCCAACCCCGCCATGCCCGTGGTGAGCGGATGCTGGCGGCGGAGCAGGCGGTGCTGGCGGCCGGTTTCGAGACGGTGATGATAGTGCGCCCCTCCGGCCTTTATGGCCCGGATCGCCATCCCGGCCGTTTCCTTGCGGGCAAGACCCTGGATGGTGGCGCCCAGTCGGTCAATCTGGTCCATCTGGACGATGTAGTGGCGGCTTGCATGCTGCTGCTGGAGCGAGGCAAGGACGGGGATGTTTTCAACCTGAGCGCACCGGTGCATCCGCGTCGCGAGCAGTTCTACCCCTTTGCGGCGCGCCAGCAGGGGCTGCCCGTGCCGGTCTTTATCGAGCCTGCCGGTGAATTTCAGCCCATCGACGGTCAGCTGATCTGCCAGCAGATGGGATTCAACTATCGCTGGCCCGATCCGGCCCACTGGTTTGCCGAGCTCGCCGCCTCGGGCAATTGAGGTTTGCCAAGGGGGTGATCGCCCCCTATCATGCCGCCATCCATGAGAGAGAGGCGGTAATGATGGTAGATACAAAACGTCACCCCGATGGGGAGTTGTTGCTGAGAACCCTGGCAATGCCAGCCGATACCAACCCCAATGGCGACATCTTTGGTGGCTGGATCATGTCCCAGATGGATATAGGTGGGGGCATTATGGCCAAGGAGCTGGCAAAAGGACGTATTTGTACCGTATCCGTCGAAGGCATGACCTTCCACAGTCCGGTCAAGGTGGGCGATGTGGTCTGCTGCTACGGCCGCTGCATGAAGATTGGCCGCAGCTCCATGAAGCTCAAGCTGGAGGTGTGGGTCAAGCCGGTACTGCGGGAAAACGATGCCCAGCGTTACTGTGTGACCGAGGGGATCTTCACCTATGTCGCCATCGACGAACAGGGCAAATCCCGCCCGGTTCCGGTGAGTGCCTGATTAAATCAGCCGGGCATTGATGATGGATATTTCCTGCTCAAGCCCGGTTTTTTGCCGTATCATGCGTTCCAGCATCTCTTCCGAGCCCACATATTGCAGGGTGTCGAACAGGCAGAGATCGCATTGAGGGTCCCGTCTTATCTGATAGACGGTGGACAGCTCCACTTGATGACAATTTCCTTGTTGATCATAAAACGTCACGTTGTACCGAAGTTCTTTCGCCATGAGACAAGGTCCTTCTGGTTGGGTGGAACAGGGATTATCAGCTTAGTCGGCGTGGATGACGTTTGTGATGGTCGCAACAAAAAGCAAAGGCGGGCGGTTGTTAGCCAATGAAAAATAGTTATCGCATTCTTGGCACCTCCCTGCTGACCCTGGGGTTGGTAGGCTGTTTTGAGGTGCCGGATCAGAACCATCTGGTCACAGCTCAAGGGATTGTGCCGGGACTCGACTGCCAGCGTCCGCCGCTGGTAGCGTTGGCGACCACGGCGCTGCCCCGTGAATTCGGGGTGACGGTGTGGAATCTCTACAAGGGCCAGCGCAAGAACTGGCGTGAAGGGATGGACAGTTACGCCAAGGGGCAGGATCTGGTGCTGCTGCAAGAGTCGGCCACCCGTCCCGATATGCTCGACTGGCTGCGCGCCGATGATTTCCAGTGGCAACAGCTGCAAGCCTTCACCCAGGGCGGCGTGTCGTTCGGGGTGATGACGGTGGCCAAGACCCCGCAGGCGTTCGTCTGTGGCGTGCGCTCCCCCGAGCCCTTGCTGCGCATCCCCAAATCCGGGTTGGTGAGCCTCTATCCGCTGCAGGGCGATCCTGACGGCGTGATGGTCATCAATATCCATGCGGTCAATTTCGAGCTGGGGATGGCTACCTTTCGCGAGCAGCTCAATGATCTGACCGCGCTGGTGCGCCGCCATCAGGGGCCGGTTATTCTGGCCGGTGATTTCAACACCTGGAGCGACAAGCGCCAGTTCTGGTTAAGCAAATTGGTGGACGAGCTGGGTCTGCAAGAGGCCGTGCCGGTGCCTGACCTGCGCCGTACCGCCTTCGGTCGCCCGCTGGATCACCTCTACTACCGCAATCTGGATCTGGTCGAGGTGAGTTCACCGGCCACCGACAGTTCGGATCACAACCCCATCATTGCGCGCTTTGTCGCCCAGTCTGTGACTCCCTGATCGGGGATGATGTGTGCGTGTTGCCCATAAAAAATCCGGCGCCTGATGGCGCCGGATTTTTTATACGCTCTGGCGGTCAACCCGCTCGGGATGACCCGCAGGAATTACTGGTAGAGACCCAGATTCGCTTTGGCGTAGGCTTCGAAATCGGTGCAGCCACCGATGTGCTGCTCGTCCAGGAAGATCTGCGGCACGGTATTGACCGGCTTGCCGGCGCTTTTGGCCAGATCTTCTTTGGTGATGCCTTCGGCATGGATATCCACGTATCGGAATTTGAAGTCATCGCGCTGTTCGGTCAGCTGCTCGGCGATCTGTACGGCACGGACACAGTAGGGGCAACCCGGGCGACCAAAAATCACTGCAAACATATTTTCTCTCCGTTTTTTAAGCCGTTTTTGTATGGCCGTTGATATGAGGCAGGCAACAGCATAGCCCTGCCTCGTGGCGACTTGAAGCCGAAATTATCGATACCCTGATTCGAGTGGGCCTATTGGCTCAGCTCTCATCGGCGATCTGGATCGGCTGCTGCTGATAGATGCTCTCCAGCACCCCCTTCTCGAATACGGTCCAGGGCCACGGCGCCTTGCTGGCACGGTAGCGCTCATGGGTGGCCGGATCTTGGGACAGGCCGCGCTGGAACATCACGAACGCCTTGCGCTGGCCGCCTGCCGTGTCGATGAAGCCCACCAGATTGGAGGTGCCGGTGATGGTACCTGTCTTGGCGTGCACCTTGTTCTTCATCATGGGGGCGGTGACACTGCGCCGCCACGCCAGGGTGCCATCCACCTGGGAGCTTGGCAGCAGCTTGATCAGGCCAAGTTCGGCATCATTTTTCTGGATGAAGTTGAGCACCGACATCATCTGACGGGCGCTGATGAGATTGTGAGCGGAGAGACCGGAGCCATCTGCCAGGGTGGCATTGCCCAGATCGATGCCGTTCTTGGTCAGGATGGCGCGCACTGCCATGGTGCCGCTGCGATAGCTGCCCGGCTTGTTGTAGTAGTGACGGCCCACGGTTTTGAGGAAAGTATCGGCATAGAGGTTGTCCGATTTCTTCAGCATCTTGGCGAGCATCACCGGCAGGGAGACCGAGTAGTGGGTGCCGAGGGTCTCAGCCCCTTCAGGGGCCTTGTGGGTGACCCGCAGCAGGCCATCATGCTTGATACCGGCACGGTTCATCGCCCAGCGGATGTTGTCCCAACCCCAGGCTTCCACATCGTGAATGGCGAAACGCAGTCCCTGCGGCTCCTTGTTCGGGGTGATACAGCCCTTGAGTTCGTAGAAGTTGCCCTTGGCCATGTCCACTTCCAGTGCGCAGAACTGGCGCGCCATGTCGCCGTAGCTCATCACCTCCACGTTGTCGGCACCGATGCCGATGGGGACGCCGGTAGCTACATTGCCCACCGCCGGTTTGCCAATCTGGGTGGCAGTGATGGTGCCGTAGGCGCAGTTCTTGTCGATGATGACCGAGGAGACGGGAGCGGCGAAGCAGAGGGTTTGATCCCCCCACGACCAGCCGTTGCCGCGCTCGTAGCCGTTGTAGGCGCCGGTGTTGACGTAGACGTTGCCCTTGATGCTGGTGACGCCGAGCTGTTTGAACAGGGCCAGCAGGTCCATGCGGGAGAGGGTGGGGTCGCCGACGAAGTTGATCCAGATATCGCCGTTGATGGTGTCACCCTGTTTGGCTCCGGGTTGGGCCTGAATGTCAGTGGCGAAGCGGAAGTCGGCACCCAGCTCGAGGCGGGCCGCCAGCGCGGTGAGCACCTTCATGGTGGAGGCGGGGGCGATCATCTGATCCGCGTGGCGGGCGAACTCGACGCCGTTATTGCCCTGCACCATGATGGCGTACTGGCCACCCTGAGGGGGCGTCAGCGGGGCGGCATGAGCCGCCATAGAAGAAAAGAGAGCACAAAAACCAATCAACAGCCGCTGCATAACATCCTCTAACGTGACGAAGGGCCCGGCAGTGGTGCCGACCCTGATAATTCAACCAGCCGATGCAGGATCGACGGGATAACGCAATTCATGCCATGTATGCCGGTCGCCATCATGCCAGCGAGTTGGCGGTACGATAGCGACCCTCATAATCAAAAATTTTCTCTTTTATCTGCCAGAAGCGACCCGATTTGCGGGCGATGACAAAATCCGGATGACGGAACTGGCTTTGCGCGGCCAGCACGCTCGCCAGGGTGGCAAATTCGGGCTCCAGCCCCGGGGCGGGCCAATGATGACGCACAAAGTGCTGTTGAAACAAGCGTCGTGCGCCCAGTGAGTGAAATCCGAAGTATTCGCTGAGGGTTAATCCATCCTCATCGTGATAGGTTACCTCCAGCCGCTCCCCCTGTTTGCCGCGCCCTGCGGTGAGGGTGAGACCGGCGCAGCGGATCACCATGCAATCCTTGAGATTGAGCGCCTTTTTGAGCTTGTCGTCAGGGTCCACCAGCAGCTGATCGCAGCTCTGGCAGCGGCGGGCGGCGATGTCGTTCTCCGCGCCACAGCCGGGGCAGATCTTGGCGCGAAAGCGGTAGTCACACTCTTCACGGTTGCCCTCGTCATCTTCGAACAGCCCCTGACAGCGGCGGCCGTAGTGCTCGATCACCTTGCCATCCTCGTCGGTCTTGCCCCAGAAGGTGTTGGCAAAACCGCAGGCGGGGCAGGGTACTTGTACCGGCTCGGTACCGGCGTGGGGGCGAGGCTCCCCCACTTCGGGGGCGAACAGGTTGAAGTTGTTGCCCGCATAGTCGAGCACCAGACAATCGGTCTTGCCCGGCGAGAGGCGCAGGCCCCGCCCGACGATCTGCTGATAGAGCGAGACCGACTCGGTAGGTCTGAGCATCACGATAAGATCGACATGGGGGGCGTCGAAGCCGGTGGTGAGCACCGCCACGTTGACCAGAAACTTGAGCTCGCGCGCCTTAAAGGCGTTGATGAGGGCATCGCGCTCCGGTCCCGGTGTCTCGCCGGTGATAAGAGCCGCCAGCTGGCCTCTGGCGCCAAGCAGACCGTGAATTTCACGGGCGTGCTCGACGGTGGCGGCGAAGATCATCACCCCCTGCCGGTCGGCGGCATACTCCAGCACCTGGCTCAGGATATGGGGGGTAACCCGCTCCTGACGCTTGAGCTCGCCGTTGAGATCTGCCTCGCTGAAGAGGCCGTTCTCCCGCGCCACCAGCTTGCTGAAGTCGTAGTGGACTATGGGGGCATCCACCATGCGCGGCGGCGTCAGGTAGCCGTTTTTGACCATAAAGCGCAGTGGCAGCTCGAACACGCAGTCGCCAAACAGCCGCTCGCCGTGGCTTTTGACCATGCCGTGGTAGTGGCGCCGGTAGATCCAGCCCAGCCCGAGCCGATAGGGGGTGGCGGTGAGGCCGAGGATCTTGAGGGCCGGATTGGCGGCCTTGAGGTGGTCGATCACCTGATGGTACTGGCTGTCATCATCGAGCGAGACCCGATGGCACTCGTCGATGATCAGCAGCGAAAACGCCCCGTCGAATGCATCCAGATTGCGGGCAACCGACTGCACCGAGCCAAACACCACCTGGGCGCTCGCCTCCTTGCGATCCAGACCGGCGGCGAAGATGTCTGCCTTGAGCTCCCACGCCTCGTACTTGGCGTGGTTCTGCTCCACCAGCTCCTTGACGTGGGCCAGCACCAGCACCCGACCGCGTGCCTTGCGGGCCAGCTCGGCGATCACCAGACTCTTGCCAGCCCCGGTGGGCAGCACAACCACGGCGGGATCCGGGTGTTTGCGAAAGTGGTTGATCACGGCGTTGACGGCGTCTGTCTGATAGGGTCTGAGAACGAACATGAGGGCGTGGCGTTTTGGCATGGTACGGCGCAGGGTGGCGCCATTATAGGGTGCTTGCCGCCACAAAAACAGCGGGCCGACATGATGCCGGCCCGTTGAATAGATTGTGTGCTTAGTGGAAGGGGAAGAGGTAGTTCATCCAGCTTGCCATGCGCAGCAGCACTTTGCGCATTACAGAAACATGGTGGAAATACTCGGTATAGACAGCGGCTTGCCCGCTGGCACCGGCAATCACCTGATACTTGGCCCACTCGGGGTCGGTGATGGAGATGAGCACCGGCATGCGGCCCGGGCGGATAGCGCTGGTCTGATCCAGCAGCATAGCGTTGGCCTGCACGTTACCGGCGGCAATGGCCGGGATCACGGCGGTCACCTTGCCCTTGAAGATCTTGCCGGGAATACCGTCGATCACCACTTCGGCCTCATCACCCACCGCCAGACGCTGCATGCTGTTCTGCCAGAACCAGCCAACATAGGCAGTCTCATCTTTATGGATGAAGGTCATCACCGGACGGTACATAAACGGGGTGGCGATCATGCCTGGACGCAGGGCAAGCTGCACCACATGGCCATCGCTCGGGGCATAGACCACGGTCTGGGCCAGCTGGTATTTGGCTTCATCGAGCTGGGCCTGCAGATCTTCCAGCGTGGCGCGTTGCTGATCCATCTGGGCGGCGATCTCGTCTACGCTCGCCTGAGTCACGTCGAGGTCACGCTGCTTGCCCACGCCACGGCGCATCAGGTCGCTGGCGCGATCTCTGTCCAGTTTGGCGGAGCGTAGTCTGGCGTCAATGGACTTGAGTTGATCCTTGTTGGCATCAAGTCGGGCGCTCAGGCTCTCCACTTTCAGTCTGAAAGGCTCGTCATCGAGGCGAAACAGCACATCGCCCTTCTTCACCGGCTGGTTGGCTTGCACCGGCACCTCGACTACCCGGCCCTTGACCAGCGGCACTATGGGGGTGGAGAGGTAGTAGTTGCGCGCCATCTCGGAGTAGGGGTGGTTGTAGTTCATCAGCATGATGAGGGTGCCGATGAGCACCACACCACCCAGCGCGGCAGTCGGAACAGTCCACTTGTTGAGCGGGATGCGGAAGATTTTGAAAATGGCTACACAGAGTGCCGTATAGGTCAGGATCAGTAGCAGGTCCATGATTTATCCCTGTTGCTCTTGCTGTTCGATATGGTTGAGGCGGCCCTTCAGCTCAGCCAGCTCTTCTCTGAGGGCCGCGATATCATCTTCATCTTTTTGCAGGCGCTGGTTAAAGCCCCAGCCGCGATCGGGGCGATAGATGGTTGCCCAGATCCAGAGGAAAGGCCACAACACATGCAGGGTGAAGAGACTGACCCAGCCGGCAACATGGATGGCATCCTGATGGGGATGATTGCGATGTTTGGCGATTTCGTAAGGAATATCGTGGATCACGATGATTCCGTAGAAGATGACCAGCGCGACAAAGACGAGCAGGCCAAGGGCAAAGTAATCAAGGAACATGTATAACCTCCACTGGCTTTAAGCACAGCTTTATCATTGATTCATATATTCGGGAAAGCAATTTAAAATCACATATTTATCGTCAGGTCGCACGGAATCTTAAGGGCTTGTGCTGTATAGGAGCTTAAGGGAATAACGAGTTGTTTTATTGGTTTTTTTGTCAATTAAAAAGGGGCCTTTTGGCCCCTTTTTTACCACCTCAAGTCAGACATCACCCTTCACTTGGATTGCTAACCAGTGGTTGGCGGAACTTCATCAGGAAGGCCACGGTAATGGCCGCCGTTGCAGTCAGGCCGATGATGGTGGAGGTCCCCATCTCCAGCCCGAACCCGATGGGGGCGTTGGCCAGATAGGTAATCACGACAGCAGTCATGAACATGGCGGGAATGGTGCAGATCCAGTGCAGCTTGCCCTCTTTAATGAGGTAGGCGGCAGCGGCCCACAGCATGATGACGGCGGTGGTCTGGTTGGCCCAGCCGAAGTAGCGCCAGATCACCCCGAATTCAGCCTTGGAGATGATGAAGCCAAGGATAAACATGGGGATGGCGATCAGCAGACGCTTGGCCAGCGGCTTCTGGGTCATCTTCAGGAAGTCCGCCACGATCAGGCGAGCACTGCGAAACGCGGTGTCACCGGAGGTGATGGGCAGGATCACCACGCCGAGGATGGCCAGAATGCCGCCCACGGTGCCGAGCAGGCTGGTGGAGACTTCGTGTACCACGGCTGCCGGGCCGCCGTTGGCCATAGTAGCGTTGAGCGCTTCGGTGCTGTCGTAGAAGGAGAGACCCAGGGTGCACCAGATCAGGGCGATGATCCCTTCACCGATCATTGCACCGTAGAAGATGAAACGGCCGGATTTTTCGTTCTGCATGCAGCGCGCCATCAGTGGTGACTGGGTGGCGTGGAAGCCTGATACCGCGCCACAGGCGATGGTGATGAACAGCAGCGGCCAGAGCGGCAGCTCGGTCGGGTGCAGGTTGGAGAAATCCATCCCGGTGTTGTAGAAGCCTTTGCCGGAGGCGATCAGGCCAACGATGAGGCCGACCGACATGAAGACCAGCAGGGCGCCGAAGATGGGGTAGAAGCGGCCGATGATCTTGTCGATGGGGACTATGGTCGCGAGGATGTAGTAAGCAAAAATCGCCACAATCCAGTAGACCAGATCGGTGGAGGTGAGGTTGGCGAGCAGCCCTGCCGGGCTCAGCACGAATACCACGCCCACCAGCATCAGCAGCACCACGGCAAACAGGTTCATGAAGTGCTTGGCGGCGGTGCCCAGATGCTCACCGACCACGGTTGGCACCGAGGCACCCTTGGCGCGCACCGACAGCATGCCGGAGAAGTAGTCATGTACCGCACCGGCGAAGATGCAGCCAAAGACGATCCAGAGCATGGCGACCGGGCCGTAGAGGGCACCCAGGATGGGGCCGAAGATGGGGCCGACGCCAGCGATGTTGAGCAGTTGAACCAGATAGACTTTCTTGTCCGACATCGGGACATAGTCCACCCCGTCAGCCATGGTGATGGCGGGGGTTTTCAGCTCGGGTTTCGGGCTGAATATCCGTTCGATGAATTTGCCGTATATGAAGTAGCCGGCCACAAGTAAGCCGACACAGAGGAAGAACCAGATCATTGCTACGCTCCTGCATTGTTATTTTTTAGTGTGCAGAGCGAGTCTAAAACGGTTGCGCCTGACTGGCAGGTGAAACTCCCCGAGCGGCGCTTTGGCGCGCCGAGCGGTCGGCGGCTGTGATCAGGCGCACACTCCGCGGCTCAGTCCAGCCCCAGCTGATCTTTGAGCTCCTTGAGATAGCGACGACTGACTGGCACCCGGGCGCCGCTCGGGGTGACAATCTCTGCCAGCTGGTTATCCAGCAGCCGGATCTCGAAGATGGCGTTGGGGGAGACCAGATACTGGCGGTGACAACGCAGCAGCGGGCTCTTTTCTTCCAGCGATTTGAGGGTGAGCTGGGTGTGGAACAGCTCGCCCTGACAGGCCACATGGACCCCGCCCAGATCGGAGAAGGCATACTCCACCTGCGCGATGGGCAGCAGCCTGACCCGATTGTGCAGATAGCCCGGAATGTGTTCGATGGTGGGGGCCAGCCGCTCGATGGGCTGCGGGGAGATATCCTGCTTGAGGCGAGCGAGAGTCTTGGCGAGCCGGGCGGGCTCCACCGGCTTGAGCAGGTAGTCGAAGGCGTTCTCTTCAAAAGCCTGAATTGCATATTCGTCAAAGGCGGTGACAAAGACGATGCGGGGCAGGGGGTCGAGCATGGCGACCAGCTCCATGCCGCTCAGCTTGGGCATCTGGATATCGAGGAACACCACATCAGGCTTGAGGCGCTGAATAAGCGGCAGCGCCTCGATGGCATTGGCCGCTTCCCCCACGATCTCGATGGCGGGATCGCAGGCCAGCTGCTGCCTCAGCTCTTCGCGGGCGTAGTGTTCGTCATCGACAATCAGGGTGCGGATCATGGTTGCTCCTTGGGGATGGTGAACGAGACCCGGGTCCACTGCTCCGGCTCGCAGGCAATAGTCACGCCATAGCGCTCGCCAAAGGCGCTTTTCAGTCGCCGGTCGACGATGGTCATGCCCAGACCGTCGCCAGCGGGGTGCGCTTGCCAGGTGCCTGCATTGTCCTCCACGTGGATAGTGACGCTGGTGGGATGCTCATCAGTCCAGAGGCGAATGCGCCCTTGCTCTAGCAGGGTCGAGATGCCGTGCTTGATGGCATTCTCGATCAGCGGTTGCAGAGTGAAGCTGGGCAGTCGCAGTGTGGCCAGATGGGGCGGGATTTCGTTTATCACCGTCAGCCGATCGCCAAAACGGGCCAGCTCGATCTCCAGATAGGATTGGCAGTGCTCCTGCTCCTCCTGCAGGGTCGCAAGGCCGCTCTGGCGTTTGAGATTTTTGCGAAAGAACAGCGACAGGTGCAGCAGCAGATCCCGCGCCTTGTCCGGATCGCGCCGGGTGATGGCACTGATGGTGTTGAGGGTGTTGAACAGAAAGTGGGGGTTGATCTGGGCCTGGATAAGTTTCAGTTCGGACTGTACCAGCAGCCGCTGATGTTGCTCCAGCCGACCGGCCAGCAACTGCTGTGACAGCAGGTTGGCAATCCCTTCCCCCAGGGTGTGGTTGATCTTGAGAAACAGCCGCTTCTTCGGCTCGTAGAGCTTGATGGTGCCGATCACTCCTTTATCCCCCTGCAGCGGGATCACCAGCACCGAACCCAGCTGGCATGCGGAGGAGAGGCTGCAGCGATAGGGTTGACTGTTGCCATCGGCAAACAGCACCTTGTTCTGGGCGATGGCCTGCATGGTGATGGCTGACGCAATGGGGGTACCCGGCAGATGGTGATCTTCGCCGGTGCCGATAAAGGCGAGGATCTGCTCGGTGTCCGTGATGGCGACCGCCCCCACGCCGGTCTCCTCCTGAATGATGCGGGCAATCTTGTTGCTCGCCTGTGGGGTAAAGCCCTGACTCATGATCCCCACTGTGCGGTTGGCGATATTGAGCGCCTTGGCGGAGAAGACCCGGGAGAACTTCTCATACATCCGCTGCTGGTCGCGGATCATGCTGATAAAGAGCGCCGCGCCGCAGGAGTTGGCCAGAATCATCGGGGTGGCGATGGTGCGCACCAGCAGCAGGGATTTGTCGAACGGGGTCGCCACCAGCAGGATGATCACCATCTGCATGATCTCGGCATAGAGGGTGGTAAAGAAGGCGATGCGTGGTTCAAACAGGGCATCCGTTCGCCCCGAGCGCATCAGTCGCCAGTGCACTATGCCCCCGAGCAACCCCTCGCAGGTTGTGGAGATAGCGCAGGCGAGATCGGTAAATCCCCCCAGCGTATAACGGTGCAGGCCGCCGGTCAGCCCCACCAGAAAGCCCACCAGCGGTCCCCCCAATAATCCCCCCAAGACGGCGCCGACAGCCCGGGTGTTGGCGATGGCATCGTCGATATCGAGGCCTACATAGGTGCCGAGGATACAAAAGCTGGAAAAGATGATGTATATCAGTATCTTGTGAGGTAGTCTCACTGAATAGTTGGCAAGCGGGCGCAGCAGCGGGCTTTTCGAGAAGAGATAGGCGATCACCAAGCTGACGCTCATCTGTTGCAGCAAGGAGAGGACCAACTGCATAAAAAACGCTCCTCATAAGCCAGCTGAAAAAATAGCCAGCCCGTGAATAAGTGTGATCAGGATCTTGTTCTGTTGGCCCAACTGGGCGCAACGGGCCGTCAGTTTGCCAGAACAAGTGGATAAAACCATATTAAATCAGCATGTTAAATTGATATTTGTGTAAGCGGCAGCGGGTTGATATTGATGGATGGAGCATGAATGTATCCGCTGGATACGCCACACGGAGGTGGCATGCTCCGCCCGGCCCCTTGGCTGGGCGTTTTTTATACATGGTCAGTTGGCAACCTTCTGATGGGGGTTTGAGCAATTATTCCGGTTTGTCCAATGAGTTATCCCCAGCTTCTGGGGATAACTCAGAATGCAAAGTAGTAGCAGAAGCGGCGGGTCAGGTTGAAGAACTGCCGTTGTCCCTCATCCAGCTCTTCCTGTTTGATAAATGCAGTGATGGTGCGTTCATCTTCCCGCAGATCGATCATGGCGACGGCTTCTGGCCGCTGGGCCTTGATATAGGGCAGGATCTTCGGCTTGAGAGGCATGGTGGGTTCGGTAGAGAGCACCAGCGCAATGCTCTCGTCCGAGAGTTTCACCAATGATCCCGGCGGATAGACCCCCAGCACCTTGACAAGCAACTTGACCAGATTCTGGTCGAATTTCTTCTGGGATAACTTGTAGAGCTGGCTGATGGCCTGACTCGGCGCGGCCGGGTTGCCGCTGTTGCGGGGATGGAGCAGCTCGTCGTAGAAGTCGACCAGCCCGATCAATCGCGCCAGCGGCGGGATCTCCCCGCCCTTGATCCCGAGCGGATACCCGCTGCCATCGAGTCGTTCGTGGTGCAGATGGGCGACCTGACGGATTTTCGGTTCAAAGGCGTTGAGCTGGGTCAGCATCTCTAGCCCGTACTGGGGATGCATATTGAGGAAGTTCTGCTCGGCCTTGTTGAGATCCCCCCGTTTTTGGGTGATCTGGCTCGGGATTTTCAGTTCGCCGATGTCGTGGATAAGTCCCGCAAGTCCCGTCTCCTCAATCTCGATGGGGTTCATGCCGAGTTCGCGGGCCATCAGCATGGCGATAAAGGCGACGTTGAGGCTGTGCTGCAACAGGATATCTGTATGGGGGCTGCGAATAAGGTGGAGCCCGAGAGGCCCTTCATGCTGACTGAGGGTGAAGGCGGCATTACGGACGATCTGGGCGGTGTTGGCCAGCCCTTCATCCGGTTTGAGGTTCAGAGCCCCGAGTGCATCGCGCAGCTCGCTCATGGATTGGCCAAAGGCTTTGTCGGCGGCGCGCATGGAGCGGCGAAAGGCCTTTTCGTCAAAGGGGGGCGGGCCCGAGGCAATCAGCTCTTCCAGCTCATCAAGATCAGGCCCGGCATCCGGGATATCGCCGCGCAGCAGCGGCTCGATGGGCAGATCGCTCTTGTCGGGGTCGACCATCAGCAGGGTGAGATCAAGATGACGGAGAATGTCGAGTTGCTGCTGATCCTTGATCTTGAAGGTATTGAACATAAACGGGTGGTTAGTCCATCCCGTGGGAAGATGGATATAGTGGCCTACTCTCAATTGCTCTATCGAGGCTTGGATCAGTGCCATCGGTTAACCTGCATTTCGTGAATGCCTACTCAACAAGCTAGCAAAATCCGATGGATAGACAACTAAAAATCCATTTCGGGGCCACGGAGCGCCCCGTGCTGTGATGGGGCGCACGAGCGCCGTGCTTCTCCTCTTAATTCGCGCTTAAGTTTTACTTCCTACGCTGGCCCCGTCGTTTTTGTTGGCTTGGCCGGCCCGCTGCGCTGCAGGCCGGTATGTAGGAGTTGTTTATGCGTGTAACTCTCGGTGTACTGCAGACCAATCTGTTGCTGGTGCTCTTTTTCGCTCTGGTACTGAACTGGCCAATCTTTTTGCATTTCTATACGGTGCTAAGTGCCCTGACCCATGTCAAAGCCGGATTTGCCATCTCGATCCCGCTGGTGCTGATCGCGGCGCTCAATGCCGTGTTTATTCCCTTCACGTTCCGGTTTGTGCTCAAGCCCTTTTTTACCGTGCTCATTCTGACTGGCTCCATCGTCAGCTACGCCATGCTCAAATACGGCGTCATCTTTGATGCAGGCATGATCCAGAACATAGTGGAGACCAACAGTGGTGAGGCGGGGGCCTATCTGAATGGCTCGGTTGCGCTCTGGTTTCTGCTGACCGGGCTGCTGCCTGTTCTGGTGCTCTGGTCACTGCGGATCCGCTATCCGGCTCGCTGGTATCAGGGGTTGGCGTTGCGGGCTGGTGCACTGGCTATCTCTCTGCTGTTTATCGGGGGCGTCGCGTCACTTTACTATCAGGATTACGCCTCGGTCGGGCGCAACAACAAGTCGCTGGCCAAAGAGATTGTGCCTGCCAACTATGTGCACGGCCTCTACAAATATGGGCGGGATGTGCTGTTTGCCACGCCGATCCCTTACCAGCAGTTGGGGACCGATGCCCGGGTGGTGGCCCGGGGAAGCAAGCCGACTTTGATGTTCCTGGTGGTGGGGGAGACGGCGCGCAGCCAGAACTACTCTCTTAACGGGTATGGCAAGGCGACCAACAGCTTTACGGCAAAAGAGCAGGGGGTGGTGTCGTTCAGGAATGTACGCTCCTGCGGTACAGCCACTGCAGTTTCGGTGCCCTGCATGTTCTCCAACCTCACGCGCCGTGGCTACGATGACCAGCTTGCCAGCTCCCGTGACGGCCTGCTCGATGTGCTGCAACATGCCGGAGTCTCGGTGTTGTGGAAAGAGAACGATGGCGGCTGCAAAGGGGTGTGCCGCAATGTGCCGACCATCGAGATCCTCCCCAAATCCTATCCTGCGCTCTGTCAGGGGGAGTCCTGCTATGACGAGGTGCTGCTGGAGGGGCTGGATCAGCAGATTGCCGGCATGAAGGGCAACAAGTTGGTGGCCTTTCATCTGATGGGCAGCCATGGCCCGACCTATTTCCGTCGTTACCCTGCCAGCGAGCGCGTCTTTATGCCGGACTGCCCGCGCAGCGACATCGAAAACTGCAGCAACGAGGAGCTGGTCAATACCTATGACAACACCATCCGCTACACCGACAAGGTGGTGGGACTGCTGATAGACAAGCTCAAGTCGCTGGAGAGCCAGTATGATGTGGGACTGGTCTATCTCTCCGATCACGGCGAATCCCTCGGGGCCATGGGGCTCTATCTGCACGGCACGCCCTACAAGTTTGCGCCGGATGATCAGACCCGGGTGCCGCTGCTGACCTGGTTCTCGCCTCAGTTACAGGCCGATCGCCAGCTTGATATGGGTTGCCTGGCAGCGGAGGCGAGCAGTCAGCGCTTCTCCCACGATAACCTGTTCCACTCCATGCTGGGGATCATGGATGTGCAGACCCGTGTTTACGACAACAAGCTGGATCTGTTCAAGCCATGTCGGGCAGGTTAAACCGCCAGCAAGCACACAATAGAAAACGGCAGCCAGTGGCTGCCGTTTTGTTATCTCGCAAGATCAGTGTCTTACTTCTGCTCCATGATGATCTGCAGCAGATCTCCCTCCAGCAGTGCGCGCTTGACCAGTGCAAAGCCGCCATAGGTCGGCTGGTTCTGGAAGCGGGCTTTCACGATGGGCAGGCCTCGGTGGAAGCTCGGCAGGGATTGATGCTCGACACAGCGACGAATGGCCGGGAAGAGGATCTCTTCGGCGGCGGTGATTTCACCGGCGATCAGCACCTTCTGCGGGTTGAACAGGTTGACCGTAATAGCCACCGCTCGTCCCAGATGCTCACCCACGTTCTCGATCACGCTGCGGGCCAGCTCATCACCTGCCAGTGCAGCCTTGCACACCTCCTGAATTGTGATGTGCTTCTCTTGCAGTGCGCTCTGGTGACCGCGGCTGATAAGCTCCTTCACCTTGTCGATGATCGCTTCGTTGGAGGCGATGGTCTCGAGGCAGCCGAAGTTGCCACAGTGGCAGCGCTTGCCGAGCGGCTCGACCTGAATATGGCCGATCTCGCCGACGTTGCGGTTCTGACCGAGGAACACCTGACCCTTGGTGATGATCCCGGAGCCCGTCCCCTGATGGACGCTCACCAGAATGGAGTCCATGCAGTCGCGGGACTCGCCGAAGAAGTGTTCGGCCAACGCCAGCGAGCGGGTGTCGTTGCCCACGTAGCAGGGGAGGTTGAAGTGGTTCTCAAGCAGCTTCGCCAGCCCCAGATTGCGGATCTGGTACTTGGGGGTGTAGATGACCATGCCGGATTCCGGGTTGACCAGACCCGGCATGGTCAGCGCGATGCTGATGAGGTTGCGACAACGTTCGCGGTTGGCATCGATAAAGGCGCCAATCTCCCGCAGCAGCATGTCGACCACGGGTTGCTGGTCGATCTCGGTCACCTGAATGACGTGCTGGTCGAGCTCCTTGCCATCGAGGTCATAGAGACTCAGTTGCAGGTAGCCGCGGCCCAGCTTGGCAGAGACAAACTGAAAGCGATGTTTGATGGTAGTCAGGGAGATGGCACGCCGCCCGCCGGTTGAGGCTTGCGGAGAGGTCTCCTTGATCAGGCCATGCTCGATCAGTTGCCGGGTTATTTTGGTCACGCTGGCCGGGGCCAGCTGACTCAACTCGGCAATCTTGACCCGGGAGATGGGGCCTTGCAGGTCGATGAGCCGATACACGGCTGCACTATTGACCTGCTTGATAAGATCTACGTTTGCTATTTGTCCGCCAGTCATGATGTCACTGTTGTGTGTAGTGTCCGTTAACCACGGTCCCACGGACCGTGAAGTCCTGATCGAAGACAGTGAGGTTGGCTACTTTACCGACCTGGATACTACCGAGACGTGAGTCCCATCCAATGGCGCGAGCGGGGTAGAGGCTGGCCATTCTCAGTGCTTCATCGAGCGGTAATCCGACCTGCTTGACCAGATTTTCCACCCCCTCAATCATGGTGAGGGAGGAACCGCCGAGTGTACCATTCTCGTCGACACACTGACCATCGCGTAAAAAGACGGTGGTGCCACAAAAATCAAATTTCTCAAAGCCTTCCGGCGCTCCGGCTGCTGCGGTGGCATCGGTGACCAGCACCAGTCGCTCCCCCAGCGCCTTGTGAGCCAGACGCACGTTGGCCCAGTGCACATGGTGGCCATCGACGATGATGCCCGCATAGACATCTTTGCGATCGTAGATGGCGCCCACTACGCCCGGCTCGCGACCGTTGAGGGTCGGGGTCATGGCGTTGTAGAGGTGGGTCGCAAAGCGAATACCGTTATCGAACCCGGCCATGGCCTGATCGTAACTGGCGGCAGTGTGACCGGCAGAGACCAGAATGCCCGCTTCCACCAGACGGCGGATATGGGCCGGCTCGTTGCGCTCCGGAGCTAGGGTGATCTTGGTGATGGCATCCGCGTTGGCGCAGAAGAAGTCGATCATCTCGTCCGCTGGCTGGCGAATTTGCGCAGCAGGGTGGATCCCCTTGCGCTTGAGGTTGGTGTAAGGCCCTTCCAGATGGACGCCCAGCACCTCGTTGGGGTGTGCAGCCATGTAATCACGGGTCACCGCAACGGCCTGCTTCATATCCGCATCCGGACTGGTGATCAGGGTCGGCAGGAAGCTGGTGGTACCGGATTTGAGGTTGGCCGCCTGCATGGTCGCCAGGGTCTCGACCGTGATGTCGGTGTTGAACATCACACCGCCACAGCCGTTGAGCTGCACATCGATAAAACCGGCGGTCAGGTTGGCGCCTTTGAGGTCAATCTGCTCGATGCCCGCAGGCAGTTCGGCCAGGTGAGAGATGGTGACAATCTTGTCGCCCTCGATAAGCACCCCATAGCCGGTCAGCACACAGCTGCCGGTGTAGAGGGTGCAGTTGGTCAATGCGTACATGACGACTCCTTACAGACGGCCGATGTTGGCGGCTTCCAGCTGCTGGAAGTAACGAACGGTCTTGACCTTGAGCTCCATGGTGGAGGGCTCGTCGCACACCATCATTCCCTTCGGATGCAGTTGCAGGGTGGAGATGGTCCACATGTGGTTGACGCTGCCTTCCACGGCGGCCTGCAGGGCCAGTGCCTTGCCGTGACCGGTGACCAGGATCATGATCTCTTCCGCATCCATCAGGGTGCCGACACCCACGGTCAGCGCCAGTTTGGGCACCTGCTCCATGTCGCCACCGAAGAAGCGGGAGTTGGCGATACGGGTGTCTTCGGTCAGGGTCTTGACCCGGGTGCGGGAGGAGAGGGAAGAGGCCGGCTCGTTGAACGCGATGTGGCCGTCGTTACCCACGCCCCCCATGAACAGGTGGATCTTGCCGTAGGACTTGATTTTGTCTTCGTAGCGCTTGCACTCGGCCACCAGATCCTCGGCATTGCCGTTGAGGATGTTGATGTTCTCGGGACGAATGTCGATGTGGCTGAAGAAGTTGTTGTGCATGAAGCTGTGGTAGCTCTCCGGGTGATCTTCCGGCAGGCCGACGTACTCGTCCATGTTGAAGGTGACCACGTTCTGGAAGCTCACTTCACCGGCTTTGTGCAACTCGATCAGGCGCTTGTAGGTGTTGAGCGGGGTGCCACCGGTGGGCAGGCCCAGTACGAAAGGGCGATCGCTGGTCGGCTTGAACGCGTTGATGCGGTCAACGATGTAACGAGCAGACCACAGGCCTACTTGGCTGGCAGATTTCAACGGGATCAGGCGCATATGGGATACCTCTGTGTCGGGTTGCGACCGGTTTGGCGGTGGCAATTGGCTAAGACGGATTCAAGTTGTTTTATAGCGTAAATAAAGATTGCGAACTAAGCCACATCTATCCACCACCTTTATCTTGTTTGGGTGATAACGATCACGATTATTGGTTTATTAATTTGCGCAGCGAAATAAAAGCCCTAGACTGCCAATCAAGCCTTGATGGCTTATGCGTCAAACGTGATAAGCACTTAATTTCTAGAAAAACATTAACTAAGGAGAGGAACCGTGAACATTCTCGGTTATTTGCAAAAGATCGGCCGTGCCCTGATGGTGCCGGTAGCGGTATTGCCTGCCGCCGCGATCCTGATGGGGGTTGGCTACTGGATTGACCCGAATGGTTGGGGTGGTGACAGTGCGCTGGCTGCCTTCCTGATTAAAGCGGGCGCAGCCATTATCGATAACATGTCCGTACTGTTTGCAGTCGGTGTCGCTTACGGTATGTCCAAGGATAAAGACGGTTCTGCTGCGCTGGCAGGTCTGGTCGGCTTCCTGGTCGTTACCACCCTGCTGAGCCCGGGTGCTGTGGCCCAGATCAAGAGCATCCCGGTGGAGCAGGTTCCTGCCGCGTTTGCCAAGATCAGCAACCAGTTCGTGGGTATCCTGTGTGGTGTTATCGCCGCTGAGCTGTACAACCGCTTCAGCAGCGTCGAGCTGCACAAGGCACTCTCCTTCTTCTCCGGTCGTCGTCTGGTACCTATCGTAACCTCCGTGGTGATGATCGTCGTATCCTTCATCCTGATGGCCGTATGGCCGGCAATCTACGGTGGTCTGGTCTCCTTCGGTGAGTCCATCGTGAGCCTGGGCTCTACCGGTGCCGGTATCTACGCCTTCTTCAACCGTCTGCTGATCCCGATCGGTCTGCACCACGCCCTGAACTCCGTGTTCTGGTTCAACGTGGCCGGTATCAACGACATCCCGAACTTCCTGGGTGGTCAGGCTACCATCGATGCTGCTCTGGCCGCTGGCAAGAGCCTGGATCAGGTGAAAGGCGTGGTCGGTATGTACCAGGCTGGCTTCTTCCCCATCATGATGTTCGGTCTGCCGGGTGCCGCTCTGGCCATCTACCACTCCGCCAAGAAAGAGAACAAAGAGAAAGTTGCCTCCATCATGATCGCAGCTGCCTTTGCCTCCTTCTTCACCGGTGTAACCGAGCCGCTCGAGTTCTCCTTCATGTTCGTGGCGCCGGTACTGTATGTCATCCACGCCGTACTGACCGGTATCTCCGTGTTCATCGCTGCCTCCATGCAGTGGATGGCCGGTTTCGGTTTCAGTGCCGGTCTGGTGGATATGGTGCTCTCCAGCCGTAACCCGCTGGCGACCAACTGGTACATGCTGATCCCTCAAGGTCTGGTCTTCTTCGGCCTCTACTACACCGTGTTCCGCGTAGTGATTGCCAAGCTGAACCTGAAAACCCCGGGTCGTGAAGATGACGAAGATACTGCTCCGGCTGCCGCTCAATCTACCAACCGTACCGAGCTGGCCAAGCAATACCTGGAAGTGCTGGGTGGTCAAGAGAACCTGGTCTCCATCGATGCCTGCATCACCCGTCTGCGTCTGACTCTGAAAGACCGCAGCATCGTCGATGAGCGCAAGCTGAAAGCCCTGGGTGCGGCCGGTGTGGTCAAACTCGGTGAGCAGAACCTGCAGGTGATTCTGGGCCCATTGGCCGAAATCATCGCCGGTGAGATGAAAGCCCTGCGTTAATCGAGCGACTCGCTCACCTCAAGTCTAAGTCCATTGTTGACATAACTAAGGGCCCCGCTCAGGGGCCCCATATAAAAAAGCCAAGAAAATCCAACCTTTACTTCAAATGAGAGCAGCAGTTATGAACTTGAAACATTCTCTGTTAGCCATTGCCATGTCTACCGTTTTTGTCAGCCAGGTCCAGGCAGCCGATGCCGCCAAGCAGGCCGTGGTCGACTCCCTCGCCAACAACCTGGTGGTCAAGTATGAAGTGGTCACCAACGACGGTGCTGGTGCCGGCCTCGATTGCCAGGCGCTCGGTTCCGAGTGGGCGAGCTGTGGCGTTGCCAAGCTGCACCTGACCAATACCGGTGCGGACGTCACCTCCAAAGACTGGAGCATCTACGTCTCCTCCATCCGTCGTATCCAGCGTGTGGATAACGACCAGTTCACCATCACTCACCTGACCGGCGATCTCTATCGTTTGACGCCAACCGAGAAGTTCCAGGGCTTTGCCAAGGATGCCACGGTCGAAGTGCCGCTGGTGGTGGAATACTGGGTACTGTTCGAATCTGACATCATGCCGAACTGGTATGTCGCCAGCGAAGGTGCCGAGCCGAAAGTACTGGCCAGCATGAGCAACATCAATGATGCCAGCACCTACGAGAAGCCGATGCCGGCTGATGGCTGGAAGCGTACCAAGGATGACAAGAACATCCTGATGAACAGCGAGACCCGTTTCGCGGCCAACCAGACCAGTACCCTGCTGCCGGCTGGCAAGATTGACAACCAGATCCTGCCGACCCCGATGAAGCAGGTAGTCAAAGCGGGTCCGCAGGTTGACTTCTCCACCATCAAACTCAATGCCCTGGACTTGCCGAGCGATCGCGCCGAGGCCCTGAAGGCTCAACTGACCAAGCTGGGTGTTACCCTCTCCGACACCGGCTACCCGGTGACCATCAAGCTCGGCAGCAAGCTCAAGCAGGCTGAAGGCTATGACATGACCATCGGTCAGAAGGGCACCGTAATCCAGGGTCGCGACATCGACGGGGCATTCTGGGGGGCACAATCCCTGATCTCCCTGCTGGGTGTTGATGACAAGCTGGTGAGCCCGATGACCGTCGAGGATGCGCCGCGCTTTGAATACCGTGGCATGCAGACCGACGTGGCCCGCCACTTCCGCAGTCTGGATACCATGAAGAAGCTGGTTGACCAGATGTCTGCCATGAAGCTCAACGTGCTGCACCTTGGCCTGACCAACGATGAAGGCTGGCGTCTGGAGATCCCGGGTCTGCCGGAGCTGACCCAGGTCGGTAGCCAGCGTTGCCACGACGAGTCCGAAACCAAGTGCCTGATGCCGCAACTGGGTTCCGGCCCGACCAGCGACAACCAGGGTTCCGGTTTCTACAGCAAGTCTGACTACGTGGATCTGGTGCGTTATGCCAAGGCCCGCGGTGTGACCGTGATCCCCGAGATCAACATGCCGGCTCACGCCCGTGCTGCCGTGGTCTCCATGGAAGCGCGCTACAAGCGTCTGATGGCGGAAGGCAAAGAAGCGGAAGCCAACCAGTTCCGTCTGACTGATCCGGCTGACACCTCCAACGTCACCTCGGTCCAGTTCTACGACAAGATGTCCTTCATCAACCCTTGCCAGCCGGGTGCTGCCACCTTCGTGGCCAAGGTAATGGATGAAGTTGCCCAGATGCACCAGGCCGCCGGTCAGCCGCTGACCGCATGGCACTACGGTGGTGATGAGGCGAAGAACATCATGCAGGGCGGTGGCTATCAGGATCCGGCCGTCACCAAGAAAGAAGAGCTGGTCGCCTGGAAAGGTAACGTCGACTCCAGCAAGCAGGACAAACCGTTTGGCAAGTCCCCGATGTGCCAGAAGATGATCGATGAAGGCAAGATCAAGGAAGTGGGCGAGCTGCCGGTTTACTTCGCCAAGGAAGTGGGCCAGATGGTCAAAGACCGCGGCTTCTCTACCCTGCAGGCGTGGGAAGATGGTCTGAAGTACGCCAGCGGTGCCAAGGACTTCGCAACCGACAACACCCGTGTCAACTTCTGGGAAACCCTCTACTGGGGTGGCTTCAACGAAGCGATGAAGTGGGCGCACAAGGGTTACCAAGTGGTGCTGTCCAACCCGGATTACCTCTACTTCGACTTCCCGAACGAAGTACACCCGGCCGAGCGTGGCTACTACTGGGCTACCCGTTTCAACGACACTCGCAAGGTGTTTGCCTTCGCCCCGGAAAACCTGCCACAGAACGCCGAGACCTCGGTTGACCGCGACGGCAACGCCTTCGTGGCCAAGGGTGACCAGGATCCGGTCAAGTTCAAGGGGATCTCCGGTCAGCAGTGGAGTGAAACCGTGCGTACCGATGCTCAGTACGAGTACATGGTCTACCCGCGTATCTTCTCCGTGGCCGAGCGTGCCTGGCACAAAGGTGGCTTCGAGCTGAACTATGTGAAGGGTCGTGAGTTCTCCGGCGAGACCAAGTTCGTCAACAAGGCCACCCTCAACAAAGAGTGGAACCAGTTTGCCAACGTACTGGGTCAGCGCGTGCTGCCGAAACTGGATCTGGCCGGTGTTGAATACCGCCTCTCCGTACCGGGTGCCAAGGTAGTGAACGGTGTGCTGGAAGCGAACGTGGATCTGCCGGGTCTGCCCATCCAGTACAGCCTGGACGGTACCAACTGGAGTGCCTATGACGCCGCGGCCAAGCCGAGCGTGAATGGCAAGGTCTACCTGCGTACCACCAGCTTCGATGGCAAGCGCACCAGCCGTGTCACCGAACTGAACTGATAGCAGTCAACCGTTAACATGAGGTGGGTCGCAAGACCCGCCTTTCCCAAGGGCGATGGCGCATCGGGTTTGGGAAAGGTTGACTGTGCGTGTGAGCCTTTGTTGTGTGTAATTGTCTGTTTTGTGTTTTTCATCACTTTCAGCCCCGCCCAGTGCGGGGCTTTTTTATGCATTTAGTGTGCAATGTGCCAAGCTACGCCGTTTTTAGCGGTGCAATGGCCGGGAAATGGCCCGGAAGTGCCAAATTCAGGTTGAGACAGCCCCCGTAATAAGGGATCATACCCGGCTTGACGGCGGGGGGATGAGGGTGCCAGCCGGCACAACTTCCGCCAGTGACGCTTTTTTGAGGTGAGCCATGAGTCAGGCGAACAGCCCAACTAACTTTATTCGTCAGATCATTGATGAAGATCTGGCCAGCGGTAAGCACAGCAGCGTGCATACCCGTTTTCCGCCCGAGCCGAACGGTTATCTCCATATCGGCCACGCCAAATCCATCTGCCTGAACTTCGGCATCGCCCGCGACTATCAGGGCCAGTGCAACCTGCGTTTCGATGACACCAACCCGGTGAAGGAAGATATCGAGTACGTAGAGTCCATCAAGCAGGACGTACAGTGGCTCGGCTTCCAGTGGAACGGCGAGATCTGCTACTCCTCCGACTATTTCGACAAGCTGCACGGCTACGCCATCGAGCTGATTGAAAAGGGTCTGGCCTATGTGGACGAACTAACGCCCGAGCAGATGCGCGAGTACCGTGGCACCCTGACTGAAGCTGGCAAGAACAGCCCGTTCCGCGATCGCAGCGTGGAAGAGAACCTGGCGCTGTTTGCCAAGATGAAGAACGGCGAGTTCGCCGAAGGCACTGCCTGCCTGCGCGCCAAGATCGACATGGCATCCCCCTTCATGGTGATGCGTGATCCGGTTATCTACCGCATCAAGTTTGCCCACCACCACCAGACCGGTGACAAGTGGTGCATCTACCCGATGTATGACTTCACCCACTGCATCTCGGACGCGCTGGAAGGGATCACCCACTCCATCTGCACCCTGGAGTTCCAGGACAACCGTCGTCTGTACGACTGGGTGCTGGACAACATCACCATCGACTGCCACCCCCGTCAGTACGAGTTCTCTCGTCTGAACCTCGAATACACCGTCATGTCCAAGCGCAAGCTGAACCTGCTGGTGACCGAGAAGCACGTTGATGGTTGGGACGACCCGCGCATGCTGACCGTCTCCGGTCTGCGTCGTCGTGGTTACACCCCGGCTTCCATCCGCGAGTTCTGCAAGCGCATCGGCGTCACCAAGCAGGACAATATCGTCGAGATGAGCATGCTGGAAGCCTGCATCCGCGAAGACCTCAACGAGCATGCACCGCGCGCCATGGCCGTGCTGCATCCGGTGAAAGTGGTCATCGAGAACCTGGCTGCCGACGAAGTGCTGACTGCCCCGGCCCACCCGAGCAATGCCGAGATGGGTACCCGCGAGCTGAATTTTACTCGCGAAATCTTCATCGACGAAGCGGACTTCAAAGAAGAGGCGAACAAGCAGTTCAAGCGTCTGGTGCTGGGCAAGGAAGTGCGTCTGCGCAATGCCTATGTGATCAAGGCCGAGCGTATCGAGAAAGATGCCGATGGCAAAGTCACCTGCATCTACTGCTCCTACGATCCCGAGACTCTGGGCAAGGATCCGGCCGATGGCCGCAAGGTGAAAGGGGTGATCCACTGGGTCAGCGCCACTCACTCCCTGCCAGCTGAAGTGCGTCTCTACGACCGTCTGTTCAAGGTACCGAACCCGGGCGCCGAGGATGACTTCGAAGCTGCCCTGAATCCGGAATCCCTGGTGATCATCGAGGGTGCCCGTGTCGAGGCCTCCCTGAAGGACGCCAAGCCGGAGCAGGCTTACCAGTTCGAGCGTGAAGGTTACTTCTGCGCCGACAACAAGCTCTCCAGCCCGGAGCATCTGGTGTTCAACCGCACCGTTGCCCTGCGCGACTCCTGGGGCAAGGTAGAAGGCTAAGCCGATGGGGCAGGGGAGACCCTGCCCTGTGCGATGCCAACGGCCTGTGCCGGTGTCTAGTCCTGAAATAGGTTTACACATTTTCAACTAGCATTTCTCTACTCAGAACCCCCTATGTACCGCATCGGGGGTTCTGTATTTCAACGCATGATGCGGCCGCTCCTCGTTGTAAATATCCACCGCTTCACGCACCATTTCCCGCGCTTGCGTCAAATCCTGCGGGCTTTGTAGCAATAACTCTCCTTTCAAAATCCCGTTCACCCGCTCCGCCAACGCATTCTGGTAACAGTCATACCCATCCGTCATCGAGCATTTCACCCCGTACCGTTCATGTAGTGACTGATACAGCCCAGAGCAATACTGCACGCCGCGGTCAGAGTGATGGATTAACTCCCCGCCGCCACGCCGTTGCTTCAGTGCTTTCTTGAACGCCATCGCCACCGACTCCGCGTGCATTCCTTCGTGCACGTGATGGCCCACTATCTTGCGTGAGTACGCATCCGTCACCAGGCTCAGGTACAGTGGCCCGCACCTGGCTGGCAGATAGGTGATATCTGCGACCCAGACCTGCTCCGGGGCCACCGGTGTGACCTGCTCTGGCCCCGCCTTGAGCAAGTTGGGATGACGGTAGAAACGGTGAAAACTGTGAGTGGTCTTGTGATACACCCGTCTGGGCTGCACCAGCAGGCGGTGCTCGGCCAATATCCGAAACAGCCTGTCACGCCCGACCTTGAGCCCGCCATCATCCTGACCCTGCAGCAGATAATGCAGCTTGCGAGTGCCCACCCGAGGTTGTCGCAGTCGAACCTGACGCACGAAGCGCACCACCTGTAGCCCTTGTACATGGAGCTCGTCGGCGACCCGATTGCGTTTGTAGTAAGCCTGACGGCTTATCCCCAGAAACAGGCAAGCCCTGACGATGGTCAGCTTCTCGACTTGCCGCTGCGAGAGGACTTGCCGGGTCGCTTTTTTACGATGGAGACGCCGTAGTCATTCTTCAGTACATCGACGACGGCCTCAAAGAACTGGGCCTTCTGACTCATTAGCGCCAGCTGTTGCTCGAGTTCCTTGATGCGCTGTTCTGGCGTCTGGTTGTCGGGGTCAGGCATGGTGATGCTCCTGCCGGCACGTACAGAAGCCCCCTGGCTCCAATCTTGCCGACCATGTTTACGTAAACATACCAGAATGGTCGAATTGCCCTGAATGCCATATCGGGCTTGTGCTTGCTGGCAACTGAGCTCGCCTTTTTCAATCTACTCGACCAGTGCCAGTTTAAAAGTCAGTGAGTAATCGCGCTGTGTCCGTTTCACACCTTGTCCCATCGGGTTCTCCATTTATTGGGGGGAAAGGTGTAAACCATATTCAGGACGGGACACGGACAATAAAAAAGCCAGCATCAGCTGGCTTTTTTATTGTCCGTTATCTGCAAGTCGCGGCTGACTTATTCGTCGTGCTTGCACTCACCGGTAGCACAGTGACCGTAGAGGTAGAGGCTGTGATTGGTGAGACGGATATTGAATTTCTTGGCGATCTCGCGCTGACGCTGTTCGATCACCTCGTCGGAGAACTCGATCACCTTGCCGCAGTCGAGGCAAACCAAGTGGTCGTGGTGCTCCTGAGTGGCCAGCTCGAATACCGACTTGCCACCTTCGAAGTGGTGACGGGTAACGATACCGGCATCATCAAACTGGTTGAGAACGCGATAGACGGTAGCGAGACCAATCTCTTCACCCAGGTCGATCAGTCGTTTATAGAGATCTTCGGCGCTGGTGTGCTGGCAGTCCGGCTGTTGCAGGATTTCCAGGATTTTGACCCGGGGCAAGGTGATCTTGAGCCCGGCCTTTTTTAACGCTTGGTTGTTGTCTGCCATATTCTACTTATTCGCATTCTCGAAGGTGGGGTTATTCTGATGGACTGCCGCAGGAATGGCAACCTTGAACTCGCTTGGCCTGTCATTATAGGTCGTAGCCTCCCTAAAAATAAACCTAGCAATTCAAGGGGTTTAGCCATAAATGGCCGGTTGGATTGAAATAATCAATCGTGTCGTCCGACTTGCTGGCATGGCAGATGTTGATAAGATGTAACTTTCATATTTCTGGTCGGATGAGATCCATGGATTGGCTTTTTGACAATGCGGCCTGGGTGCGCCGCGCACTCAACGCCTGGCCCCCTTTCTGGGGTGCCGGTATCAAGATAGAGACCCTGAGCGATGACTTTCGCTACTGCCGGGTGACCCTCAAATCCCGCTGGTGGAACAAGAACGCCAACCGCACCCAGTTTGGCGGCAGCATGTTTGCCATGACGGACCCCATCTATCCACTGATGCTGATGGGCTACTTCAAGAATCGCTACTACGTCTGGGACAAGGCGGGCAGCATCAACTACATCAAGCCCGGCAAGGGCAAGTTGGTGGCCGAGTTCAACCTGACCGAGGGCAAGTTGGCCGAAATCGTGGCGGCGACCGAAGGTGGCAACAAACACTTCCCCGAATTCGAGGTGACGGTACAGGACAAGAGCGGCGAGCTGGTGGCGCAGGTCAAGCGCACCCTCTATGTGCGAGCCAAACCGGAGCACAGAGGTGAATAACAGGGGAGAATGAAGGCAGGCATCGCCACTTGCAGATACAACAAGGGCCCCGTTGGGGCCCTTGTTGTCAGAGGTATGAGGGGAAGCGGATTACTCCAGCTCGCCCAGGCACATCTCTTCGTGCAGCTGCTTGCACCAGCCCTTGACGCGCTCGGCGGTCAGCTCCGGCTGGCGATCTTCATCGATACCCAGACCGACAAAGTGCTTGTCATCGACCAGTGCCTTGGAGGCTTCGAACTCGTAGCCGGCAGTCGGCCAGTGACCGATGATGATGGCGCCTTTGGCTTCGACGATGTCACGCAGGGTGCCCATGGCGTCGAGGAAGTACTCGGAATAGTCTTCCTGATCACCGCAACCGAAGATGGCGACCAGCTTGTTGGTGAAGTCGATTTCGCCCAGATCGGGGAAGAAGTCGTCCCAGTCGGCCTGGGCTTCGCCGTAGTACCAAGTCGGGATGCCGAACATCAGCAGATCAAAGCTCTCGATGTCGGCCTTGCTGCTCTTGGCGATGTCACGGACTTCAATCAGGTTTTTGCCCAGCTCTTTCTGGATCATCTTGGCGACAGCTTCG
Organism: Aeromonas sp. R9-2; assembly: GCF_040908025.1. Taxonomy (NCBI): domain Bacteria; kingdom Pseudomonadati; phylum Pseudomonadota; class Gammaproteobacteria; order Aeromonadales; family Aeromonadaceae; genus Aeromonas; species Aeromonas sp. R9-2. The sequence goes on from NZ_JBFOCX010000026.1 coordinate 294,758, forward strand.
GTGTTACCGGTATCGCTGCCAAAAAACAGACCTACACTTGCCATAGTGTTTAGTTACCCGTATTTGGTGTTAATGCTCAACGCTCAGACTGCAATGTCCACCGCAAAGGCGGACTCAATCTGTTGTTTCAGGATAGATTGGATCAGCTCGGCTCGGCTGATGTTCTGTTGTAACGCAAGTTGGTTCAGGCGCTCCAGCAATTCGGCCTCCACCTTTAACTCTACCCGCTTCAGCCCATTTTCCCGATCGCGCTTAAGCTGGTTACGCTTGTTGATCTTGAGCTGGGTCTCGCGGGGGAGTGGATTGGTCTTTGGCCTGCCGGGGCGCTTCTCATTTGCGAACAGATCCAGTGTTGTTCGATCAGTTTGCTGTTTGGCCATACATCACAGATGAAAATAAGTTAGCCGAGTCCTGAGCCTTCCCAGCCCAGTTCGATCAGCCCCTTGGCGACAAAACCCGCACAACCCAGAAACAGTACCAACCAGACGATAAAACGACCGAAACGGGGCACGTTGCCGCGCTTGAGCACGTCCTGAATGGCCAGGCCAATCAATATGAAAATGGCCACAAAGAATAACTTGAGGCCCAAACTTTCGATCAGGTCGATATGTTCACTTAGCATGGATTGCGCACACTCCTTATGACGGGCGCACTATATCACAAAGGATTTGAAACTGTTAACCGCCTGTCGACAGGAAATCCACAACCAGTTTGTTGAACAGAGCCGGTTTTTCCGCATGCAACCAGTGGCCGGTACCCGCGATGACACGCACCTTTGCCGCCGGGAATTGGGCCAGTGCCGTCTCGCTGTATTGGGGCTGCATATAGTCAGAATCCCCCCCTTTGATAAAGAGCACCGGCCCCTCGAAGCGGCGGTCATCCTCTGGCCAGCCCATGATGTTGGCGTAGTTTTGCTCAAGGGCGGGCACATTGAAGCGCCAACCCCAGCCATATTCACCTTTGGCGAAGGATTTGAGCAGGAACTGGCGTACCCCGGCAATCTCGATATGCTGCGCCAGCATGGCTTCCGCTTCACTGCGGCTTTGCGGCGGCGTGCGTAGTGTGGCGTTGAGTCCGGCAAAGACATTCTGGTGGCGGGAGTGGGGATAGGCGACCGGCGCCATGTCGGCGACGACCAGACGGCTTACCCGCGCTGGCGCCAGCTTGGTGACCTGCATCCCTACCTTGCCACCCATCGAGTGGCCAATCAGGGGGGCTTCGGCAATATTCAGCCAATCCATCAGGGTCAGGATGTCGGCCGCTTGCGCCGGATAGCTCATCTCGCTGCTATGAAAGGAGGCGCCGTGGTTGCGCAGATCGACGCTGATGACCCGATAGTGTTCGCAGAGGGCTCGGGCCAGCAGGCCGAGGTTGTCGAGGCTGCCAAACAGGCCGTGGATCAGAATGACCGCCGGGCCCTGACCCTGCTCCTTGAAGTTCAATATGCTGTTTTGTTGCAAAATGACACCTTGTCGGTCGTGGGTGCGTATCGCTGTTTTATTTAACGCACTGGAAAGAAAAGGATTTCGTCCAATGGATTGGGATTTTATGTGGTTTTTTTTCTAAAAAATCCTGTCCGGATCGGCTATCAGTGCGGCTGATCACACACTTGGCCCGCTATTATGCCGTATTCTCGATGAGATTCATGTACATCTGCCAGCCCCTTGCTTGGGCTGTCGGGTTTGCCTATGTATAATCGCCGCATCCGAATTTCGACGAGTCCAGCGCATCCCTATGAAAACCATCGAGCTTGATGACGATCTCTACTTCTATATCGCCAGCCAGACCCGGCACATTGGTGAGAGTGCCTCCGATATTCTGCGCCGTCTGCTGGAACAGCCTGCTAACCAAGGTGTGCCGGTTGCCGAGCCCGTTGCCGTCGCGCAGCCCAGTACGGTAGCCACCCAACAAGGGCTGCAAGCCCTGCTCGATTCCGGTGAGCTGCAAAAAGAAGAGAAGTCCATCAACCGCTTTATGCTGGTGCTCAGTACCCTCTACCGGGATAACCCGGAAGGCTTTACCCAGGCCACCGAAATCAAGGGGCGCAAGCGCGTCTATTTCTCGCAGGATCCCGAGGCTCTGCGTGCCAGCGGTAGCACCACCAAGCCCAAGCCGGTACCGGAGACCCCGTTCTGGGTGATCACCAACACCAACACCAGCCGCAAGCAGAACATGGTGGCCCAGCTGATGGCCAGCATGGGCTATGGCGAAGAGGTGGTCGCGCAGGTGTGTGGCGCAATTTAACGATTCTTCAAGACTCAGGCCTTGCCCGGCAAGGCCGCCATTACGCAAGGAAAACGCCATGGCTCAGCATTCCCACGCCGGTCAACCGGCCCGTTTAAGCGATCTGACCAACATCCCCCGTCTGGTCAGCGCCTACTACCTCAACAAGCCGGACATGAGCCGCCCCGAGCAGCGAGTTGCCTTCGGTACCTCCGGCCACCGCGGCAGCGCCCTGCACAGCGCCTTTACCGAATCCCATATTCTGGCGGTGACCCAGGCCCTGGTGGAGTATCGCCAGCAGGCCGGTATCACTGGCCCGCTGTTTGTCGGCATGGATACCCACGCCCTGTCCGAATCCGCCTTTGCCAGCGCCGTCGAAGTGCTGGCGGCCAACGGCGTTGAAACTCGCATTCAAGCCGGTATGGGCTTTACCCCGACTCCGGTCATCTCCCACGCCATCCTGCGCCACAATGCAGGCAAGCCTGCAGCGCGCGCCGACGGCGTGGTGATCACTCCGTCCCACAACCCGCCGGAAGATGGTGGCTTCAAGTACAACCCACCCCATGGTGGCCCCGCTGAAGGGGAGATCACCAAGTGGGTCGAGGACCGCGCCAACGCCATTCTGGAAGCGGGTCTGGCCGGCGTGAAGCGGATGCCGTTCGCCGAGGCGCTCAAGAGCCCGTTCGTGGTCGAGCACGACTATGTCACCCCCTATGTGGATGATCTGAAGAATGTGCTGGACATGGACGCCATCAAGAATGCAGGCATCAAGATCGGTGTCGATCCGCTGGGCGGCTCCGGCGTCGCCTACTGGGACGTCATAGCCAAGACCTACGGCCTGAACATCGAGGTGGTGAACTACAAGGTCGACCCGACCTTCTCCTTCATGACCCTGGATAAAGATGGCAAGATCCGGATGGACTGCTCCAGCCCGTTCGCCATGGCGAGCCTGATCGCTCTCAAGGACAAGTTCGACATCGCCCTTGGCAACGACCCTGACTACGACCGTCACGGTATTGTTACCAAGTCTGGCCTGATGAACCCGAACCACTATCTGGCGGTGGCAATCCAGTATCTGTTTACCCATCGCACCGGCTGGTCTGCCGATGCAGCCGTTGGCAAGACGCTGGTCTCCTCATCCATGATTGACCGGGTGGCCGGCGAGATTGGCCGCACCCTGAAAGAGGTGCCGGTCGGCTTCAAGTGGTTCGTGGATGGCCTCTACAGCGGTGAGTTCGGTTTTGGTGGCGAGGAGAGCGCGGGCGCCTCCTTCCTGCGTAAAGATGGCACCGTCTGGACCACCGACAAGGATGGCTTCATTCTGGCGCTGCTGGCGGCGGAAATTCTGGCGGTGACCGGCAAGGATCCGCAGTCCCACTACGATGCACTGGAAGCCAAGTTTGGTCGCTCCAGCTACCGCCGTATCGACGCCCCGGCCAACAGCGCCCAGAAGGCGGTGCTCTCCAAGCTGGATCCGGCACTGGTAGAAGCCTCCACCCTGGCGGGTGAGCCCATCATCGCCAAGCTGACCAAGGCGCCGGGCAACGATGCCGCCATCGGCGGCCTCAAGGTGGTGACCGAGAACGGCTGGTTCGCGGCGCGCCCCTCCGGCACCGAGTCCATCTACAAGATCTACATGGAGAGCTTCAAGGGCGACGCGCACCTCGACCTCATCCAGCAGGAAGCCCAGCAGATCGTCTCTGCTGCGCTGGCCAAGGCTGGTGTCTAAGCTGCGCATCACGTCAGCGCCCGGGTCCTCGGGCTAAAGACAAGGTGAATAGAGGAGCCAAATCGGCTCCTCTATTTTTCTGTGGTGGCTACGAATTGTGCGAGGGCCTGCTGGTCTGTGGTTTAAAGCATGGCCTGTATCTGGGCCAACACAGCCTGTACCTTAGCGGCAGGTGGATGGGTGCGACCCAGTACGCGCATTCCCCACACCATGGTCATCAACAAAGCCGCGAGGGTGTCGATATCGCGCTCGGCGGCCAACTCTCCAGCTGCTTGTGCCTGGCGCAAGTTATTGGTCACCCGCTGTTCCACTTCGGCTAAGTGAACGCTGGCTTCATGCTGAATCGTTGGATTTTGGCGCCCCACTTCCAGCAGGGTATTGACCAGCAGGCAGCCACGATGTGCCTCGCTGGCTATGGCATCCCGAGCTACAGCATCGAGCAGGGCTCGCACACCGGCTAGGGGAGAATCTGCCGAGGCCAGCAATAGTTCGATCTGCGCCAGACTCTGTGCTGAATAGCGCTGCAACACTTCGATAAACAATCCCTCTTTAGAGCTGAAGGCGCCGTACAGGCTGCTGGGCTTCAACCCCATTCTGTCAACGAGTGTGGCGATGCCAGTGTTGCTGAAGCCCGTTTCCCAGAAGCTGTTGAGGGCAACCTCCAGAACTTGTTCTCTGTCAAATGATGCCGGTCTTGCCATTTCGATTCCTGCTTATGTTGTCTTTTTGTAGTGATCACTAAAAAATATCTTGACCAGTGTTGGTGGCTTGTTTGATATTGTAGTGACCACTACAGAAAGGATGGTGATCATGCCCACACTTGAGCAAAAAATCAAAGAGTACGATGCGATAAAGCGAACTAAAGTCCCTGGTGATGTACTGGCGGTGATGGAGGGGGCAACAGAAGCGCTACGGACGAGCGGACTGGGACAAGGGGCATTTGTCACTGGCGATCAGTTTCCTGACTTTGCGTTGCCCGATCAGCACGGGATGGTGCGCCCGCTCTCTCACTATCTGGCTGAGGGGCCTGTGGTGCTCAACATCTATCGAGGTGGTTGGTGTCCTTATTGCAATCTCGAGATGCAGGCACTCAATATCGCTTTGCCCGAGTTTGTGAAACGGGGGGTCACCCTCCTCGGTTTGACTCCCGAGATGCCAACAACCGCGCAGGACACTCTCACCGCCAACGAGCTGGCGATCACCGTGCTCAGCGATGAAGGCAACCGGGTGTCGGCTTCGCTGGGGTTGGTATTCGAGCTGCCCGAGGTGCTGCGCCCAATCTATGAGCGTTTTGGTATCGATATTCCGGCCAGCAACGGGGATGACAGTTTTACTTTGCCAGTCCCGGCGACGTATATCCTTGGCCAGGATCGGGTGGTACGTTACCACTTCGTCAATGTTGACTATACCCAACGGGCAGAACCGACCCAGCTGATCGCTGAGCTGGACAGACTGGCCGCGGCTGGGATGCTTTAAACCGACACGGCGCCAGAAGGCGCCGTGTGGAGTGCAGACGAGGCGGGCCTTGACGGGCCAGCCTCGTATTTATAAGCGGATGACCTAGTAACCGCCTTTGGCCTCTTTCACCGCAAGCCCCAGCTGCCATACCGCCATGGCGTAGTGGGTGCTGTGGTTGTAGCGGGTGATGGTGTAGAAGTTGGGCAGGCCGTACCAGTATTGGTAGCCGGTGCCGACATCGAGGCGCAGCAGGCTCGACTCGCTGTGGTTGCCCAGGCTGCTGGTTGGCGTCAGCCCTGCGCGGCGCAGGGTGGCGACCGGGTAGCGGGTCTGGAAGCCGTGTTCGTAGCCGGGCAGTTGGCCCTGACCGCGCACCGCAACCGGTTGGCCTTTCTCCCAGCCGTGGGCCTTGAAGTAGTTGGCGACGCTGCCGATGGCATCTACCGGATCCCACAGGTTGGTGTGGCCGTTGCCGTCAAAGTCCACCGCATAGCGCTGGAAGCTGGAGGGCATAAACTGGCCGTAGCCCATGGCGCCCGCATAGGAGCCCTTGGGTTCGGTGGGGTTCATCCCTTCGTCGCGGGTCATCACCAGGAAGGCTTCCAGCTCGCTGGTGAAGAACTCGGCGCGGCGCGGATAATCAAATGCCAGAGTGGCCAGCGCATCCAGAATGCGGGTCTTGCCCATCACTCGGCCCCAGCGGGTCTCCACCCCGATAATGCCGACGATGATCTCCGGCGGCACCCCGTAGATCTGCTCCGCCCGGTTCAGCTCGCTTGCGTATTCACGCCAGAAGTTGACGCCGTTCTGTACGTTGTCCGGGGTGATGAACTTGGCGCGATAGCGATTCCAGGCGCCGGTCGGGCCGGTGGGCTTGGCGGTAGTCGGCGCCTGGGCATCCATCAGGCGGATGATCCAGTCGTAACGCTCTGCCTGTGCCAGCACCTGATGCAGCTGGGCGTTGTCAAAACCGTGCTTCTCGACCATTTTCTGGACGAACCGGTCCACGTTGGGGCGATTGGCGAAGTCCCCCTTGCTAACCCCTTGTGTATAAACGGGTTTGCTCGATGGCGCCTGATTGATAAAGGCGCTCTTGGGCTGGGGGACGACCACGGGCTTTGGCGCGGGGGCGCTGCTGCAGCTACCGAGCAGGGGGAATAATGACAGAGTGAGAAGAGAGGCAAGGCGACGCATAGGGTTCTCAAAGAGACTGATAAAGTGTCGCAATGGTAAAACATTGTCATCCCCGTGCAAGTGTTCCGTGCGTCTTGTTTGCCGTCAATTCATCGTGCGATGGATTAGCCCTTCTGTGAGGGCTGTGCTGTTTAGCGCTCGGGGGGACGCAGGGTGTGGTAACTGCTCCAGAGCCGGGTCAGGGTGGTGATGGCGCAGAGCAGGGCAAAGCCGTAGGCGAGCGGGGCGAAGGCGGCGGGCCACAGGCACATCAGCACAAAGAGGGCGATGGTCTCGCTCCCCTCGGTGAGGCCACCCAGATAGTAGAGGGACTTGTGGTGGTAGACCGGATTGTCGATACCCCGCTTGCCCGCCATGATGGCAAACGCCAGAAAGCTTGAGCCGGTGCCCATAAAGGCAAACAGCAGGGTGGCTGCGGGCAGCGCATTGGCGGGGGCGGCGAGGGCAAAGCCCAGCACCACGGCGGCGTAGAAAATAAAGTCGAGGGTGATGTCGAGAAAGCCGCCGCAGTCGGTGATGCCGGTTTCCCGCGCCACGGCGCCATCGAGTCCGTCCAGAAGCCGGTTGAACAGGATGGCCGCGAGCGCCCACTGATAGCAGCCAAAGGCCAGCAGCGGCAGCGCCAGCATGCCGATGGCAAAGCCGGTGAGGCTCACCTGATTGGCACTGACCCCGGCACGGCAGAGCGGTTTGGCAAGCTGGGTGAGGGGGCTGCGGATCACGGGGATCAGGTGGCGATCAAACAAGGTGAACTCCTCGGTTAAAAACAGGACTCGGTGAGGTGGAGTATGGTGCCCGGCGCGTCGTCTGCGTCGTGGGTCACCAGAATAGCGGGGATAGCCAGCGCTTTGATCTGCCCGAACACCAGTTCGCGAAAGGCGGCCCGCAGCGGCTTGTCGAGGCGGGAGAAGGGCTCGTCCAGCAGCAGGGCGTCGGGTTCCGCCAACAGTGCCCGCAGCAGGCTGACCCGCGCCCGCTGCCCCCCTGACAGCAGCTGTGGCAGCTTGTCAGCCTGATCTGCCAGTGCGACCTGCGCCAATGCGGCCAGTGCCTTTTCCCGCCGCGCACGTTTTCCCTTGATGATCGCAGGCATGCCGAACATCAGGTTCTCCGCCACCGTCAGATGGTCAAACAGCAGATCATCCTGAAACAGCATGCCGATGCGCCGCGCCTGCGGCGGCAGGGCGTTGAGTAGCCGCTCGCCGAGCCTTATCTCCCCCTCCAGCCGGATCGGGCCGCTATCTGTCTGCGTGCCGGGCAGTACCCCGGCCAGCCCCGCCAGCAGGGAGCTTTTACCGCAGCCGCTTGGCCCCATCAGGGTCAATACCTCGCCGGGGGCCACCTGCAGGGCGGGCAGCGAGAGCAGCAGATTTTCATCAAGGTAAAGCCGAAGAGGCGTGGTGCTCAGCATATGGCTGTTTCCATCATCAGAGTTCATCGTGAGCCGCCCCCCTTGAGCGCCGGATTGATCCGCGCTGGCAGCCAGAGCGCCAGCAAATAGATAACGAGTGGCAACAGTAGTTGCAGCAGGCCGTAGAGCCCCGCCAGCCGCCGGTTGAGGCTGCTGCCGATGGCCACCGCTTCGGTGGTGATGGTGACCACTCTGCCTGCGCCAAACAGCAGGGTCGGCAGGTATTGGGCCAAACTCACCGCCGCCCCGACGCCGAAGGCAAACAGCAGCGGGCGCGCCAGCAGCGGCGCTTTCACTTGCCACCAGGCTCGCCATGGCGTTGCCCCCAGCAGCAGGGCGCTCTGGGTGATCCGCGGATCGAACTGGCGATAGGGGCCGTGCAGACACAAATAGACATAGGGAAAGACAAACAGCAGCTGACTCCAGAGCACCCAGCCCCAGCCAATGCCGCTGCTTATCGAGTCATGTGCAAGCCAGTCCAACCCGAGCCGGATACCAAACAGCAGGCTCGCCTGTGGCAGCAACAGCGGCAGGCAGATGAGCCAGAGCGGCCAGGGGCGGTGCCCGGCTTGCGCCTCCAGACTACACACCGCCATCATCAGTGCCAGCAAGCCGCTCACCAGCGCCAGCAGTACGCTGGTTGCCAGCAGTGGCAGCAGGGTTGGCAGCAGATCCAGCCAGTAATGACTGCTCCACTGGCTGGGCCAGAGGGCGGGAAAGGGCCAGCGGCGCGCCAGTGACCAGAGCAGCAGGGCCGCCAGCACCACCAGATTAAGGGTGATCAGAGTGAGTGCAGAGCCTGCTGCGAGCCGGTTGGCAAAGGAGTGGGACGCAGCTCGTTTGCCATCGAGCCAGCAGCCTTTGCCCACCTCTTGATGAAGCCACTCCAGTAATCTGAGCATGGCGATCAGCAGCGCCGTGATAGCGAGCAGCAGCAGGGCGCCGCTGGCGGTGGCGCCGCGCCAGAGCAGATCCGGGTCCTGATACCAGAGCCACAACCGCACCGCCAGCGGGGCGGGGGCATCGGGCCCGAGCAGCTGGGCGAGATCCACCACCGCGACTCCGTAGGCCGCCACCGCATAGATGGGCAGGCGCAGGGCTGGCCAGAGGGCGGGCAGCAGCAGGCGCCACCAGATCTGGGGGGCGCTGAAACCGAGGCTCGCCCCCAGCCACTGCTGGCGTGCCAGCAGGATGGGTTGCTGCGCGGCCATCGCCATCAGCAGCAAAAAGGGGGTCTCCTTGAAAACGAGCAGTGCAATCAGCCCGAGCCCCCAAGAGTCACGAATGGTCTGCCAGTCGGGGGGGAGATCAAACCCGGTCAGCGCTGGCGAGACGAGTCGTAGCAGCCAGCCGGAGGGGGCGAGCAGAAAGGCAAAACCGATGGCAAAGGCGACGTGGGGCATGGCCAGCATGGGCGAGAGCAGGCGACGGAGCAGCCCGAAAGCCCGGCTGTTGCTGTGGGCCAGCAGCAGGGCGGTCAACAGCAGACTACCAAGGGTCGAGGCGGCGCCAATCCACAGGCTCAGTGCTGCTGAGTGCCAAAGACCGGGTTGGGCCAGCAGCAAGGCGAGATGAGAGGCGGCCATCCCCTCTGCCAGCAGTTGCCACAGCCCCGCCAGCAGGGGGATGACGAAGATCGCCAGATAAATGACCGCCATCCCCGTACTCCTACTGGGGTGGCGTGTCAACTGGCGCCACGGTCGGGAGCGGGAAAGCGGGTGACCAGCAGCACTCATCAGTGACCGTAACGCTCGGCCCAGGCCGCTTCCAGTCTGAGCTGCCAGCTGGGGTGAGGCTCGGCTACCGACTTGAAGCGCAGTGCCGGTTGCCCCTTGGCTGAATCAGGCAGCGCATCGGCCCGCAGCACGCTGGGATCACCCCAGAAAGCCGGATTGGCTTTTCGTGCCTGCGCCGCCGGGCTCAGCAGGAAGTTGGCCACCACCTTGGCACCCGCACGGGCACTGGCGTTGAAGGGGATGGCGAGAAAATGGCTGTTGGTGAGTGCCCCTTTCTCCATGGCGACGGCTTCCACACTGGGGGGCAGGGCGCCAATCTGGGTGGCGCTCTGCGCCTCCTGCGGATTGAAGCTGATGGCCATGGCCAGTTCGCCATCATCGAGTAGCTGGCGGGTTTCGGCGGCGCTGGTGGGGAACAGTTTGCCCTTGCGCCAGAGTGCCGGATGCAGCTCATCGAGCCAGGCCCAGAGCGGGGCGGTGATCCTGATGAACTCGGCATCGGTCGCCTCCCGATAGAGGGGCGCGGGGTCTGGCGTCAACTCCAGCAGGATCTGCTTGAGAAAGCTGGAGCCATGGAACTGGGGCGGCTTGGGATAGGTGAAGCGGCCGGGATGGGCCTTGGCCCACGCCAGCAGGGCTGCTGCCGAGGTGGGCGCTCTGGCGACCTCTTCGGTGTCGACCATCAGATTGAGCTGGCCGATGCCCCAGGGGGCTTCCAGCCCTTCTACCGGCAGGGTGAAGTCCTTACTCACCGGCAGGGTGCTGTCGACCAGTGCCATGTTGGGGAGCTCGGTGGTAAAGGGAGCGCCGAGCAGCCCCTGCTCCTTGAGCGCCTTGAAGTTCTCGCCGTTGACCCAGAGCAGGTCGATGGGGCCGCCAGCTTGCTTGCCCGCCTGCTTGTTGGCCAGCAGCTGGCTGACGCTCTGGGCGATGTCATCCACCTTCACCTGCACCAGCTTGACCTGATAGTCGCGCGCCAGCTCCTGCCCGGCCCACACCAGATAGGCGTTGATCTCCGGGCTGCCGCCCCAGGCGTTGAAGTAGACGGTCTGCCCCTTCGCCTCCTCAAGGGTCTGTTGCCAGTTGTCATCAGGGGTGGCTAACAGCGGGCCGCTGGCGAGCAGTGGCAGGGTGCACAGCAGCGCATTTAGCCGCTGTTTGAGCCGAGATCTGCGGTGTGAGCCGAGCAGTGAGAATGGCTTGAGCATAAACGTTTCCCTGATTGTCAGGCGCCACGGCGCCAGCGGTGATAACGGGCCAGCAACGCCAGCACCCGGGTGGGCTGGTGGGCCCGTTTCCATTCACCCGCCACGTATTTGTTCCCCTCCATCAGGGTGGGATAGGCGTGAATGGTGCCAAGGATCTTGCCAAGACCGAGGCGGTGACGCATGGCGAGCACGAACTCGGCAATCCGCTCACCGGCGTGAGTGCCCACTATGGTGGCGCCAAGGATAGTATCTTTGCCCGGCACGGTCAGCACCTCGACAAAACCGTGGCGCTCCCCATCGGCGATGGCGCGATCCAGCTCGGCCAGCTCGAAGCGGGTCGCCTCGAAGGGAATGCCTTGCGCCTCGGCTTCCTTGCGATTGAGGCCAACCCGGGCAATCTCCGGCGTGGTGTAGGTGGCCGCCGGAATGACCCGATAGTCGGCCTGAAAGCGCTTGAACTGGCCAAACAGGGCATTTACTGCCGCATACCAGGCCTGATGGGCGGCAAAGTGGGTGAACTGGTAAGGGCCTGCTACGTCTCCCACCGCCAGTATGCTGGGGAAGTTGGTGGTGAGGAAGCCATCGACTGCGATGGTGCCGCGGGGGGCAAGCTCGACCCCCAACGCTTCGAGCCCGAAGCCGCTCACGTTGGCGACCCGACCCAGTGCTAGCAGCAGTTGATCCCCTTCCACCACCTGTGTCTCATCGCCCCGGCGCAGTTGCAGCCGGATGGGGAGATCCCCCTTGGCTGCGGGCAGATAGTCGGCTCGTTCGGCGCGCCAGCCGGTGAGTAGCTGCACGCCATCGCGGCTCATCTGCCCGGCCAGCGCATCGGCGACCTCTCTCTCTTCGCGGGGCAGCAGTTGCTCCGAGAGTTCCATCAAGGTCACGGGAATGCCGAGCAGGGCGAAGCTCTGGGCCAGCTCGCAGCCGATAGGGCCACCGCCCAGCACCAGCAGGCGGCGCGGCGGGGTGCGCAGCTGCCAGAGGCTATCCGAGGTGAGGTAAGGCACCTGATCCAGCCCCGGCAGCTTGGGCACCAGCGGTCGGGCGCCGGTGGCGATGACGATATGGCGGCTGGCGAGGCGCTGGCCGTTAACCTCCACCTCCCAGGGAGAGATCAGCCGCGCCTCTCCTTCGATGCATTCCACTCCAAGCCCCTGATAGCGCTTGATGGAGTCGTGGGGCTCGACCTCCTTGATAACCTCAGCCACCCGCTCCATCACGGCGGCAAAATCGGCGCGGGATTGGCTTGGGCTAAAGCCCAGCTCGTCGGCTTTACGCTGCTCTGCGGCAAAGCGGGCGCTTCGGATCAGCGCCTTGGAGGGGACGCAGCCGCTGTTGAGGCAATCGCCCCCCATCTTGTGTTTCTCGATGAGCGCCACCTTGGCCTTCACCGCCGCCGCGATATAGCTGGTGACCAGCCCACCTGCACCGGCACCTATCACCAGCAGGTTGTAGTCATAGCGAGCGGGTTTGCGGTAGGGGGTGAGCAGGCGCCGCTGCGCAAGGTGTGCGGTCAATTTTTTGACCAGCCAGGGCATCAGCCCCAGCAGGGTCAACGCGACCATCAGGCCGGGGGAGAGGATATTGCCGGTGCTGGTTAACTGGCCAAGCTCGCTGCCCGCCAGCACATAGACGAAGGTGCCGGGCAGCATGCCAAGCTGGCTTACCCAGTAGTAGGTGCTGACTCTGATGGGGGTGAGCCCCATCAGCAGATTGACCAAAAAGAAGGGGAAGATGGGGATGAGGCGCAGGCTGAGCAGATAGAAGGCCCCCTCCTTCGCCATGCCTGACTGAAAGGTGGCCAGCTTGTCACCAAAGCGGGCGGTGACCCAGTCGCGCAGCAGAAAACGGGCGCTGAGAAAGGCCAGGGTTGCGCCTAGGGTGCTGGCGAAGGAGACCAGCAGCAGCCCCCAGGCGACGCCGAACACCGCGCTGCCACCCAGGGTGAGCAGGCTGGCGCCGGGCAGGGAGAGAGCGGTGCTCAGCACATAGATAAGCACGAACAGCAGGCTGGCCGAGACAAAGTGGCTGTCGACCCATTGCGCCACTGCCGCCTGCTGGGCCTGCAAGGCGTCCAGAGTGAGGTAACGACCGAGATCGAGGGCAAAAAAGGCGCCGATAAGGCCCCCCATTACCAGTGCAAGCAGCAGGCGGGTCCGGTTCATCAGGCGTCCTTGCTGTCGGGCTTGGCGGAGCGTTCCGGTTGCACCGGCAGCTGGCAGAAGCCCTGCGGCGCGATATCGAGGGCGGCGTTGAACTTAGCCGACATGTTCTGGAATGCGATAAGGCCGGTCAGCTCCACCATAGCGTCGTCGTCGAACCAGGGCTTGAGGCGGGCTGCCTGCTCATCGCTCACCCCATCGAGGCCAGTCATCGCTTCGGTATAGTCGAGCACCGCTTTCTCCCGCTCGTCGAACAAGGGGCTTTCGCGCCAGTTGGCCAGCGCCTCCACCTTCTCGCTGGAGCCGGCTCTCTTTACCAGGGTCATGGCGTTGATGTCGACGCAAAAACGACACCAGTTGAGCTGGGAGACCCGCACCGTCACCAGCGAGCGCAGCACGGGATCGATGGGGGAGCGCTTGCGGTTGATGACGCCGTAGAGGGTGGCGACGGCGGCAAAGAGGCGCGGCGAGCGGCCCCAGCACTTACCCGGAATAAGCACCTGACCATAGTTGCGCTTTTGCAGCCAGAAAAAGGGGCGGATAAACCAGGCATATTCCCGGTCGGGTTTGACCTCAACGCGCATCAGTTACCTTCTTGTTGTTTCACACTTACGGTTTCAAATTGGGTTTGTAGGCTTGGCCCAACCGCTCATTCAGGCGGGTCAGGAAATCCTCGATCCGCGCCCGGTTGGTGCCCAGATCGCTTTGCCCCTGACGGGAGGCTGATCGCATATCGATGCGGGTCTCTTTGGGGCCAGCAAAGACCCGCAGCGCCACATCATCCTGAAAGCCGAACCAGCCGGTGGTAACCACCGCATCCAGACCATCCGGGCTGGGTCGTACCTGCCAGCCCAGCTCCTGCATCAGTTCGCTGGCTTCAATCAACACTTCGGCAGGAGAGGCCCTGGTAAAGAGAGGACCGGGTTTTGCCTCAACTGCTTTCAGCGGTGCGCTATTTATTGGCAGATCCTGCGCCGTTCTGAGCTCTGCCGCCCAGCGTAGCTGGGGGGGATTGTAGGGATCTGTGCTCACATCGTTGATCAGCGGCATCCGCAGCGCCTGTGCCACAAATGTCAGGGGCAGCAGTAGCGGCAAGGCGCCAAGGCCGCTGGCATAGCGGTTACGGCTCCAGGGCAGGCGTACCAGCAAGATCAGGGAGACAAGGGCTCCGATGAGACAGATCGCAAAACCGATCCACCAGGGCCAGAGATGAAAGCGGCTGCCGAGGGCGCCAGCGAGCGGGAGTAACCAGGCCAGCAGGGGCCACAAGCAAGAGCGGGGCATAGCACGGGATCCATCGTCGAATGTGGACAATGCCGAGAAGGATAAACTTAATTGCCTGATAACGTTAGTAAATTGATGAGAGTTTGGCGTGGTTTTGGTCAGTTTTGCGAGGGGGATACAGAGGTCGGTGAAGCCCGCCTGGTGGGGACTTCACCGAGAAAATGGTCAGTTGCGATGACTTAGTTGCGATAGAGCACTTTGATCAGATGGAAGCCGAACTTGGTGCGCACAGGTCCCAGCACCTTGAGCAGTTCACCCTTGAATACGGCATCGTCAAATGCTTTCACCATATCTCCCTTGGAAAATTCTCCCAAATCGCCAAAACGCTTGCCTGAGGGACAGGTAGAGAAGCGCTTGGCCATCTGGCCGAAGTCGGCTCCCTTCTCGATCTTCTCCTTGATCTCCAGACACTGTTTTTCGGTCTTGACCAGAATGTGCTGGGCACAGGCTTTTTTCATCGGGGCGCTCCTGGGAGTGATGGCGAAGGTTGTTAACGCCAAGGGTGGTAGCAAATCGGTGCGCAAGAGTACCCCAATTTGCCACTGGCGTCAGCCATCACAGCCCGCCATTTACCGGCGTTCGTCAGCCCTGTTACTGGCGAGCACGGGTGGCCAGCATGGCGCGAGGACGCGCTTGCCAGATGATCTCCAGCCCGAGCAGGGCGTAGAGGCTCCATATAGCCAGCGGATTGAGCCACTCCCCCCCCAGTTGCAGGGTCATCAGGGCGCAACCTGCCAGCAGCAAGGTGATCCCCGGCAGCCGCCAGTGGACGGGCAGGGGGGCCAGCATCGCCATCCCCAACAGAATACCGAGGCCAAACGGCAGGTTCAGGGCGGTAAAGGCCAGCGCCTGCTGGCCACTCATGCCGGTCAACAGGGCCAGCAGGGCGCTGCAACAGGCGAGGAAGGTGATGAACTCGAGACGATCGGCAATATAGTCAGCCATCTGTTCGCTACGTGCATGCATGATGTGTCTCCTTCAGTTGATGGTTCAAGTGTGAGGGAGGGACGTCTGCAAAGGCAGCGGGATAATTCGATTGCGCTGAACGAGCAATTCTTAATCACCCGCTACGTCGGGCTTTGGCGTGTGCCGGGCCTGTTAAACGGTGAGGGTGGGGTGATGCCGACAAACTCTGTCGTGGTGGGTTTCTGGTGGTAAAGAGAGGAGGAGAGGTGACAAATGGTGCCTGATGGTGGGGTGAGCCTTATTCAGGGCAGGTCAATTCGCTTCCATCGGGAAAGCGGGCGGCGTCATTGTCACCAAAATGTGTGATTTGTGGTCAACCTCTTAAAAGATATGGCGAATTTGCCAATGGCACCGCGCTGTCGCTGGCCGATGCCTATGTTAGGATAAGGTTCGCCATTTTTCTGGCGCGCATTTTTGTGTCACGGCCATGCACTGCATGGCGTGCTGCGCCGCATTCGGGGTTGGCCCGAAAGGGCGCTGGTTCCCTTCACCACAGATTCAGGAATATTGACCTTTGACAGGATGCATTTCATCCCTGCTGGCAGGGCGTTTACTGTCCGGCCCTGCGTTTCGCCGCGGCCTGCGGGTACTAGGGGTGGGCCTGTTGCTGTCGCTGCTGGCTTCGCCCGCGTTTGCCGCCAAGCTCACCTATCAGGTCAAGGGGTTGAAAGGGGAGAACAAGGATAACGTTGAAGCCTACCTCAATGCCCTGCCGGTCTATCAGGAGCGGCAATACCGCCCGGCCCGCGCAAAAATTACCGAGAGCGTGCAAAAGGCGCTGCAGGTTTATGGCTACTACCAGCCGAAAATCACCCTGAGTCGCGACAAGAAAACCCCGTCCAAAGTGGTGATTGAGGTGGATAAAGGGGAGCCGGTCATCGTCTCCCGCCTCGATATTCTGCTGGAGGGGGATGCGGGCAGCGACGAGCTCTACAGCGCCCTGCTGGACAAGTTGCCCCTCAAAGAAGGTGAGCCCCTCAACCACGCCAAATATGAATCCATCAAGGCGGATCTGGGCAGTCTCGGGCTGGCCCGCGGTTACTTTGATGCCAAGCTGAGCAAGAGTCAGGTCAAGGTGTTCCCGGACAAGGGGACGGCGGAGATCTTTATTCTGTTCGAATCGGGCCATCGCTACCGTTTTGGTGAGATCCGCTACGATGCCACTCCCGAAGCGCTTCACCTTATTCGCCCGCTTATCAACATCAAGAGCGGCGACCCCTATCTCGCCATCCGTCTGGCCGAGATGTCGCAGGATGTCTCCTCCACCAAGCTGTTCCGTCAGGTCGATATCAAGCCGGTATTGAGCGAGGCGAGCAACTATCGGGTGCCCATCGCGGTGACGCTGGATAACCGGGTCGATCACGAAATCGAGACCGGTATCGGTTATGCCACCGACGTAGGGCCGCGTATGAGTGCCACCTGGGAGAAGCCCTGGGTCAACCGCTACGGCCACCGCCTGTTTGCCACCGCCAAGGTGTCGGCGCCGGAGGCAGAGCTCAGCTTCGACTACCAGATCCCGGTGGGTAACCCGCTGCGGGACTACTACTCCATCCAGACCGGCTACCAGTACAAGGACAACAACGATACCCGCTCCGATCTCACCACTATCGGTGTGCACCGCTGGACGCGGCGGCCGGAGAGCTGGGATCGGGACGTCTTTATCCGGCTGGAGAACGAGATCTATACCCAGGGTGCCGACGAGGGGAACAGCTTGCTGCTGATCCCCGGGGTCTCCTGGTCCCGGCTGCGGGTGCGCGGCACCCTGGTGCCCGATTGGGGGGATCGCCAGCAGCTGACGCTGGAGTTCTCCGATCCCAGATGGGGCTCCGACATCAGCTTTATGCGGGTGTGGGGGCGCAGCAAGTGGCTGCGAACTCTTGGCGATAACCACAGATTCCTGATGCGGGCCGAGCAGGGGGCCATCATAGGTGACAGCTTCTCGTTGGTGCCGCCGTCTTTGCGCTTCTTTACCGGTGGCGATCAGACGGTGCGCGGCTTTGGTTACGAGAGCATCTCCCCCACCGGGCCGGATGGCAAGCTGACCGGTGGTCGTTACACCAGCGTGGCCAGTCTGGAATACAACTACCGCTTCAGCGAGAAGTGGCTGGGGGCCATGTTTGTGGATGGCGGCACCTCCACCACCGATTACAGCGAACCCTGGAAAATAGGTACCGGCGTCGGTGTACGCTGGGTCACCCCCATCGGTCAGGTCAGGTTGGATCTGGCGGTCGGGGTATCGGAAGAGGACAAGCCCTTGCGGCTGCATTTCGCATTGGGGCCTGAATTATGATGTTGTCTAAACGCTTTTTTCTTTGGCCGCTGCGGCTGTATCTTGCGCGGGGGTCTGCATTGTGATCTGGCTAAAACGCATTTTTCTCTGGCTGATGGGGCTGGTGTTCCTGCTGCTCATCGGCGTCAGCCTGCTGGGCTTTACCCATCAGGGCAACAAGTGGTTGTGGCAACAGGCCAAGGGAGCACTGCCTTCTCTCAAGGGGGAGCTGGTGGCCGGTCAGCTTGGCTATGGCTGGACTCTGGAAGGGGCGGGTTGGCAGGATGAGCTGGTGGATGTCACTGTGGATCGCGCCGTGCTCGACTGGGATCTGGGCAAGTTGCTGCAGGGCAAACTCTGGATCAAGTCGCTTGAAGTGACTCATCCGGTGGTGAAGGTGGCTGACTCGGAGCCTGCACCGGAAGAGCCTTCAGAACCCTTTGTCTGGCGCCCGCTGCCACTCAAAATTCAGGTCGACAGCCTCAAGGTAGCCGATCTCGATCTGGCGGTGCCCGGTGTTGCCGTGACCCTGGGGTCCCTCGATATCGGCGCCACCCTCAATCGCAAGGGGCTGATTGTGCGCGGCCCGGTGCTCGATAACCTGAAGGTGACGCTGGATGATGCGGCACCCGCCAGCGCAGCCAAATCTGCCAAGCAGCCGGCCGCTAACGAGAAGCAAGCCGGTGCTGCGGTGGCGCGCAACGACAAGGCCAGCGCCAAGACAGCCAAACAGGGTAAAGGGACGCCAGCTGCGAATACGGCAAAGGCAGCCCCCATTCTCCTGCCCGCCATTCACCTTCCTTTCCCCATCCAGCTGGAAGGGGTCAGTGCGACCCGGGTGCAATATAAGCAGGGCGAGCTGATCGAAGGGCTCGACAAGCTGCTGCTGTCGGCCACTGCTGCCGACGATCGCATCGAGGTGCGCGAGCTCTCGCTGCGCCACGCCATGGCCGATCTGGCGCTCAAGGGACACATCCAGCTCAGTGACGACTACCCGCTGGCGGTGACGCTGGATGCCAAGGCCCGCAAGGGGCTGCTGGATGGCGAGCTGCAGGGTGAGCAGGCCACGCTGGCGCTGAACGGTTCGGTTGGCAAGCTGGGGTTGGCGTTGTCGGCCAAGGGGCCGGTTGCCGCCAATCTCAAGGGCTCGCTGGCAGCCCTCGACCCGGATCTCCCTTTTGATCTGGCCCTCGACTGGAAGAGCCTCGGTTGGCCTCTTCACAAGCCAGCCAAAGATGAGCCGAGCTATCGGCTGGACAAAGGGAGCCTGACTGCCAAGGGCAAGCTCTCCGGCTACCAGTTTGCCCTCAATACCTCCGGCAAGGGGACCGATGTCCCCCCCTTCAAGCTTGCGCTGGACGGGAAGGGGGATCTGGAGCGGCTCAGCAAGATCGCCTTGCAGCTCAATGCCCTCAAGGGGGAGCTCAAGCTCGATGGCAAGCTGGCATGGAACAAGGGGATCGAGTGGCAGGGGACCACTCTGTTCAAGGGGATCAATCCGGCCGAGCTGTTGCCTGAGCTGAAAGGGACGCTGGCCGGTGAGCTGGAGAGCCGTTTCGTGATGAACGAAGCGGGCCACTGGGAGCTGAAACTGCCCAAGCTCAAGGTGGATGGCAAGCTCAACCAGTACCCGCTGGCCCTCAAGGGGGAGCTTAGCGGCAACGACAAGATGGAGTGGCAGATCCCGGCGCTCTCGCTGCAAAGTGGCCCCAACCAGTTGCAGGCCAAGGGCAGCATCAGCACTGCCCAATGGAAGCTCGATGCCAACCTGCAGGCTCCCCAGCTGGGGGGGATCTATCCCGGCCTGAAAGGGGATATCAAGGGACAGGTGAAGGTCAGTGGCAATCAGCAGACGCCAAAAATCGATGCGGATCTCGTCTCCGACCGGCTCTACTATGCCGGCACCGACCTGAAGGGCATTAGTCTCAAGGGCAATGCGGTGATCGGCGCCAAACCGGCCGGTGAGCTCGCGTTGTTGGTGGCGCAGCTGAAACAGGGCGAAACCAAGCTCAGCCAGCTGGCCCTGAACCTCAGCGGCGATATCAGTCAGCATCTGTTGACCCTGACCATGAAGGGTGACCCTGTTGCGGCCAACCTCAAACTGGGTGGCGGCGTGCGCGGGGATCACTGGCGCGGGGCGCTCTCCGAGTTGCGGCTGAAAACTCCGCTGCGCCGTTGGGACTTGAGCTCCCCCTGGGCACTGGATCTCGATCTGCCGCGTCAGCGGCTGGCGATGGGGGATCTCTGCCTCGGCTCCCAGGGGGCCAGCCTCTGCGTCAAGGGGAGTCAGGTTTCCGCTGCACAGGGGACTCTGGAGTTTGCCCTAAGCGAGTTTGATCTCAAGCGGCTGCGCCCCTGGTTGCCGGACAACTTCCGCTGGCAGGCGATGCTCTCCGCCGATGGCCGCGCTAGCTGGCGTGGCAATCAGCCGACCCTGCATGCGGTGGTGCGCACCACGCCGGGCACTTTTGTGGCTGATGGTCTCAAGACTGATTATCAGCAGCTGGCCCTGGCCCTGGATTTCGAGCGACAGCAGGCGGCCATTCGCCTCGATTTTGCCTCCAAACAGATCGGCAATATCGATACCGATCTGCTGATCAGGGAGCCCGCCGGTCGCGGTCTGCTCGGTGGTCAGCTCAAGTTTGACGATCTCAAGCTCAATACCTTTGCGCCGCTCATCCCTGAGGTGCGCTCCCTGCAAGGGATCATCTCCGCCGATGCCCGCTTCGACGGCACCCTGGCGGCGCCCCTGCTGTTTGGTCAGCTCAACCTGCGTGACGGTGAAGTGCAGACCCACTCCGATATGGTGACCCTGACCAAGCTGGTGACCCACCTCAAGATCGAGGGCAATCGCGCCGAGCTCGATGGCTCCATGCTGGTGGGCAAGGGACCGCTGGCGTTGGGCGGCTGGCTCAGCTGGGCCAAGATGCCGGTCAGCGGCAGCCTCACCATTCAGGGCAAGGATCTGGAGGCGCAATATCCGGGCATGGGCCGGGTCAGAGTCTCGCCCGATATCGCGGTGTCGCTGGGGGAGGAGACCCGGATTACCGGTCAGGTGGATATTCCCTGGGCGCGAATTCAGGTCAAGAGCTTGCCGGATTCGGCAGTGGCGGTCTCCGATGATGTGACTGTGGTCTATGACGATCTGCCCCCGGCTCCCAAGCAGGCCAGCCTGCCGCTGGCGATGAAGGTGGCGATCCGCCTTGGCAACGATGTGAAGCTCGATGCCATGGGGCTGAAGACCGATGTCTCCGGTGGCCTCAATATCCGTCAGGATCCCGAGAAACCGCTGGCAGGCAACGGCCAGCTGGTGCTGACCAACGGCCGCTTCAAGGCTTACGGTCAGAACCTCATCATCAAGGAGGGGCGGATCCTCTTCTCCGGTCCGCTGGATCGGCCCTTCCTCAACATCGAGGCCAACCGGGATCCCGACACCATCGAGGGTCAGGTGACGGTCGGGGTGCGGGTGACTGGCCCTGCCAGCAAGCCTGAAATCACTGTCTACTCCGAGCCGCAGATGGCGCAGTCGGAACAGCTCTCCTATCTGCTGCGTGGCAAAGGGTTGCAGACCGGCGGTGAGGATGGCGGTTTCAACGGTCTGCTGGTGGCCGGTGCGGTGAGCCAGGCCAACGGTGTTGTGTCGAGCATCGGCGAATCGCTCGGGATGAGCGATGTCTCTCTCGATACGGCGGGCAGTGGTGACAACACCCAGGTGACTCTGTCGGCCTATCTGCTGCCGGGTTTGCAGTTCCAGTACGGGGTCGGGGTTTTCAGCCCCATCGCCGAATTCAAGCTGCGCTACGAGGTATTGCCACGGCTCTATCTACAGGCGATGAGCGGAGTGGCTCAGGCGGTCGATATCTTCTATCGCTTCACTTTGTAACGCTTTCTCCCGTAACAGGGCTGATATGAACGTAAACGGGAGGCGCAGGCCTCCCGTTTTTTATTGCGCAATCGGCCGCGGGCAAGCCGTGATAAAGGTTGGCAGTGCAGAGGGAGAATGGATTGCGATGGGCCAAAAATGCGAAAACCCGGCGCCAGGCCGGGTTTTCTGAATGATGGTGGAGGGAGAAGGATTCGAACCTTCGAAGGCAGAGCCGTCAGATTTACAGTCTGATCCCTTTGGCCGCTCGGGAACCCCTCCACGGGGTAT
>NZ_JBFOCX010000027.1:0-65796 GCF_040908025.1 Aeromonas sp. R9-2
CTAAAAAACCGCCTCCCCGGCACTCCGTGGCCCATGGAATTAGAAACACGTCCACTACACTGATCTCACCGGACAGTGGTCGTTTGCTTTTTGGAGGCTTAGTCCCCGTCAAAAAACCTGACCCAGGGGAAGCTGCGGACCCGTGAGTGGTGGCACCTTGGTGACCCCGTTTAGGAATGTGATCGAATCCGAGTCCCCGTCCGGCACTATTTGTGATGGAGGGGTATTCATGAAAAAGCACAACACAGAACACGGTTTGCCGATCATCCATGCCCGCGCCGCGGGCATTGATATCGGTTCACGGTTCCATGTGGTTGCGGTGCCCACCGCGCTCGCCGAAGAACCAGTGCAAACCTTTCAGGCTTTCACGGCAGACCTGGAGCGTATGGCTGCTTGGTTGGTCGAGCTTGGGATCACTACCGTGGCAATGGAATCAACGGGTGTGTATTGGATACCCGTGTACGAGATCCTGGAGACCCATGGCTTACAGGTCATCTTGGCTAACGCCCGGGATGCCCGGGCCGTACCTGGGCGCAAAACTGACGTCAACGATGCGCAATGGATCCAGCGCCTGCATGCTTGCGGTCTACTGCGCGCCAGCTTCCATCCTGAGCGGGAGATCGCCGCGCTGCGCAGTTATCTGCGGCTACGTGAACGTCACCTCGATTACGCTGCGGCCCATATCCAGCACATGCAGAAGGCGCTAACTCACATGAACCTGCAATTGCAGCATGTGGTGAGTGACATCACCGGCGCCACCGGTATGCGGATCATCCGTGCCATTGTCGCAGGAGAGCGAAATGCCACGATGCTCGCCGCCATGCGCGACTTGCGCTGTCAGTCGAGCGTCGAAACCATCCAACGTGCGCTGGTTGGCAATTACCAGCCCGAGCATGTGTTTGCCTTGAGTCAGGCACTGGCCATGTATGACGCCTACCAGGCCCAGATTTCTCTCTGTGATGAGCAGATTGCCCAAAGCTTGCAACAACTCTCTCGTGGTAAGCCCCGTCCCAGCGAAGCGCTACCCAAGCCTCGCCACCGTACCCGGCAGCCGAACGCACTCAACTTTGATGTCCGCACCTTGCTCTATCAACTGGTCGGTATCGATCTGACCCAGATCCATGGCATTGGCCCTTACCTGGCACTGCGTCTGGTGGCCGAGTGTGGAACGGATCTGAGTCGCTGGCGAACGGCCCAACACTTCACCTCATGGCTGACACTGGCTCCGGGCTGCCGGATCAGTGGTGGCAAGGTACTGTCAGCTCATACTCGCAAGACCAAGAATCGAGTCACCGCCCACCTACGACTGGCAGCGGTGACCATCGGCAGAACAAATACAGCGCTGGGGGCATTCTACCGACGGTTGTCAGCGCGCATCAGCAAAGCGAAGGCGGTCACCGCCACGGCCCGCAAGATTGCGGTCTTGTTCTATAACGCCATGCGTTTTGGTATGGAATATCAGGATCCTGGCGCCGATCACTACGAGCAGCAGTACCGCGATCGGGTGGTCAAGGGATTGCACCGTCGGGCCGCCGAATTTGGTTTTACCCTACAGGCAATCGAGGGTGTTTCTTAGGAATGTTGAATTTATGTTGTAAAAAGCAAGATTCCCTCCCCGTTCAATACCCTGGCCGCTCAGCCAAACGGCACATTTTTCATCCCGCGGCGGGCGGGCAAAACCCGAAGGGGATCACAACGCCCTCTTTATCCATCCTGTAACATATTCATTCGAAACAAATTTAATGATGATGGAGCTGATTGCGGCCATGCATCCGAGGGGCTGCACCTAACCGGAGGAGTTCAAGATGGACCATCTGCTGACATTCGTGATCCTGGCTGTCTTTTTTCTGTTCTACTGGGTCTACTACACCAGCCAACGCAAACATCTCCCCACCACCTCGTGGGAGCAGCTCCCAACCAAAGCCGACTATCTGGCGGCCCACCCTGAATCAGTCGATGGCGACATCATCTTCTGTTATCACTGCGGCCACCACGAGTTGCTGGAGGTGGGCATGGTGCACCTGACCGATTTTCGCCGGGAATGGGTCTGTGCCAAGTGCAAGCAGGTACTGTTTCGCGAAATAGAATAACGGCGCAGGGGCTGGCCACCCCCTCTGAACGTTGTACATCGCCAGCAGGGATCAGAACGGCGCATCCCTGTTGGCCACCAACCACTGCTGCAACCCGTTCACCGCCGCGTCAAATTGCGCCCCGATTGTCGCAGGCTCCCCGCCTCCCGCCTCAAAAGCCGCACAGTGGCTGGCAAATTCGGTCAACCCCAGCGCCAGCGCACTCCCCCTGAGCTTGTGCGCTAGCTGACGTTGCTCACTCCCCTCACCCTGAGCCAACTTATCTACCAACACCCGCCCTTGCGACTCAAACAGCGCGACCAGCTGGCGGATCCGCGCCATGCCGAGCAGGGGCAGATCGGCATCCAGCACCGGATTGGTCCACTCGGGCTGGTTAGTTGGGGGCACAGCTGCTGATAATTGCACCCGCGGCTCAATAGCCGCGCCCTCTTGCCGAAATAGTTGATCGATGGCGTTCGCCAGCACCGCCAGCCGCACCGGCTTGCCGACAAAATCGACAAACCCGGCGGCAAGGCAGTGGCGGATATCCTCCGGATACATCTGGGCCGAGATGGCGATGGCGGGCAGCGACCGCTCATGCATCTCCTCGCTGATGGCGGCCAGATCCTCGCGCAGGGTCATACCGTCCATATCGGGCAGATTGATATCGAGCAGCGCCAGCTCGAAGGGACGCTCGGTCACCAGCGCCAGCGCACTGCGACCATCCTCCGCCAGGGTGACGCGATGGCCGAGGCGGGTCAGCATGCCGTGCGCCACCAGCCGGTTGATCTCGTTATCCTCCACCAGCAGGATGTCACGGGACTGGCCAAGGTGCAGCGGTTGCGCCTCGGCAGGCAGCTGGGCACTCGAGCGTTGCAAGGGCAGGCTGAAGCTGAATTCACACCCCTTGCCCGGTTCGCTGACAAGGTTCAGCTCGCCCCCCATGGCAGTCACCAGCTTGCGGCTGATCGCCAGTCCCAGCCCGGTGCCGCCCTGATGGCCTATATCACGCTTGCGCTGGCGAAACGCCTCGAACACCGCCTCCTGCTCATCGGCCGGAATGCCGGGGCCGGTATCGCGCACCACAAACCGGATGCAGGGCTCGGCGCAAGGGCCGTGACAGACAAGGGGCGCCACCGTCAGGGTAATCTGGCCACGGGCGGTAAACTTGACTGCATTGCCGAGCAAGTTGCCGAGCACCTGCCGCAGCTTGCCCAGATCCCCCTCGACCACAGGCGCCAGCCCGGGCGCATATTCCAGCGCCAGGGTGACCCCCTTGGCCGCTGCCTTTGGCCGAAACAGTGCGCTGAGTTCATCCACCAGCTGGAACAGGGGGAAGGGCTCGCGGCGTGCCTCCACATGGCCCGCCTCTATCTTGGAGTAGTCGAGAATGTCGTTGAGGATCTCCAGCAGGGATTCGCCGCTGTGCTCGATGGCGGCCAGATAGCGCTGCTGGGTATCGCTGAGATGGGTATCTTCCAGCAGTGTCAGCCCCCCCAGAATGCCATTCATGGGGGTGCGGATCTCGTGGCTCATGGTGGCGAGAAACACCGACTTGGCGCGGTTGGCCTGTTCTGCCTCGGCGCGGGCCTGCCGCTGCTTCTCCACCTCCTCATTGAGCCGCTCGTTGGCGTGGCTGAGCTGGCCGGTGCGCTCCTCGACCCGCGACTCCAGCTCGCGCTGATAGCGGCCCAGCTCCACCGCATTGTCACGAAACACCTGCAAGGCCCGCCCCAGCTCCGCCAGCTCATCGCGCCCGGTGCTGGCGATCGGCTCAAGAGGGGCCAGATCCCCGCGCGCCAACCGGCTCATCCCCGCCACCGCCCGTTGCAGCGGCCAGACGATCCGGCCGTAGACCATGCGCCACATCAGCAGCATCAGCAGTAGCAGGGTGAGCAGGCCAATCGCCATCAACGCCTGCTCCAGCAGCCTGAGACGCTGGCTTAGCGCCTGCTGGCTCTGCACCAGCGAATCGCGAGCACGGCTGACCAGCTCTCCGACCTGCTGGTTGAGGCTGCTCATCAGGGCTTCGTTGGCATTGGCCAGCACCCGCAGCGCCTCCCCCTTGCCGAGCCAGTCGCTGCGCAGTTGCATCAGCTTGTCACTCTGTGCCAGCACGGTCAGCGCCTGCTCCACCGCCTGACGGCGAGCCGGATCGGTCACCGCCCCGGCCCGCAGTTGCAAGATGGCCAGCTCCCGCTGCCCCTCTTGCAATAGCGTTTGCAACTGTTCCTGCCGTTCGCTGCGCCACATCTCCTCGATGCGCTGCTGCTGCATCAGGGTGCGATGACGCAGCTCGGTCATCTGCTCCAGCCAGTCGAGATCCTGCTCCAGCAGGCGGTCCAGCGTCCGGGTCGCCTGCGCGCCTTGCTGTTGGTAGAGGGAACCCAATCCCGCCACCATCACGGTTTCGGCGTTCTCCATCTGGCTGCGCGCCAGCTCGGCGATCTGCCCGGCTGCCGCCACCAGACGGGCCCGCTGCGCTTCACCCTGCGTCATC
This sequence comes from Aeromonas sp. R9-2, assembly GCF_040908025.1. Taxonomy (NCBI): domain Bacteria; kingdom Pseudomonadati; phylum Pseudomonadota; class Gammaproteobacteria; order Aeromonadales; family Aeromonadaceae; genus Aeromonas; species Aeromonas sp. R9-2. Next base: position 4,570 of record NZ_JBFOCX010000027.1, read on the forward strand.
AGGGTCAACCGCTCCCCCACCAGCCAGCCCTGCTGGCCCAGATTGCCGATAATGCTCTGACTGAGCTGATCGAGGCTTGTTGAACCCTGCCCACGGCCGAGTTGAGCCAACACCTGCTGCAGCTGTTGCCCCTGCAGGGTGAGCAGGCGTCCCTGATGCTCCCGCTCCTGCTCGCTGGTTGCGGTGGCCAACAGCCGTGACGCGCTCTGGATCTCGCCGCTGAGGCGAGAGAGCGTGCGGGCCAGCTCCTGATCGGCCAGAGTCTGCTGCACCCCTTGCTCCAGCTGGCGCAGATGGCTAAGCCCCACCCAGCCCAGCAGGGAGGCACTCAGGGTCAGCAACGCCATCAGGGAGAAGGCCAGCAGCAACTTGCCACCCAAGCCGGAAAAGATTCTCACGGGAAGTCCCTTGGTTGTGGTCGGCTTTGACCGGATAATATGGCCCAACACTTTAACAAAACCCCTGACCATGCGAAGCGTCTATCTCTCCCCGTTGTTGCTGATCTGGTTACTAATGCTTCCCCGCGCCGCCCTCGCCTTTGCGGTCGATATCTGGCGCGGCGGCGAATTCAGCGGCCAGCCGGTGCGCCAGCAGTGGCCGGAACCCGCAGCGGCAACCAAACCGCTGACCATCTGTGCCCTCTACCCCCATCTGCGCGACGCCTACTGGCTTTCGGTCAATCAGGGCATGGTTGACGAGGCGAAGCGGCTAGGAGTCAAGTTGCAGATCCACGAAGCGGGGGGGTACGGCGCCCTCGCCGAGCAGCGCCAGCAGTTGCAACGCTGCGTGCAGGAAGGAAGCGATGCCATCTTGCTCGGCGCGGTGAGCTATCAGGGCTTGCGCGAAGCGATCACAGCCACGCAACTGCCGGTCTTTGGTCTGGTCAACGATCTGCCCAACGGTCTGGTGCAGGCGAAGGTGGGGGTCTCCTGGTACCAGATGGGCTGGCAGATTGGCCACTGGCTGGCGCAGCGCCACCCCGCCGGCAGCAAGCAGGTCTCGGTCGCCCTCTTCCCCGGCCCGCAGGCAAGTGGCGGCAACAACTTTGTAGAGCCGGGCTTTGCCGATGCCATCAAGGGGAGCGCCATCAAGCTGGTCACCACCGAGCGCGGCGACAACAGCCGGGAAATCCAGCGCACTCTGGTGCAGCAGACGCTGGCCCGCTATCCCGACCTCGACTATCTGGTGGGCGGCGCCATCGCCGCCGAAGTAGCGGTCAACGAGCTGGCACAGCGCCATCTCGACAGGCCCCAGGTGCTGAGCACCTACTTCAGCCACGGGGTACAGCGGGGCCTGCGCCGGGGCAAGATCTTGGCCGCCAACAGCGATCAGATGCGGCTGCAGGGGCGCCTTGCGGTCGCTCAGGCGGTCTGCCTGCTGCAACACCCTGATGCCAGTGCCGAGCAGTGCCCTCGGGTGATGGGGCCACCCATTCTGACGCTATCTGCACCACTGGCCGACCCCGCCGATTCCCTCTCGGATGGCGCTTTTCGCCCCGTCTATCGGGTCGAATAGCCGTTCCAAATCCGATCAGCACACTCAAGGAGAAGAGATGAAAGAGTTACATGCCAGCTGCCTGTGCGGCGCCGTCGCCCTGACCCTGCCGGATCAGTTCGACTATATGGGGAACTGCCACTGCAGCGAATGTCGCAAGTTTTCAGGGGGAGATTATGCCTCGGTCGGCGGACTGGATGGCAACAAGGTCACCATAGTGAAGGGGGAAGAGGCCATCGGCCGCTACCGGAAATCGGCAGAGACCACCCTGGCCTTCTGCCGTCACTGCGGCTCCAGCCTGTTCAGCCAGAAGAGCAGCAGCGGCAAGATCAATCTGCGGTTGGGGGTACTGGACGACGTGCCGAGCCAGCGACCCGCGTTTCACATCTTTGTCGGCTCCAAGGCGCCCTGGCACCAGATTGGCGATGACTGCCCGCAATTTGATACCCGCCCGCCAGTCTGATACCCGGTCAAACAGGTCAAGGCCACCGCAACGGGGTCAGGAGGCTATCTCACCGGCAAACAGATAGCCTTCACCATGGACGGTGACAAACAGCTGGGGATCCCGCGGATCCGCTTCCATCTTGCCGCGCAGCCGCCGGATCAACACGTCTATGGTGCGATCGCTCGGGCCATCGCCGCGATGGCTGATTAGGGTCAGGATCCGCTCCCGACTGAGCACCCGCCCGGCATGGGCGACAAAGGCCACCAGCACTTCATATTCGGCCTTGGTCAGGCGCACCGGCACTCCGTCCTTGCTGAGCTGGCGACGGGGGATGTCAAAACGCCAGGGGCCAAAGCGCACCGCATCGTCAGCCACCGCAGGCTCGCTCGACGCAGCGGCCGCCAGCGAGATCCGCCACAGCAGATTCTTGACCCGCACCAGCAACTCCCGTAGCTCGAACGGCTTGGTGACATAGTCGTCGGCCCCCATCTCGAGGCCGACAATCCGGTCCACCGCATCGCTGCGGCCGGTGACCAGAATGATCCCCACCGTGCTGCGCGCCCGCAGTTCACGGGTCAGCAGCAGACCATCTTCCCCCGGCAGGTTGATATCCAGCATCACCAGATCGACCGTCTGTTCCGCCAGCACGGCGCGCATCTCCTGGCCGTTTTCGACCGCCGTCACCCGATAGCCCTCCCGCTCGAAATAGCCGGTCAGCTTCTCGCGGGTAACCGCATCATCTTCAACAACCAGAATGTGGTAGCTCATGGGCAGGGTTCACGATGGTCGACAAGGGAGGATTATTCTATTCACATTTTGTCATAAATACCCCTATTTCATTAATTTGTGGCGGCAGCCCTGTTCACAACGCCTCCCTATCATGGCTCCCATCAAAAAAGTGATGTGAGAGAGCATGATGAAAAAACTGTGGCACTTCCTGCGCACCCCCAGCCGCCGCTGGTCGGTACTGGCGCTGCTTCTGGTGGGCGTCGGCGTCACCCTCGCGGGCACCGTCGGTCTGCACTATGGCTTTGAGAAAACCAGCAGCCTCGAATTCTGTATCTCCTGCCACTCCATGAAAGACACCGTCTATCCGGAGTACAAGGAGTCCATCCACTTCAAGAATGCCTCAGGGGTACAGGCGGTCTGTACCGACTGTCATCAGCCGAAGGATTTCGTCGGCAAGGTGGCCCGCAAGATGGAGGCGGCCAACGACCTCTATCAGGAGTACATAGGCCACAGCATCGACACCCAGGAGAAGTTCGAGGACCGGCGTCTCCATCTGGCCGAGAAGGTGTGGGCACGGATGAGCAGCCAGAACTCCAAGACCTGCAAGTCCTGCCACAGCTACGACAACATGGATCACGCCAAGCAGTCCCCGGCGGCTGCGCTGGCGATGAAAGATGCGGCGGCGAAGAACATGAACTGCATCGAGTGCCACAAGGGCATCGCCCACGAACTGCCCAATATGGCGGGGGGCTTCCGGGCCACTTACGCCACCCTGGTCAACGACGCGCAAGAGGCGCCAGCCGCCGAGACCCTCTACAACCTGGGTGAAAAAGATCTCTATGCCAGCGAACAGAGCAGCGACCCGGTCGGCAAACTGCTGCCCGCCTCCCGCATCGACGTCGTAGACCGCAGCGGCGATCGCCTCAAGGTGACCATCGAAGGGTGGCGCGAGAGCGATGGCAAGGGCCGGGTGCTGAGCGAATACATGGGCAAGCGGGTCTTCGTCGCCACCATCCGTGACGAACTGAAAGCGAGCGAGAAAGTGCTCAAACAGGAGACCGACAGCGCCACCCATATCAAGTGGGAGCAGGTTCAGGTGCAGGCCTGGGTCGATGGCAAGGGCTTTGAGTCCTCGCTCAAGCCGATCTGGGATTACGCCGGCGAGATGTACAAATCCACCTGCAACTCCTGCCACGGCGCGCCGGATCCCGCTCACTTCACTGCCAACGGCTGGATTTCGGGACTCAAGGCGATGTCTGCCTACTATCGCCTGAGCAAGGAAGAGGAGCGCACCCTGCTCAAATACCTGCAAAACCATGCCGCCGATACCGGTGGTCAGGGCAGCCACTAAGTCCGGATTCGAAAGAGGAATAACAAGATGATCAATATTTCCCGTCGTGGTTTTCTGGGTGGCTTGCTGGCCAGCGGTGCCTCTGCCCTGATCGGCCCCTCCCTGCTCGGTCGCGCCGTGATGGCCGCCGAATCTGGCGACAAGCTGGTGCAGTCCGGCTCCCACTGGGGCGCCTTCCGTGCACGGGTGGTCGATGGCCGCTGGGTCGAGACCCTGCCGTTCGAGCATGACAAGCACCCCACCGACATGCTCAAGGCCTTGAGTGAAGTGGTCTACAACCCCTCCCGCATCCGCTACCCCATGGTGCGACTGGACTGGCTGCGCAAGGGCCACCAGTCCGACACCAGCGAACGCGGCCAGAACCGCTTCGTGCGGGTGACCTGGTCACAAGCGCTGGACTTCTTCTATCACGAGCTGGAGCGGGTGCAGAAGACCTATGGCCCGAGCGCCCTCTATGCCGGCCACTCCGGCTGGCAGTCGGTGGGCAAACTGCACTCCGCTGGCGCCATGCTGGGGCGTGCCATGAACCTGCACGGCACCTATCTGGCCAAGGCCGGTGACTACTCCACCGGTGCCGCCCAGGTGATCCTGCCCCACGTGGCGGGCGCTATGGAGGTGTATGAGCAGCAGACCTCCTGGCCGCTGGTGCTGGAACACAGCAAGACTATCGTCATCTGGGGCTCCGATCCCATCAAGAACCTGCAGGTGGGCTGGCTGGTGCCGGATCACAGCGTCTACGACTACTGGGCGCAGTTGAAAGAGAAGGTGGCCAAGGGCGAGATCCGGGTGATCAGCATCGATCCGGTCAAATCCAAGACCCAGAAGTACCTCAATTGCGATCAGGTGACCCTGAATCCGCAAACCGACGTACCGCTGATGCTGGGCATCGCCCACACCCTCTACAGCGAGAAGCGCCACGACGAGGGGTTTCTGAAGAACTACACCACCGGCTTTGACAAGTTCCTGCCCTACCTGCTGGGCACCAGCGATGGTCAGGTGAAGGATGCCGAGTGGGCCGCCGCCATCTGTGGCGTACCAGCCGAGACCATCCGCGAGCTGGCCCGCGCCATGAGCAGCGGCCGCACCCAGCTTATCGGCGGCTGGTGTGTACAGCGCATGCACCACGGCGAGCAGTACGCCTGGATGCTGGTGGTACTGGCCTCGATGATTGGCCAGATCGGCCTGCCGGGGGGCGGTTACGGCTTTGGCTGGCACTACAACGGAGCGGGCACCATCACCTCCAGCGGCCCCATCATGTCCGGTTTCAGCTCGGTCATTCCCGGGGTCAAGCCGCTCCATGATGGCGACTGGAAGGGCTACTCCAAATTCATTCCGGTGGCCCGTTTCGTCGACTGCATCCTCAATCCGGGCAAGCAGATCGCCTTCAACGGCCAGACCATCACCTACCCCCACATGAAGATGGCGGTGTTCTGCGGCAACAACCCGTTCCACCACCAGCAGGATCGCAACAAGATGGTCGCCGCCTGGCGCAAGCTGGAAACCGTGGTCAGCATCGATCACCAGTGGACGGCCAGCTGCCGTTTCGCCGATATCGTGCTACCCGCCACCACCACCTATGAGCGGGACGACATCGAGCAGTGGGGCTCCCACTCCAACGCGGGCATTCTGGCCATGTACAAGGTGGTGGAGCCGCTGTTCGAGGCGCGCGATGACTACGATATCTTCGCCGATCTCTGCCGTCGCTTCGGTCGCGAGGACGAGTTCACCGGTGGCAAGAGCAAGCTGGAGTGGATCCAGAGCATCTATGACGATGCCCGCCTGCAGGGTCGCGGCATCGGCATCCGTCTGCCCCGTTTCAGCCAGTTCTGGCACGGCGAGGGCTTCGTCACCTTCCCGGCAGGCCAACCCTGGGTGCGCCACGAGTCGTTCCGTCAGGAGCCGGATCTGGAACCGCTGGGTACCCCATCCGGCCTTATCGAGATCTACTCCAAGACCATCGCCGACTACGGCTATGGGGATTGCCCGGGCCACCCGGTCTGGATCGAGCCCTACGAGCGCTCCCACGGCGGGCCGGGCAGCAAACAGTACCCGCTGCACCTGCAATCCTGCCACCCGGACAAACGACTGCACAGCCAGCTCTGCTCCTCCGACAACTACCGAGCCACCTACACGGTGCAGGGTCGCGAACCTGTCTATATGAATCCGCAGGATGCCAAATCCCGCGGCCTCAAGGACGGCGATCTGGTGCGGGTGTTCAACGGTCGCGGTCAGGTATTGGCTGGTCTGGTGGTGAGCGATGACTACGCCCCTGGGGTGGTGCGCATTCAGGAAGGAGCCTGGTATGGCCCGCAAGAGGGTGGCAAGGTAGGGACTCTCTGTACCTATGGTGACCCCAACGTGCTGACCGCCGACATCGGCTCCTCCAGCCTGGCGCAGGCCACCACGGCCCATACCGCGCTGGTGGAGATCGAGAAGTTCCGCGGACAGGCACCCGCCATCACTGCCTTCGGCGCGCCGGAATCGGCCAAGGGCATCGACCCCATGTTCCCGGCACTCTGACCCAGGGGGGACGAAAGCGCCCCCTTGAGTTTCCTTTATTTTTAAAGTCGTTAGAATCGGGAGCCATCAAGGCTCCCGATTGCCATCCACGGAGGAAAAATGCAGGAATTTATGGCTACCAGCGAACGCCGGGCCGAACTCTACTGGTGGTTCTCCACCCTGTTCGCTGCCGAACTCAGTGATGAGCAGATCGCCGAATATGACACCTATGACGTGCGAAGCTTCCTGAAAAGCCTCTCCACCCTGGATCCGATGCGCGAAGCCGTGGCCGAGCTCAACGATGCCATCGCCCGCCTGCTGGTGCGCCCGGATCGCCAGCTGGAACTAGCCGCCGACTTCGCCGGCCTGTTTCTGGTGGATCCCAAACAGGGCGCCCTGCCCTATGAATCGCTCTACCGCAGCGATGCCAAGCTACTGATGCAGGCCCCGATGGCCGAGATGCAGGCCCGCCTCGATCGCCTCGGCATCAATGTCAGCGATAAATACAAAGAGCCTGCCGACCATCTGGCCATCGAGCTGGATCTGATGGGCAATCTCATCATCCGCGCGGCGGAAGCCAAGAGCGCAGCCGAGCGGGAACGCTGGCTCGACGAGCAGGAAGCGCTGCTGCACGGCCATCTGCTGGGCTGGTTCGACAAGTTCGAAAGCGCCTGTCGCGCCGCCGACCGGTTTGGCTTCTACGGCGCCAGTGCCCGTCTGCTGGGGGTCTTCCTCAAGATGGATGCCAACTACCTCTCTCTGGTCAAACCGGCACCGTCCGCCGACTGAGGCCGCGATGAAAACAGCCCTGCTTCTGATCGCATGCTGGCTGCTGGCCCTGATCCCGCTGGATCAGGGCATTACTCCCCTGATTGCGCTGCTGTTCAACCCGGATCGCGAGCTCTACGGCACCGCCCAGCTCACCGGCTTTGCCGGCATCCTGCTCACCCTCTACCTTGCCAATCTCGGCGTCGAGGTGGTGTTGCGCCGCCGCTTCCAGATTGCCGGCATGCTGGCGCTGCTGGCCGCCTGGATCGACTTCATCAACAGCAGTGGCTGCGAGTCGCACTTCCTGCTGCTCTATCTGCTTGCCCTCCCCTTCCATCTGATCGGCTGGCTGGTATTTGTACGCGGTATTCAGGCGTTTGGTCGCCAGAAGGGATAACCACTCGCCCCTTTTCCCATCCTTTTATCAGGTTTTTCTGCCTATTCTTGCCGTCAAAACAACCAGATAACTCCGCTTGACTCCCGGCCAAACAGTTCGTGCCATACTGACAACTGATGCAAGTGATAAAACAATCAATGCCGAGGTCATCATGGATGGGAAGCTTTTCAACGCCGACACCGAGGCAATGTTGACCCAGCTGTCAGATCACACCGTCCTGGAACAGCTGATGGATAATGCCCCTCTGGGCATCGGCGTCTTTGACTGCGAATTTCGCTACCGTAAAGTCAATCAGGTGCTGGCCGACATCAATGGCAAAAGCATCGAGGAGCATCAGGGCAAGCACCTCAGAGAGGTGGTTCCCAAGCTGGCACCGACTCTGGAGCCCATGTTTCAGCAGATCATGCGCAGCGGCATGCCCTACGTGGATATCGCCATCACGGGCCAAACCGCGGCGTACGACAACAGCTCCCGCCGCTTTCAGGCCACCTACAGCCCGATGCGTGATGAGAAAGGGGAGCTGAACGGCATCCTCGCCATCGTACGGGACATCACCGAGCAGTACGAAACCGAACAACGGCTGCAGCTGGCAATGCGAGCGGCCCAAATCGGGGTGTGGGAATGGCACGTGGCGGAGGACAGACTGTTGTTCGACGGCCAAATTGAGCCGCTGCTGGGTATCGAGGCCAACCAGTTCCACGGCGGGCTGCAAGCGTTCGTCGACTGTTTTGAACCGGAATCCGGCAGCCAGCTCAAGGCCGCCCTGCAAAGTCATGACCCCATCCATCTCACCCTGAGCTACCTCACCGCGCTCAACGAGCGCCACTGGGTCGATATTCATGCCGACCATGTCCCCGCCACCGAGTCGGTCGGCCACCGGGTCATGGGAGTCATTCACAATGCCACCGCCCGTCGCCGTCAGGAGGAGCGGCTCCATCAGGCCAACGTGGTATTCGATACCACGGCCGAGGGGATCATCATCCTCGACAGCGAGCACCATATTCTGTCGGTCAACCCGGCCTTCACCATGCTGACCCAATACAATGCCGAGGAGGTGATAGGCCGCACCCCGGATATCATCATGCATCCCAGGCGCTACACCGACCTCGACTATCCCTGGTATCACCTGCGCCCCGGCAACAACGCCTGGCATGGCGAGATGGTTTGTCTGCGCAAGGATGGCAGCTACTTCTCCTCCTGGCAGCAGATCAGCGCTGTCTATGACAACTTCAACAACACTACTCACTATGTGATCGCCCTCTCCGACATCAGCGCCATTCGCAAGGTGGAGGCCGAACTGAATCACCTGGCCTATCACGATCCCCTGACCGAGCTGGGCAATCGTCATCTGTTGCAGGAGCGGCTGGCCCTTGAGCTGAAAACCGCGCAGCTCAATCGCAAACGGTTGGGGCTGCTCTTTATCGATCTGGATGGCTTCAAGCTGATCAACGACAGCCTGGGCCACGGAGTCGGCGATGAGCTGCTCAAGCGGCTGGCAGAGCGGATCCGCGGCTGCCTGCAGCACAACGATCTGGCGACCCGCCTCGGAGGAGACGAGTTTCTGGTGCTGATCCCCTATCTGGAGGAGCCTGACGAGTTGGCAACCCTGGCCAATACCCTGCTGACCGTGTTGCGTGAACCGGTTGAGCTGGCCCATGAGCTGGTGGCAATCTCGGCAAGTATCGGTATCGCCATCTATCCCGATCATGCAGACAGCCCGGAAACCCTGGTCAGCGCCGCCGACAGCGCCATGTACGAGGCGAAAAGTCAGGGGCGCAACGGATTCCAGTTCTATACCCCCTGCATGGCGGCTCGAGCCCGCGAGCGGATGCAGATTGAGCAGGGTCTGCTCAAGGCCCTGGAGCTCGAACAGCTCTGCATCTTCTATCAACCCATGACCAATCTGGCCAACGGCCACCTGAGCGGACTGGAAGCCCTGCTGCGCTGGCAGCATCCGAATGAGGGGATGATAGCGCCGACCCGTTTTATTCCGGTGGCGGAGGAGTGCGGCCTGATCGAGAAAATTGGCGAGTGGGTGATGCGCAACGCCTGCGAGCAGGGACAAAACTGGCTGGCTGCCGGACTGCCGGTGCCCCGCTTGTCGGTTAATGTGTCGGTGCGGGAGATGCGATCCCCCGGCTACGTTGAGCGGGTCGCCGCCATTCTGGCCGAGACCGGATTTCCGCCAGAACGCCTGGAGATAGAGGTGACGGAGAGCATCATCCAGCGGGTCGAACAGAGTCTGGATCTCTTTACCCGCCTGAAAAATCTCGGCGTGCAGATTGCCATCGATGACTTTGGCACCGGCTTCTCGTCGCTGAGTCTGCTCAAGACCCTGCCGATCGATCGCATCAAGATCGACCGGGCGTTTGTGCAAGCATTACCGGAAGACAAGAACAGTCGGGAGCTCTGCCGCACCATCATCAATCTGGCCGACAGTCTGGATATGGAGGTCACCGCCGAAGGGATTGAAACCAAGGCACAACACGCCTTCTTGCAATCACTCAACTGCGGCGAAGGACAGGGCTATCTGTTCAGCAAACCACTGCATGTCGAACATATGGGAGATCGCCTGCATCAACGCTACGTCTCATAGCGGCAGGCAATCATCATCACCAGCCGGGAGGCATCCGCCTCCTGGCTGCCGACCGGATTACCACTCGATCTGCAAGCGGGATTCCCAACCATCATCACGATCATTGAGCATGCGCGTCAGCGGTGATTCGCCAGCATAACGGGGAGCTGGCTCGCTGAAAGTGAGTCTGGTACCGGGCTCTTTGGCCTGCCATGCATGACCAAGCTGATCGGCCACCTGATCCCGCAGCGCAGGTGAAGCCTCCTGATGGGTGATCGCAAACTCTTTCGGAGGTTCGCCAGCGGGCACTGGCGCATCAAACTGCCAAAGGGATGCACAGAGCAACAGAGAAAACATCATGACCTCCAATTAATCGACAGGGCCCCCTTTTACTCAACCACCGATTAATTGTCACTCTTTGTCCTGTAACCAACTGTTGCCGCCTATCCAAAAGTCTAATTGCCCCCCGCCACCAAAGGTATAAGTTGTTAAGAAACCATTAAAAGATCTATTCAAAGGAGTGAGTGATGAGCGAGAGCAAGGTCTACCCGGTCAAACCCCACATCAGCAGCAATGCACTGCTAGACAAGGGCGACTACGCCGCCATGTATCAGGCCTCCGTCGAGGATCCCGATACCTTCTGGGGAGAGCAGGGAAAAATTCTCGACTGGATGAAACCCTATACCAAGGTCAAGAACACCTCCTACGATCCGGGCCATGTCTCCATCAAATGGTTTGAAGATGGCCAGCTCAACGTCTCGGCCAACTGTCTCGATCGCCATCTCGCCGAACGAGGTGACAAGGTCGCCATCATCTGGGAAGGGGACAACCCTGCCGAAGATCGCAAACTCACCTACCGCGAGTTGCACAGCGAAGTGTGCAAGTTTGCCAACGTCTTGAAAGCACAAGGGGTTCACCGCGGCGACGTGGTCTGCCTCTATATGCCCATGGTGCCCGAAGCCGCCATCGCCATGCTGGCCTGTACCCGCATCGGCGCGGTACACAGCATCGTATTCGGCGGCTTCTCGCCGGAAGCGCTGGCTGGTCGCATCATCGACTCGGGCTCGCGCATCGTGATCACCGCCGACGAGGGGCTGCGTGGCGGCCGTCCGGTGCCGCTCAAGAAGAATGTGGATGAAGCGCTCACCAACCCGGAAACCCAGGTCAACAAGGTGATCGTGCTCAAGCGCACCGGCGGCAATGTCGCCTGGCACAACCACCGCGACATCTGGTGGCATGAAGCGACCGCCGCCGTCAGCAGCGACTGCCCGCCAGAGGCGATGAACGCCGAAGATCCGCTCTTTATCCTCTATACCTCCGGCTCCACCGGCAAACCCAAAGGGGTGCTGCACACCACAGGCGGCTATCTGGTCTATGCCACCCTAACCTTCAAATATGTGTTCGACTACCACGAAGAGGACATCTACTGGTGTACCGCCGATGTGGGCTGGGTTACCGGTCACTCCTATCTGGTCTACGGGCCGCTCGCCAACGGTGCCACCACCATCATGTTCGAAGGGGTGCCCAACTACCCGGCCACCAACCGCATGAGTCAGGTGGTGGACAAGCACCAGGTCACCATCCTCTATACCGCCCCCACCGCCATCCGCGCCCTGATGGCCAAAGGCAACGAAGCGGTCACCGGCACGTCACGCCAGAGCCTGCGCATCATGGGCTCGGTGGGTGAACCCATCAACCCGGAAGCCTGGGAGTGGTACTACCGCACCATTGGCGATGAGCGCTGCCCCATTGTCGATACCTGGTGGCAAACCGAGACCGGCGGCATCCTGATTACGCCGCTGCCCGGCGTCACCGACCTGAAACCGGGCTCGGCGACTCGTCCCTTCTTCGGGGTGCAACCGGCGCTGGTCGACAACATGGGCGAACCGCTGGAGGGGGCCACCGAGGGTAACCTGGTGATCACCGACTCCTGGCCAGGCCAGATGCGCACCGTATTCGGCGATCACGAGCGCTTCGAGCAGACCTACTTCTCCACCTTCCCGGGCCGCTACTTCACCGGCGACGGTGCCCGTCGCGACGAGGACGGCTACTACTGGATCACCGGTCGGGTGGATGATGTACTGAACGTCTCCGGCCACCGCATGGGTACCGCCGAAATTGAATCGGCACTGGTGGCCCATCCCAAGATCGCTGAAGCCGCGGTGGTGGGGGTTCCTCACGAGATCAAGGGTCAGGGTATCTATGCCTATGTCACCCTGATCGCCGGGGAAGAGCCAAGCCGCGAGCTGCATAAAGAGGTGAAGGAGTGGGTGCGCAAGGAGATTGGCGCCATCGCCACTCCGGATGTCATTCACTGGGCGGAGGGGCTGCCGAAGACCCGTTCCGGCAAGATCATGCGCCGCATCTTGCGCAAGATCGCCACCGGCGAGACCGACAGCCTGGGGGATATCTCCACCCTGGCGGATCCGGGGGTAGTAGACAAACTCATCCGCGAGAAGTCGGAAGCAGCCTGATCCCGCTTCGTTTGTTGCTCAACAAAGCCGGCCCTGTGCCGGCTTTGTCGTTTCTTATCTGCCAGCAAACAGCAAGGTGGCAGCGACGAAGTATCTCAGGTCGAAACGTGCAATAAATAGCCAGATGTAGAGATTAGACCAGTAAAATGCTGCTAATTTTCACGAAATCAATATAATTGCGAAATCTGTGTGCCAGGGCACACCGATTTGCGCAGAAAATGGCTAGATTTCTGGTAGTCCACAAGATAGCTGATAGATAGCAGCATTATCATCGAGGATGTACTCAATATGTCGCAAAATCACCGCATTCTCCTGCTCAACGGACCAAACCTGAATCTGCTGGGCAAACGGGAACCGGGTATCTACGGCAGCAAGACGCTTGATGAGATCGTCGCCGATCTGAAGCTTAACGCCAGCGAACTCGGTGTCACTCTGGAACATCTGCAATCCAACGCCGAACATGAGTTGGTCGGCCGCATCCATCAGGCCATGGGCCATGTGGATTTTATCATCATCAATCCAGCCGCCTTCACCCACACCAGCGTCGCCATTCGCGATGCGCTGCTGGGTGTCGCCATCCCTTTTATCGAGGTTCACCTGTCAAACGTCCATGCCAGGGAGCCGTTCCGTCATCACTCCTATCTGTCTGATGTCGCAAAAGGGGTCATTTGTGGTCTGGGGGCCGATGGCTACCAATTCGCTTTAACCGCGGCCGTGCGCCATCTGCGCGCGGCTTGATAATCACTGATCAGATAAAGAAGAAAGAGAATGCTAATGGATATCCGCAAAATCAAGAAGCTGATTGAACTGGTTGAAGAGTCCGGCATCGCCGAACTGGAGATCTCCGAAGGTGAAGAGTCCGTTCGCATCAGCCGCAACTTCTCCGGTCAGGTGACCACCGCCATGCCGCAGATGATGATGCAGCAAGCCGCTCCGGTTGCCGCACCTGCCGCTGCCGCCCCGGTTGCCGCCGCACCGGCCGCAGATGCCGCCCCGAGCGGTCACCTGATGCGCTCCCCCATGGTTGGCTCCTTCTACCGCTCCTCCAGCCCGGATGCCAAGCCGTTCGCGGAAGTGGGTCAGCAAGTCAATGTCGGCGACACCCTGTGCATCGTCGAAGCCATGAAAATGATGAACCAAATCGAGTCTGACAAGGCCGGTGTGATCAAAGCGATCCTGGTTGAAAATGGTCAGGCCGTCGAATTTGACGAGCCGCTGTTCATCATCGAATAAGGGAAATCGCCACCCATGTTGGACAAAGTAGTCATCGCCAACCGCGGTGAAATTGCCCTGCGGATCCTGCGCGCCTGTAAAGAGCTCGGGATCAAGACAGTGGCCGTTCACTCCACCGCCGACCGGGAGCTCAAACATGTGCTGCTGGCCGACGAATCCATCTGTATCGGCAGACCGGCCAGTACTGAATCCTACCTCAACGTCCCGGCCATCATCGCCGCCGCCGAGGTAACCGGTGCTGTGGCCATCCACCCGGGTTACGGCTTCCTCTCCGAGAACGCCGATTTCGCCGAAGTGGTCGAAAAATCCGGCTTCATCTTCATCGGCCCGCGCGCCGAGACCATTCGCCTGATGGGTGACAAGGTCTCCGCCATCGAAGCGATGAAGAAAGCGGGCGTACCGTGTGTACCAGGCTCTGACGGCCCCGTCGATAACGACGCCAAGCACAACGCCGCCATTGCCAAGCGCATCGGCTATCCGGTGATCATCAAGGCCGCCGGTGGCGGTGGTGGTCGCGGTATGCGCGTGGTGCGCAATGAAGCGGAACTGGCGGGCGCCATCGCCCTGACCAAATCCGAAGCAGGCCAGTTCTTCAAGAACGACATGGTCTACATGGAGAAGTACCTGGAAAACCCGCGCCACATCGAAATTCAGGTGTTGGCAGACGGCCAGGGCAACGCCCTCTATCTGGGCGAGCGTGACTGCTCCATGCAGCGTCGCCACCAGAAAGTGGTGGAAGAGGCGCCGGCACCGGGCATCACCGCCGAAATGCGCAAGTTCATCGGCGAGCGTTGTGTGCGCGCCTGTATCGAGATCGGCTACCGCGGTGCGGGTACTTTCGAGTTCCTGTACGAGAACGGCGAGTTCTATTTCATCGAAATGAACACCCGCATCCAGGTTGAGCACCCGGTCACCGAGATGGTCACCGGTATCGATCTCATCAAGGAGCAGCTGCGCATCGCCGCCGGTCAGCCCCTGTCGATCACCCAGCAGGATATCCGCATCCGTGGCCATGCCATCGAGTGCCGGATCAACGCCGAAGATCCGGCCACCTTCATGCCCTCTCCGGGTCTGGTTCAGCGCTTCCACGCGCCGGGTGGTCTGGGCGTGCGTTGGGACTCCCACATTTATGCCGGTTACAAGGTACCGCCCCACTACGATTCAATGATCGGCAAGCTGATCTGCTACGGCGAGAATCGTGACATTGCCATCGCCCGTATGCGTCATGCGCTGGACGAGCTGGTGGTGGAAGGGATCAAGACCAACGTACCGCTGCAAAAAGAGATCATGAAAGACGAAAACTTCCAGCACGGTGGCACCAATATCCACTATCTGCACAAGAAGTTGGGTCTGTAAGGATCGCTGATAGAGACCGGACTTCCGATGGGAGTCTGCTCCGCAAGGAGCCTCTGCTGAAAAAGGGCCATGGCGACATGGCCCTTTTTTGTTATCCTTGCGCCCCTCAAATTTGTCGGAGGCCAAGGTGAACCGTTTCGCTCTCGCTCGCCGGGAAGCCGCTTTTTGTCTGCTGCTGACCCTGCTCTACTTCTTTGCCTGGTATGGCACCGCCTATTTTATCCCGCTCCAGCTGGAGTTGTGGGGGCTGCCGTTGTGGTTCCTGCTCAGCTGCATGGTGATGCCGCTGCTGTTCATTCTGCTCTGCGCCCTGATGGTGAACCGGCTGTTTGTGGAGATCCCCCTCGATACCCACTCCCCTTCCGGCAAGGAGTCATCCCATGAATCTTGAGTTGATGCTGCCGCTCGTCATCTATCTGGTGCTGGTGCTGGGGGTGGGTTTCTGGGCCAGCCGCCATCGCGCGCAAGGCAACTTCGTGCAGGAGTACTTCATCGGCAACCGCAGCATGGGCGGGCTGGTGCTGGCGATGACGCTAGTGGCCACCTACACCTCGGCCTCCTCCTTTATCGGTGGGCCGGGCGCGGCCTACAAGATCGGTCTGGGCTGGGTGTTGCTGGCGATGATCCAGCTGCCCACCGTCTGGCTCACTCTGGGGGTGCTTGGCAAGAAGTTCGCCATCATCGCCCGCCGGGTCAATGCGGTGACCATCAACGACATGCTGTGGGCCCGCTATCAGAGCAAGGCGGTGGTGATCCTCGGCTCCGTTACTATCATCCTCGCCTTTATCGCGACCATGGTGGTGCAGTTTATCGGCGGCGCCCGCCTGCTGGAGACCGCCACCGGGCTCTCCTACCAGCAGGGGTTGATGCTGTTTGCCAGCTGTGTGCTGCTCTACACCATCATCGGCGGCTTCCGCGCCGTGGTGATGACTGATGCCCTGCAGGGGATCATCATGCTGATCGGTACTGGCGCCTTGCTGGCGGGGATTCTGATTGCCGGTGACGGGCTGCCTAACCTTATCCACCAGCTCAGGGAGATCGATCCCAAACTGGTGAGCCCGCAAGGAGCCGGCGACATGCTGACCCAGCCCTTTATGCTGAGCTTCTGGATCCTGGTCTGTGTCGGGGTGGTGGGACTGCCCCACTCGGCGCTGCGCTGCTTTGGTTATCGCGACAGCAAGGCGCTCCATCGCGGCATTCTGATCGGCACAGTGGTCAGCGCCCTGCTGATGTTCGGCATGCATCTGGCGGGTGCCCTTGGCCGCGCCATCCTGCCCGGCATGGACAGTCCGGACAAGATCATGCCCTCCCTGATGATGGAAGTGCTGCCCCCCTGGCTGGCCGGGGTCTTTCTGGCGGCGCCGATGGCGGCCATCATGTCCACCATCGACTCCCAGTTGATCCAGGCTTCCGCCACTCTGGTGAAGGATCTCTATCTCAACTATCTGAGTCCAAAGCAGGAGAAGCTGGAAGTGCGCATTCCGCGCCTCTCCCTGCTCTGCACCCTGATCCTCGGCACCCTGGTGCTGCTGGCGGCGTTGCAACCGCCCGAGATGATCATCTGGCTCAACCTGCTCGCCTTTGGCGGTCTGCAGGCGGTGTTCCTCTGGCCGCTGGTGCTCGGTCTCTACTGGTCACGGGCCAACGGCCCGGGCGCGCTGGCCAGCATGGTAAGCGGCATCGTCAGCTATGGGGTACTCAGTCAGTGGGGGATCAAACTGGCTGGCCTGCACGCCATCGTGCCAAGCCTTACACTGGCGCTGGTGGTCTTTGTCACGGTCAGCCTGCTGACGGCACCGCCCTCGCGGGAAGTGCGCGAACTTTTCGGGCAGAAATAATAAAAATATAAATTAGGGGTTCCAAAACTATCCCCAAATAGGTGTTTTCCGGTTAAACTGTGCGCCAAGTCACAAAACGTAGCCGCTGTATGCCCGTTAAAGCCACTCGACAAGTCGTTACTCAAGCCCTGCAGCGGCTCGGTTATGCCCTGCTGCTGCCCGTCTCCATCCTGCCGATGGCGGCGCTGATCTACCGGCTTGGGCAACCCGACGTGCTCGATTTGGCGGTGCTCTCCCTCACCGGTCAGGCGATCTTCAGCCAGATGCCGCTTATCTATGCGGTGGCGATCGCCTTTGGCCTGAGTCGGCAGGAGCTGGGCGGACAGACGTTAGCGGGTGCGGTCAACTTCCTGCTGCTCAGCACCGCCTTCAATACGCTGGCCCCCAACCTGCACGCCGACATGATCTGCGGTCTGCTGGCGGGGCTCACCACTGCCATCATCTATCCCTGGGTTCACCAGCAAACACTGCCCCGCTGGCTGCAGATCGCCAAGGGGGAGTTTCCCAGCCTGCTGGTGTCGGCCTTGGCCTGCCTGCTGATCGCCATCCCCCTCTCGCTGCTGTGGCCGCCGCTGGAGCGCGGGCTGACCCTGCTCACCTCCGAGCTGCTTACCACGCCGTTTGGCGCCTTCTGCTACGGCACCCTCAACCGCTTGCTGATCCCGCTCGGGCTCCATCAGGTATTGGGCAGCGTCATCGGCCTTGGCGAGAGCAACCTGCAGGCGCTGGCCACCGCCCAACCCCTTCATGAAGGGTATGTGGCCGGTCTCTATCCCATCATCATGTTCGGCCTGCCGGGCGCCTGTTTTGCCATCTGGCTGCACCGCCAACGGATGCAGCGGCTGCCACAGGGCGGGCTGCTGCTCACCCTGGCGCTCACCTCGGCACTGGTGGGTATCACAGAGCCTATCGAATTTTTGTTCGCCTTTACCGCCCCCTGGCTGTTTCTCGCCCACGCCCTGCTGACCGGGCTATCGCTCGCTGTCTGTAGCGGGCTGGGGATCAAGGTGGGCAGTTACTTCTCCGCCGGTCTGCTGGATCTGGTGCTGAGCTATCAGGCAGGGGAGCACAGCTTCTGGCTCATCCCGGTCGGTATCCTGTTCTTCGTTGCCTACACCCTGCTGTTCTATCAACTGCTGGAGCGCGCCCCCCTCAGCATGCCGAGCAAGCCCATCGCAGTGGAGCATCCGCGCCTTGCCAGCGTTGCCCCCTCAGACCCGCAGATGCTGGCGATCCAGTACCTCAAGGTGCTGGGCGGGATGGACAATCTGGTGGCGATGAGTGTCTGCATCACCCGCCTCAGCCTGCGGGTGCGCGATATTTCACTGGTGGATGAATCCCGCCTGCTGGGCCTGGGCTGCCTCTCCTGGATCCAGCTCAACGACCACCAGCTGGTGCTGGTGCTGGGCCCCAGTGCCAGCCTGATTGAAGGGCAGATCCGCATGCTGGCGGAGCGCCAGTCGGTCCCCCTCGGCCTCAAACCCAATCAGGAGTCGGCCAGCCAGAGCAGCTGGTAACTCAGGCAAACGGCAACCGCTCGGCCACGAAATCCATCAGGGTGCGCAGGGCGGGGGCCAGATGCTCCCGACTCGGATAGATTAGGTAGAACGGGTTGGCCGGAATGGGCTGATCCGGCAACACCTTCTGCAATCGCCCAGCCGCCAAATCCCCTTCGCAGACATGGTGGGGCAACAGGGCAATCCCCCCGTCATGAAGCGCCATCTCCCGCAGCGCCAGCAAGCTGTTGCTGACACAGGCCCCCTGCGGCCGCCAGCCTCCCTCTTGCAATGGCCACACCGGCATGGCCGAATGCACCAGACAGGCATAGCGGCACAGCTCGCTCAACTGTTGCGGCATGCCGTGGGCCGACAGATAGGCGGGCGCCGCCACCAGATGGCGCGCCACCTCACCGATACGCCGACAGATGAGGCTGGAGTCTTTCAGCAGCGCCGCCCGCAACGCCAAATCATAACCTTCCCCCACCAGATCGAGCTGTTCATCGCTCAGGGTCAGTTCCAGCACCACTTCGGGATAGAGGGCGCGAAACTCGGCGAGGATCCGGCCAAGCAGCAGGGTGCCGGTCGCCTCGGGGGCGGTGATCCGCACCCGCCCCGCCGGGGCAGAGCGCAGCCGTGCCATCGCCAGATTGGCACTGCGGGCCAGTGCCAGCAGCCCCTGACAGTGCTCCACATAGAGTTCACCTTGCGGGGTCAGGCTCAACCTGCGGGTGGTACGCTGCAACAGCCGCACCCCGAGCTGGGATTCGAGCCGCGAGATCTTCTGGCTCACCGACGACTTGGGCATACCGAGCAGCTCGGCAGCCCGGGTAAAGCTTCCCTGCTCCACCACGGTGGCAAACAGTCCCATCAACTCCAGATCGACATTGTTCATATATTCAAACAGTCTTTACCGATTACCCATCTTAATCTTGATAATCAACCAGACTAGAGTGAGTGGCAATCCCGAACACAGCGATTTGAAAGGAAAAACCATGAAAGCCATTGCCCTGACTCACTATCTGCCAAGCGACCACCCTGACTGCTTCATCGCCGCCAACCTGCCCGATCCGGTCCCGGGCCCGCGGGATCTGCTGATGCGGGTCACCGCCACCTCCGTCAATCCGGTGGATACCAAGGTGCGTTCCCCCAAGGCCAAAATTGAAAGCTCGCCCCGGGTACTGGGCTGGGATGCGGTGGGGGAAGTGATCGCCACCGGCAGCGAAGTCACCCTGTTCAAAGCGGGCGACCGGGTCTGGTATGCCGGCGATATCAGCCGCCCCGGCAGCAACAGCGCCCTGCAACTGGTGGATGAGCGCATCGCCGCGATCGCCCCCACCACCTTGAGCGATGTGGAGGCCGCCGCCCTGCCGCTCACCGCCATCACCGCCTGGGAGACCCTGTTCGAACGCTTTGCCCTCACCCGCGAGAGCCGTGGCAAACTGCTGATCATCGGCGGCGCCGGTGGCGTGGGCTCCATCGCCATCCAGCTGGCCCGCCAGCTCACCGACATGGAGGTGATTGCGACCGCCTCCCGCCCCGAGAGCCGCGAGTGGTGCCTCGAAATGGGCGCCCATCAGGTCGTAAACCACCACAAGTTGCAGGAGGAGCTGACCGCCCTTGGCATCACTCAGGTCGATGCCATCTTCTGCACCAACGCCACCGCCGAGCACTGGGCCACCATGGCAGGGCTGATCCGCCCGTTTGGCCATATCTGCACCATCGCCGAATCGAGCGAGCCGTGGGATCTCTCCCTGCTCAAGAGCAAGAGCGTCACCTTCAGCCAGGAGTTCATGTTCACCCGCTCCCTGTTCCAGACGCCGGACATGATCGAACAGCACCGCCTGCTCGGCCGGGTGGCGGCACTGGTCGATGAAGGGGTATTGCAGACCACCCTGACCAGAACCATCCCGTCACTGACCCCGGTCACGCTGGCTCAGGCCCATGCCGAGGTCGAGGCGGGCCGCATGGTAGGCAAGCTGGTGATCGACATGAGCGGCTTTGCCAACTAAGCCCTCAAACGCACCATGATGGGATAAGTTCACCAAGGAGATGCCCCAAACGGGCACAACCAGCGGCACTCATGACTGCCTGTGGCAGGCCAACGTCCGACAATCAGCCAAAAAAGAGGCCATTTCGCGAGAAATGGCCTGAATACCTGAACATTGGGGTAACAATCACACACATATCCTTATGCAGGACATATTAGTCTTTGCATCTGGCGTGCCAACAGCAGCATGAATGCGCCAAAACGGCGTCAGCCCGTCCTTGAGCAAGGTGCAGACCTTGCTCTTTTTTTGTCCGGCAGACTGTTTACCAGGCAAACAAGTGCAGATAAAAAAATGCCACCCGAGGGTGGCAGTGAAAGATGACGGAACTTGAGCAAAGCGTTCAGCGAAAACCGGTCGTCTTCGCCTGCATAGAGCAATACAGGAACCGTGCCAATCCGGCAAAAGCCCCCGTATCCCTCCACGTCATGGGCAAACCACGACAGCACTGCCCCATGATGGTAGAATCTCGCGGTTTCACATTTATGAAGAGTCGACGCCATGCCCTGGATACAAATTCGAATCAACGCCACTGCCAAGACCGCAGACAAGGTGAGCAACATGCTGCTGGGGCGTGGAGCCCAGGCTGTGACCTTTATGGATGCCAAGGATGTGCCCGTCTATGAACCCATGCCCGGTGAAACCCCGCTCTGGGGCGAGACCGAAGTGATGGGTCTGTTCGATGCCGAAACCGATCCGGCCCCCACCATCGCCTTCTTCCAGCAGATCTTCGGCGAAAACATCGGCTACAAGGTCGAGCAGCTGGAAGACAAGGATTGGGTGCGCGAGTGGATGGATCACTTCCACCCGATGCAGTTTGGCGAGCGCCTCTGGATCTGCCCGAGCTGGCGCGATGTGCCGAACCCCGATGCAGTCAACGTCATGCTGGATCCGGGTCTGGCCTTCGGTACCGGTACCCACCCCACCACCGCCCTTTGCCTGCAGTGGCTGGACGGGCTGGATCTGGCCGGTAAAACCGTGGTCGACTTTGGCTGTGGCTCCGGCATTCTCGGCATCGCCGCCCTGAAACTGGGTGCCGCCCGCGTCATCGGCATCGACATCGACCCGCAGGCCATTCAGGCCAGCCGCGACAACGCCGCGCGCAACGGCGTCGCCGACCAGATTGAGCTCTATCTGCCAGCCGACCAGCCACAAGACGTCGAAGCGGACGTGGTGGTCGCCAACATCCTGGCCGGCCCGCTGCGCGAACTGGCTCCACTTATCGCCGGCCACGGCAAGCCGGGCAGCCTGATGGCCCTCTCCGGCGTGCTGGAGAGCCAGGCACCGGAGCTGGAAACCATCTACGGCCAGTGGTTCGAGATGGACCCGACCGCCGTCAAGGAGGAGTGGTGCCGCCTCTCCGGCCGCAAGCACGGCTAAACATAGCTCCCACTCTCAAGGCGGCAAGTCAGCATCTTTATTAAACAAGAGCACCCACGGGTGCTCTTGTTGTTTCTCCCCCCTTTCCAACTCTGGGGGACGGTTCACGCTTCTCTGGCCAATGAGGGATTAACATCGTTCTTCCACATCATTGGGGCCCTGCCATGATCGAATACCAGAAGATGATTTGCAGCCAACCGTACAACTGCATGACACCCGAGCTGGCCCAGTTGCGCCGGGAGGCGGCACGGCGCTATGGCCGTTTCAATCAGGCGGAAGAGGAGACAGAGCAGCGGGCACTACTGGCGGAGCTGATTGGCGAACTGGCAGAGAATGCCTTCATCTGCCCGCCCCTCTACTGCACCTATGGCCGCCACATCCACCTGGGCAAGGACTCCTACATCAATATGGGAGCGACCCTGCTGGACAATGCCCCCATCCGCATCGGCGCCCATGTGATGATTGGGCCAAATGTGCAGATCTATACCGCAGCCCATGCGCTGGAGGCCGACAAACGGATTCAGGGCACAGAGACGGCGCTGCCGGTCACCATTGAAGACAAGGTCTGGATTGGGGGCGGCGCCATCTTGCTGCCCGGCGTCACCATAGGGCGGGAGGCGATCATCGGCGCGGGTGCCGTAGTCACCAAAGATGTACCGGCCGGAGCTCGGGTAGTCGGCAATCCAGCCCGGATCCTGCCAGCCAAAAACAGGGCATAAGGCTGCCAACCTGGCTGCATCTTGATACCGCCATCAACTCACAACAGCCCCGACACCCCATAAAAAATAAAGCCCAATGTCACGAAGACGTTGGGCTGTTAAAAGGTGCTACGGAATTGCGACTCTCATCGCAGAAAAATTAGAAGGAGTGCCCTTCTAAACTGGCAGGGAGATATTAGCGAACGCGCAAACGTTTTACATAGTGAAATACAACAGGATTGCGAGGTACATCGCACTATTTAAATAATTACCTGCTATGGCGTGCGAAGCCTCTTTGAGCCATTTATTTTCCCCAATTTCTCTGGTTACTATTCACGGTTAAACAGAAAAGCCCCGATTTCTCGAGGCTTTGCTTCTCTCAACCGCAACGTGGCCGAAAAGTCAGAAACGGCGGACAAACTCATCGAGCGGCAGCTCGCGCAGTTTACGCGCTTCCAGCATGGGGGTACCGAGATAGAGGAAACCCACCAGCTGATCCTCTGCCGCCAGCCCCAGTCCCTTGTTGATCTGCTCATCGAAGATAAACCAGCCGGAGCGCCAGATACCGTTGAAGCCCTGTGCCTGCGCCGCCATCTGCATCGCCATCAGGGCACAACCGGCAGAGAGCTCCTGCTCCAGTTTCGGCACCTTGGGGTGATCCTGATAACGGGTTGCCACGGCGACGACCAAGGGCGCCCGCAGTGGCGCTTCGCTGCACTTCTTGATGCTCTCTTCATCTTCGCCACGGGCACGGGCCGCCTCGGCCAGCAGCTTGCCCAGCCGCTCGCGCCCATCCCCTTCAAACAGAATGAACTGCCAGGGGGTCAGGGTACCGTGATCCGGCGCGCGCAGACCCGCCTTGAGGATATTGTCGAGCACCTCACCGCTCGGGGCGGGATCGGCGAGACGGCCACAGGAGTGGCGATTGAGCAACAGGGTGAGGGCATCCATGGGCAATTCCTTCTCTGGGGCAATGATGGCGCTACCTTAGCACAGCACCGAATGAAGAAAACCCCTGAGGCTCAGGGGTTTATCGCACTATAAAGGGCAGGATGGCACAGCTGGCTAGATGATCGCAGCCAGCTCGGCCCCTTGCCGGATGGCGCGCTTGGCATCCAGCTCGGCAGCCACGTCGGCTCCGCCGATGATATGCACCGGCTTGCCTGCCGCCTGCAACCCGGCCTGCAGTTCTTTAAGGGGCTCCTGCCCGGCGCAGACGATAACCTGATCAACCGGCAGACACTGCTTGCTCTCGCCCACCTGAATGTGCAAGCCCTCGTCATCGATCCCCAGATATTGCACCCCGGAGAGCATCTGCACCTTGCGGTTCTTGAGCACGGTACGGTGGATCCAGCCGGTGGTTTTGCCAAGGCCGTCACCCACCTTGCTCTCCTTGCGCTGGAGCAGCCAGATCTGGCGCTCGGGGGCGTCGATTTCAGGAACCGTGAGGCCACCGCGCTCGCCAAGCTGTTTGTCGATGCCCCACTCCTTGAGCCAGTGATCACGGTGCCCATCGGCATCCATCTCCACTTTCTTCTCTACCAGATACTCAGCTACATCGAAGCCGATGCCGCCGGCACCGATCACCGCCACCTTCTGGCCGACCGGCTTGTGATCCCGCAATACATCGAGATAACTCATCACCTTGGGATGTTCGATCCCCGGAATATTGGGGGTGCGCGGACGAATACCGGTTGCGAGGATCACCTCGTCAAAACCGCCGCCGAGCAGGCTCTCGGCACTCTGGCGCTGGCCGAGATAGAGCTCGACGCCGCACTTCTCCAGCCGTTTGGCGAAATAGCGCAGAGTCTCGTGAAACTCCTCCTTGCCCGGGATCTGCTTGGCGAAGTTGAACTGGCCGCCGATTTCGCTGGCTTGATCGAACAGGCTCACCTGATGACCGCGCTCGGCAGCGTAGCAGGCAAACGCCAGCCCGGCCGGGCCCGCCCCCACCACCGCCAGCTTCTTGGGCTGGGGCACGCGGCCAAACGTCAATTCGGTCTCGAAACAGGCGCGGGGATTGACCAGACAGGAGGCCCGCTTCTGCTTGAACACATGGTCAAGGCAGGCCTGGTTGCAGGCGATGCAGGTGTTGATCTCATCCGCCCGGTTCTCGGCCGCCTTGATGACAAATTCGGGATCAGCCAGGAAAGGGCGCGCCATGGAGACCATATCCGCCTCGCCCCCCGCCAGAATCCGCTCTGCCACCTCTGGGGTGTTAATCCGGTTGGTAGTGATAAGCGGCACCTTGAGGTGTTTTTTCAGCTCGGCAGTGACCCAGCTGAAGGCGCCGCGCGGCACGCTGGTGGCGATGGTGGGAATACGCGCTTCGTGCCAACCGATACCGGTGTTGATCAGGGTCACCCCCACCGCTTCCAGCGCTTTGCCAAGGGCAATCACCTCTTCCAGGGTCGAGCCCTGCTCCACCAGATCCAGCATGGAGAGGCGGAAGATAATGATGAAGTCGGTGCCGACCCGCTCGCGGATGGCGCGGACAATCTCCACCGGGAAGCGCATCCGGTTTTCGCTGCTGCCGCCCCAGCCATCGGTGCGCTTGTTGGTGCGCTCGCAGATGAACTGGTTGATGAGATAACCTTCCGAGCCCATCACCTCGACGCCGTCATAACCGGCCGCCTTGGCAAGCTCAGCTGTAGCCGCGAAGTCGCGAATGGTGCCGCGGATCTGTCGCTCGCTCATGGCGCGTGGCTTGAACGGGGAGATGGGGGCTTTGAGGGCGCTCGGCGCCAGACTGAAGGGATGATAGGCGTAACGACCGGCATGGAGGATCTGCAGCGCTATCTTGCCCCCCTCCTGATGCACGGCGCTGGTCACCTTCTTGTGCTTGCTCACCTGCCAGGGGAAGCTCAACTGAGAGCCGTGAGGCACCAGCCGACCGCGCAGATTGGGGGCGATGCCGCCGGTGACGATAAGGCCAACGCCACCACGGGCGCGCTCGGCATAAAAGGCGGCCAGCTTGTCAAAACCGCCCTTCTCCTCTTCGAGGCCGGTGTGCATGGAGCCCATCAACACACGGTTGCGCAGTTGGGTAAAACCAAGGTCAAGCGGGGTCAGCAAGGTCGGATAGCGGCTCACGATGCCTCCAGTTAATTTTTTGTTATCAAACTGAGGCTAGAGTAAAGAATCGAAAATTCTTTTTCAAACAAATGTTTGGACAATTTTTCAGCGAACAGCCGTGCCCTGAACGAAGATAGACGGGATCCGCCAGTCGGAAATGGCAATTTCGCCCGCAACTGGTTAATAATGGCTCTTCTCTACCCATTAACAGGGCGATAACGCGACTATGTCTATTTTCAAAGGTCTGGGTTGGTTGTTCCGCAGCCTGTGGCGCCTGCTCAATTTCACCCGGCTGATGCTGGTCAATCTGCTGTTTCTCATCGTAGTGCTGGTCATCGTCTTCAGCGTCAGCCAGAAAGAGGCACCCAAGGCGCCCATCGAAGGGGCGCTAACCCTCAATCTCAACGGCGTGCTGGTGGAGCAACGCTCCCAGACAGATCCCACAGTCCAGTTGCTGCGCCAGATGGACAGCAGCGACGAGCAGCCGAGCGAGATCGTTCTCTCCGACCTGCTGTGGGCCATCAAGAGTGCCAAGGATGACGAGCGCATCAAGGCGCTGGTGATCAAGCCACAAGGGCTGCAGGGAACCAACTTCACCAAACTGCAGGAGGTGGCGAGCGCCATCGACTCCTTCCGGGAGAGCGGCAAACCGGTGATCGCCATGGCCGACTTCTACACTCAGGGGCAATACCTGCTGGCGGCCCACGCCGATCACGTGCTGCTCAACCAGAGCGGCGCCGTGGTGATCGAGGGGCTTGGGGTCTACCAGACCTACTTCAAGTCGGCGCTGGAGAAGCTCAACATCACCCCGCATGTATTCAAGGTCGGTACCTACAAATCCTTCGTCGAACCCTATACCCGCGACGAGATGTCCCCCGAGAGCAAAGAGGCGAACCAGCGCTGGCTGGATCAGCTGTGGCAATCCTATGTGGCCGATGTCGCCGAGCAGCGGGAGATCGAACCCGATGCGGTCGCACCGGGCAAGGAGCGCTTCCTCGAGCTGCTGCGCAAGGCCGGTGGCAATGCCGCCAACTACGCCCTCGACAACGGTCTGGTGGATCAGCTGGCGACCCGCGACGAGATGACCCAGGCGGTCATTAAAGAGGTGGGTGAAGCTGACGATCACGGCTGGAAAGGGGTCGGCCTGAAAGAGTATCTGGCCGCAGTGCCCGAACAGTATCCCCAGAGTGGCAAGGATGAGGTGGGTCTGGTGGTCGCCAGCGGCGCCATCATGGATGGCGTACAGCCTGCCGGTACCATCGGCGGTGATAGCCTCTCCGACCTGCTGGCCGATGCTCGCCGCGATGACAAGGTCAAAGCCGTGGTCCTGCGGGTCGACAGCCCGGGCGGCAGCGCCTTCGCCGCCGAGCAGATCCGCGCCGAGCTGCTGGCTCTGAAACAGGCTGGCAAACCGGTAGTGGTCTCCATGGGCAGCTATGCCGCCTCCGGTGGCTACTGGATCTCCGCCGATGCGGACAAGATCTTCGCCTCCCCAACTACTCTCACCGGTTCCATCGGGGTGTTCGGCATGTTCGCCACCATCGACAAGGCGTTGGCTCAGTTCGGTGTGCATACCGACGGGGTCGGCACCACAGATTACGTTGGCGTCGGCCCGACCCGCGCTCTGCCGGATCACGTCGGTCAGGCTATCCAGCTGAGCGTGGAAGATACCTACCAGCGCTTCATCGGTCTGGTCAGCAAAGGTCGTGGTCTGAGCCCGGAAGAGGCCGAGAAGGCGGCCGAAGGCCGAGTCTGGACCGGCGAAGATGCCAAGGCCCTGGGTCTGGTGGACGAGTTCGGCAATCTGGATGACGCCATCAAGGCCGCCGCCGAACTCGCCAACCTCAAAGAGTGGCAGGTGACCCCCATCGAGCAGGAGGAGTCCACCAAGGACAAGTTCCTGCGCCAGCTGTTTGACAGCAGTGCCCAAGTGCTGGCCCCCCAGTTGCAAAGCTGGCTGCCGGCTGGATTTGGCAAGGCATTGGTGGAAGTGAACCGCAGTCTCGACCCGCTCACCCGCTTCAACGATCCGCAAGGCACCTACGCCTTCTGCCCGATCTGCGTGCAGTAAGCAAGCGGTGACTCTCCCATAAAAAACGGCGACCATCTGGTCGCCGTTTTCTTTATTCAGCCAGTGCGCTCGGCACCGCCAACTTGCTCAATCAGGGATTGAGGCGGGTCGGCATACCGGTACGCTGTTCCAGCACCTGCTTGACCACGTTGGAGTCAGACTCGGCGTGAGCGATGAAACGGGTGATAGCCGGAGTCATCGGGAGCGGCACGGAGGCGGTGGAGTTGAACTCCTCCTCGGTGCGCGACAGCGGCTCGTGTACTTCCATGTAGCGACCGCCATCCGGCTCGACCGTGGTCTTGACCGGCTGGTTGACGAACTGGACACGGGTGCCGACCGGCACGTTGTCGAATAGATACTTGATGTCGTCAGCGCGCAAACGCACGCAACCGCTGCTCACCCGCAGACCGATACCGAAGGTGGCGTTGGTGCCGTGGATGGCATAGAGGTTGCCAATGTAGAGGGCGTGCAGACCCATGGGGTTATCCGGACCGGCTGGCCATACTGCCGGCAGAGTCTTGCCCTGGGCGGCATAGCGGCGACGGATGTTCTCGGTCGGGGTCCAGGTCGGGTTGGCGCGCTTGCGCTCTACCTTGGTGATCCAGTTCTCCGGGGTGTTTACCCCCAGCTGACCGATGCCGATGGGCAGTACTTCCACCACGTTCTTCCCTTTCGGGTAGTAGTAGAGACGCATCTCGGCAACGTTGATGACGATCCCTTCGCGGGGCGCGTTGGGCAGGATCAGCTGGTGGGGGATGATCAGGGTGCTACCCGCTTTCGGCAGATAGGGATCAACGCCCGGGTTGGCTTCCATGATGTTGGTCAGACCCAGCTGGAAGTCAGCAGCGATCTGCTCCAGCGGACGGTTGTCCGCAGGCACCACGTATTCCTGATTTTCACCGATCAGGCGGCTGTTGGCCGCAGGCAGACGGTACTCGACGGCGGCAGCCTGCTGGCTGACCAGCGCAAAAGTGCATAAAAGGGCCGAAGCGGCAGTGCGAAGGGGATTCATAAAATTCCTGTGTGGTTTCCTGTACCAATTGGGCCGGGGGCCGTCTCATCCTCGGTCTGCCGGTGGCGGGTCAACCTGCCCCACGACGCCAATAACCGAGCGCGCATTCTTTCCTGAGTCGGCCAAAATTTCAACTTCCATATGTTGCTTTTCTTGTTAAAAGTAGCCGTTTTCGGTGTGACGCTTATCAACAGGGCAAAAGCCACACTAGCAAGTCGCAGCTGAGTGAAAGATGAATGGCACTGCCCGCTTCTCAGCGAGCCACCAGAGCCCTAGTCAACCACAGCGCAGCGCCACCTTGCTTCACGGTTGCAGCCCTAGCTAAAACGTTTGTCGCATCCGGGGAGATAAACCAATGTCGACGTAGGCTCTTTATTGGTATGAAGAGGGATAAAACCGTGCGTCGGCCACCCGCCGGTGCTGGCAGCCACCATAAAAAAACCGCTCCGAAGAGCGGTTAATGGAGCCACCAGGCAACCATAAAAGGGACTACAGGTAGTTGTCATTGGAATTACTGGACGGCTGCCTCTCCGGTGCCACTCTGCTCTTTGAGGAAGCTGATCCACGGAGATGCCCGACCGCTGACGTTGCCATTCTGAGCCGCCTGGGTGAAGGCGTTGAGGGCCTCCTTCGGCTTTTGTTGCTCAAAATAGGCGACCCCGGTCAGGAACTTGAGATCCGCCCGCTGTTCACCATTGGCATTGGCTGCCGGTTTGGCGGCCAGCGCCACCAGATCCTGATAGCGTTTGCTCTGGATCATCATGCGTGCCATTTTCAGCTGCAATTCGGCGCTCGGGGCCAGCTGGTAGGATTTGGCCAGGGTGTCGATGGCCGGATCCAGCTCCTTGGCCTGATGCCAGTAGTTGGCCAGGGTCTTGTAGTTGCTGGCGCTCGGCTCAATCACCCCATCCTTCATCCCCTTCTCCATCACCCGGGCGGCGCGATGGGGAATACCGGTGAAGGCGAGGTAGTTGGCGAGGCGCTGCAGCTCGGCAGCCTCGGTCAACATGCCGAGGTTGTAGGCCGACTCGAGCGCCGCCAGCGCCTTGGCATCGTTGCCTGCCTGCATATGCATGGCCGACAGCTGGGTCCAGTACTTCTTCTTCTCCGGGAACATATTGACCAGAGAGGTCAGCACCTCGGTCGCCGGTTTGTACTGTTTCAGCTCGTAGTGAGCGCCCATCTTCAGCAGATACCAGGACTCCGGCGCTTTACCTGCCGACAGCTTGATCGCCTGATCCACTGCCGGGATCGCGTCACGGTACTGCTTGAGCTGCACGTGGGCGTTGGCTAGCGTGATATAGGCATGGGAGTTGGGCTTGTCATCTTTGCCCTGGTTGGCAAACCACTCCTTCATGGTCTTGATCGAGCCCTGATAATTACCCTCAGCCATATAGAGCTGGGCCAGGTTGTAGCGCACCTGCTGGGCCACCGGTGGCGGCAGGCCGCCTGTCGCGATGGCATCGGCAAAGTACTTGGTCGCCTGACCGTATTTCTCCTGCTGGGCGGCTACGAAACCGAGAGTCTGCAATATGACCCCCTTGTCGTAGACCCGCTCGCCCGCGCCTGAAAGCGCATCTTGCAGCTTGGCATTGGCCTCACCGTATTTCTTCTCGGTGATCAGCTCCTGCGCCTTGTTGACCGCCCGATAGGCCCGATCCGACAGGGCCGGCAGCTCGGCGGCCCAACTGGCGGTGCTGAGCAGCACCGCCATGGCGACCGGGGCGAGGATCATCTTGTGTAACTTGTTCATCGCCACCTTCCTTAGTTGACCGCAAACTCGATCTCTTGCTGCATACGGCTCGCCTGCGGCTTGCCATCCACCATGGCCGGTTTGAACGTCCACTTGGCGATGGTTTTGCGCGCCTCTTTGCCAAGGTCATAGCTGCGCGGCTCTTCCTTGACGATCCGCACGTTGCTGACTGTGCCGCGCTCGGTGACGGTGAACTCCACCAGCACCTTGCCGGAGGCCAGCCCCGCCAGCGCCGCCTTGCGGGGCATCATGGGCTCGAAGGTTGCCAGCGGAATGGCACCATTGTTGCCACCGACGCCACCACCACCGCCACCGGTGCTGTAAGCACCCAGCGCGTTGCCACCACCGATGTTGACCGGGATGTCGAGCTTGGGCATGTCCATCGGCGCGCTCTCCATCTTAGGCCGATCCGTGCTGGCCACTTCCATCTCGGGAGGCGGTGGCGGACGCTTGGGCGGCGGCGGTTTGGGCAGCTCTCGCTGTTTCTCTTGCAGGGTCTCCTGGGGCTTGAGGCGGATGAAATCGGTCATGGTGACGTCCTCCTTCTCCACCAGCTCCCGGTGATCCGGTGTGATCAGCTTGTTCATTCCCAGAAACAGAAAGAACACCACCACACAGGAGACCGCCAACGATATCAGGTATCTCATAGGTCTCTCTCCGGCATCAGCTGCTCTTGTCTGCCGCGATGGAGATGTTCTGGACACCGGCCATGCGGATCTGATCCATGACCTGCACCACCAGACCGGAACGGGATTCGTTATCGGCCTGGATCACCACGGCGCTCTCCGGGTTTTCGGCCCGCAGCCGCTCGATGTTGGCGCGTACCGCCCCCACCTCGACCACCCGCTTGTCGACCCAGACCTGACCGTTTTCGCGCACCGCGACCATGATATTGCCCTTCTTCACCGTCTCGGCCGTGCTGGCACTGGGACGGTTGATCTCGACACCGGACTCCTTGACGAAGGAGGTGGTGACGATGAAGAAGATCAGCATGATGAACACTATGTCCAGCATGGGGGTCAAATCGATAGCCGCCTCGTCAGCACCGCTGTCGCTGTAACGTTTTCTCATAGCAGAAACTCCTTGCTTGTTCTGTGCCCCCGGCAGGCCATGCCTCGCCGGGGGTATGCATCCTGCATCAACCGTGTTTCAGGTTGTCTTCCAGCTTTTGCACCGCCAGTTTGGCCTTGTGATCGAGCTGGTTGACAAAAAACAGGCCGGAAAGGGCGGCGATCATGCCCGCCATGGTCGGTACCGTTGCCTTGGAGATCCCCGATGCCATCGCCCGCGGCGAACCGGTGCCGGTGATGGCCAAAGTGTCAAACACCTGCACCATCCCCACCACGGTCCCCAGCAGCCCCATCAACGGACAAAGAGCAATCAGTACCTTGATGACCGGCATCCCCTTGTCCACCGCCATGGCAACCCGAGAGACCAGCTCGCGCCGGATCTGCTTGGCAGACCAGGAGAGATGATCGGTGCGAGCCAGCCAGGTGGCCTTGGTCTGCTTCACCTGCTTGGGGTAAACCGCCATGAAGTAGAACCAGCGCTCCAGCAACAGGGCCCACATCATCAGGGTCAGGAAGAACAGGGCGACCAGTACATCGCCCCCCAATCCCAAAAACCGGCGGACCGACTCGACTTCTTCAATCAACCAGAACCACATGGGTGACTCCTTACGCTGCGGCTTTGGAGGCGTGCAGACGTTCCTGATAACGGGCGACGAAACCGGCGCTCTGCTCTTCCAGCACCTGGATCAGACGACGGCTCTGGGTCTGCACTATGGTGTAGAGGAACAACATGGGCACGGCGACGACCAGCCCCTGCATAGTGGTCACCAGCGCCTCCGAGATACCGCCCGCCATCAGCTTGGGATCGCCGGTACCGAACAATGTGATGGCCTGGAAGGTGGCAATCATCCCCACTACGGTACCGAGCAGCCCCAGCAGCGGCGCGACCGAGGCGATCAGCTTGATGATGCTGATACCCTTCTCGAACTTGGGCACGTTGCGCAGGATGATCTCGTCGAGCTTGGACTCCAGATCCTCGATGTTGTCACCGCGATGGCTCTGGTAGGCTCCCAGCATGTCACCAATGGGGTTGCCCTTGATGATCTGATCGGATTTCAGCTGCTTGCGCATGGACGAGCCGATCAACGACAGCCGGATACCGCAGAAGATGGCCAGCAGGGTACCGAGCACACCGAGCACCATGATGACGTAACCCACTTCACCACCCTGATCGATCCGCTCCTTGAGAGTCGGTGACTGCACCAGCAGAGAGAGGATCACGCCGCGAGACGGGTCGATGAAGATGGGTTTGACCCCGTCACCACCCTGTTCAAACTCGGCGATGGGAGCCAGCACACTCTTCTCCGGTTGACGGGAGAGCTGCTCGAACTTGCCGGTCTCCGGTACGAAGGTGAGGTACTTGCCTTCGGAGACAGTGTTGAACTCGCCGATCTGGGTAACGGTCTTCTCGGCCTGGTTGCCCTCGCCGTAAACCACGGTCGCCGGGATCTGGCTCACCTTGCCACCGTCCACCATGCGGCTGAGGGTGGTGGTCCAGAACGCTTCCAGATCGTCGCTGGAGGGGAGCTCTTTACTCTCGGCCAGACGGGTCAACAGGGCGGATTGCTCCGGATGCTCGACCCGACGGGCGGAGGCGTTGAAGATCCCCTTGAACTCACCAGCGAACTGACGCAGTACGCCGAACATCTCGCCCATGTTGCCAGAACGCTGGCGCAGGGTTTCGGTCAGCTCGGTCAGTTGCTTGTCGTTGGCATCAAAGGTCGCCTTGAGCTGCTCGCCCTTGGCGGTTTCGGCTGCCAGCTCGGCCTTGGCCTTGGCCAGCAGCGCCCC
Source organism: Aeromonas sp. R9-2 (assembly GCF_040908025.1). NCBI lineage: Bacteria > Pseudomonadati > Pseudomonadota > Gammaproteobacteria > Aeromonadales > Aeromonadaceae > Aeromonas > Aeromonas sp. R9-2. The sequence goes on from NZ_JBFOCX010000027.1 coordinate 38,123, forward strand.
CTGCTCGTTCTTGTCAGCCAGGAAGCGGGCTTCCCGCTCCTTGTTGAGTTGAGATTCGCTCAGGCTGGAGGCCTTGACCTGGTTCAGCAGCGCATTGAGATCCACCGGTTTTTCGGCGGCGGTCACCGGCAGGGTGACCAGGGTTGCTCCCGCAATCAGGGAGGCAATAGCAAGTTTGATTCCTTTCATGATGCTTTCTCCGCAGTTTGAACCGGCAGCTTGATCAGCGCGGGAGGCGCCTGCTTCTTGGCGATGCGAAGGCCCTGTTCAACCGCACTGCGATACTCCTGGGGCAACTCTTCCCACTGACGGGTCTGCTTGTTCCACATGCCGGTCTCCTGACCATCCGGAGACTGGTAGAGCAGCGCGATGCGGCCAACGCGCAGGAACTCGTAGGTCTTCTCGCTGCCATCCTTGTCCAGGCTCGCCTTGTAGGCCTCGATGGTGCGGCTGAAGCCCTCCTCGATTTGGTATGCCTCCAGGATCTTGCGGTACTTCTCGGAGATGGTGACATCGGCCCGGTTCATCAGGTCGGTCAGAGCCGCCACGCGGTCCTCGCGCTCGACCTTCTGGAACGGCAGATCCAGTGACACAAACTGCTCGAGGGAGTCGATCATCTTGAGCATCAAGGGCACCACTTCGGTGCTGGTCTGATCAATCTGGGCGATCTGCTTTTGCATCGACGCCAGCTCGGCACTCTGGGACTCGACCATCTTGCTCACCTGCTCGTTGTAGGTGCGCAGACTGTCGACCTGACGCAGGGCGGCCTTGTACTGGGCCAATGCGGATTCGGCAGATTCGGCATAGCTGTCGATCTTCTGCTGGGAAACTTTGGATGCGTTGTCGGTGGCGGCTTGAGCGTCCACGGCCTGACCGGCAGTGGCGGCACTCAGATTGAAGCTGGTCAACAAGGCGGCCGAAACCAGGCTGCCAAGGAGCGCTTTCTTCATTGTAATGGTCCTTGTCTTCATAGGATTACCCTATCTCCGTAACTTCCTTGGACGTTGGGCACAGCCGGCCCGACCGGGCCGGCTGAGGTTGTATATCAACAGGGTTGATTAGAACTTCTGGGTGTAGTCGATGTAGTAGACGCGACCGTCGATGCCGTAGAGATCTTCTTCATAGGTGAAGCCATCGCTCGACAGAGAAGGTCCGCGGTTGAACATGTTCTTCACGCCGGTCTGGATCTTGCCATTCCAGCTGGTATCGACCGCGACGTTCAGGTTCCAGATGGTGTTGGAAGCGATATGGCCCTCTTCCTGTCCATTCACGTAATCCTGACTCTGGGAGTCGATATAGTTGGCGCTCAGATAAGCATCCAGATTCCACCACTGCGGGAAGTTGGCACCGACCCCGGAGTTGAAGCGAAGGTCTGGCAACGCATTCCAACCCTTCTTGTCGATCATCGGGCCACCGGCAAACAGACCTTCTTCATACTTCAGGATGTAAGTGCCACCGAAGTCATAGCGCATGGTGAAGAAGTTGAAGTCGTACTTGTAGTCCGCCTTGAAGTCGATACCACTGGTCTTGAGTTGCCCCAGGTTGACCATGCCGGCGTAGACCATCTCGACATCGCCGTTTGCGTCACGAATAACGTTCGGGTTGCTGCCGGTATTAAGCTCCTGATAGAACTGGGTCTGAGTGGTAGCCAGCTGGATCACGTCATCAATCTTGATGTAGTAGTAATCGAGCGACAGGTTCAGATTGTCCAGCGGGTTGTAAGCAGCCCCGATGGTGAAGGTATTGGCGGTCTCTTCCTTCAGGTTCTTGTTAGCTTTACGCGTTGTGTCGTACTGCGCTTCGGAACAGTTAGCAATACCATTGGCCTGGCAGCCTACATAGTCCTTGGCAAAGTCGGCAGAGAACGAGTCTGCGGCATAGAGATCATCCAGACCCGGCGCACGGAACGACTGGGACCAGGAGGTACGGAACATCAACTGGTCGAGCGGTTGATAACGCAGACTCGCTTTGGGCGAGAAGGCGCTGCCAAAGTCGCTGTACTTGTCGTAACGACCCGCCAGGTTCAACTCGATCTGCTCGGTGATGGGGATCAGGCTCTCGATGTAGGTGGCAAACACATCGCGCACACCGCTACCGGAGTTGCCGGATGAACCCAGTACGTTACCCGCTTCGGACTGGCTGTCGTAGGTGTCGGAGTAAACCCAATCGTTATACTCGGCCCCCAGATACCAGCTGACCGGGCCAGCGGGCAGTTCACCCATCTCCCAACCCAGACCACCGTACCACTGGAAGAAGTCCATTTTGGAGGTACGGCTGGTATCGTACGAAAGGTCCTTGGTGGCCGCATCAGAGAAGCTGCCATTAATAAATTTCCCGCTATTAACCTGAGTCTGTACTGCTGGCTCCAGAACGTAGCCTGAACCATTGCTGCGGTTATCTGTTTTGGAATACATGTAACCGGCATTCCACTCCAGATCGCCTACCGCTTCGGTCGGCACAGTCCCTTCAAAACCCAGGTTCATGTTACCGGTCATGTCAGTCACATCGTTGTCACGGGGGCCGACGTTGTTAAAGCGGTAGTAAACGGTCGCAGCCTTGGCGGTACTGAAGTTGTTGGCAGACAGGACTGCTGCGCTTTCAGGGGTAGAACCATCTACGGTGAAGGCACCGGCAGCTGGCGCGAAACGACCAAAACTGGTGACGCGGGAGCCAATCAACTGCGGAACGAAGTCCACGTTATCGTTAATGTGATAGCGGCCGTTCACATAGACGGTATCACGCGTCCGGGAAGCGGTTTTGGCTGCTATCTGGGCAAAGTCGAAGCGGCAGGCTGTCCCCACGGGCACGAAACCTGCACCTGTATTAGCACAGTCAATGCCGTCCAGAGTACGGGTAACTGTCTTGCCGGTCGTGGCATCAACACCCTTGATATTGCGGCCATAAATACTGGGGGCCTCGGCACCCTGCTTGGCCAGATAGTCACGATCCTTGTAATAGATCACATCTTTCACATCGTGCTCGTAAACCATCATCAGAGAACCCTTGTCCCCTGTGATGCCACTGACAATGGAACCACTCTGCTCGTCACCACCCTCTTCGGTCGGCGAACCGATACGCCCCTGGAAAGTCAGCCCTTCGAAACCCTCTTTGAGGATCACGTTGATAACGCCACCGATGGCATCAGAACCATAGAGTGCGGAGCCACCATCCAGGTTCACTTCCACCCGCTCAACCGCCGCCATGGGGATGGTGTTGAGGTTGATGGAAGTACCACCCATAGTCGGTGAACCTGCGATCCGCTTGCCATTGAGCAGTACCAGAGTACGGGTAGAGCCCAGACCACGCAGACCAACGGTTCCCTGAGATTGATAGGAGTCACCAGAGGAAGGGGAGTACCCACCAAAGGAGTTGTAGGAGGCCTGTTTCAGATAATCGGCCACAGTCTGCTGACCAGACTGTTCAATTTGAGCCTTGCTGACAGAGACAACCGGAGTCGCCCCCTCAACATCAACACGGGAGATACGGGAGCCAGTGACTTTGATTTTCTGCAGTTTTTCGACGTTCTGCCCTTCTTCGGCAGATACGGATGGGGCCGCCGCAAGGCTCGCCAAGGCGAACGCAATCGCAGCAGAGATTCTGCTCTTCCTAAGCATCGCTTATATCCTTCCTGGTTGTTTATTGTTTGCTTCCTGATACCGCCCTCTTTTTGGAGCGATGTGTAAGGCTTATCAATCTTTGACTAGCGACGTCAATGGAGCTGGGGGGCGGCGAGGTCGGACGTAGAATAAGCGGAGTGTATTAATTTTGACCGGCATAATTAGTGAATAATTCTGCCAAAAACAACTCGCACAATGTAAAGGCATTGTTAAATGGCGTAAATGGCGCTGAATTAAAATTTGATGAACTTATTAGTTAACGTGCTGTCCGTTTATATCTTATTTTGATTTATCGGCATTAATAAGAATAAAACACTAACTTCATGAGGGTTGCACCTGACCGTTCTCATGGGGATAACAGATAAAATTGTCGAGATGACATCGTTTTCCTTCAATTTCACACCCCAAACAAAAGCATTACCAATCAATAAGTTAAAAACACCTAAAGCTAAAACAAACAGCTGTTTATATTTTTTAAAATAATGTTGAGCAGTAGCGTTTTGTTTTGATTTTCACTTTTCAGATAAAAAACGTCATTTTTCGGTGCTTTTGGTCTCAGCGGGTCATTTGTCCCAGTTTTCCATTTCCTTGTACTTGATTTTTGTTGCAGAGCTTTTACAGTGGCCAAGCGGATTGTCTGCTGTTTGGCAACCAATCCAGCGCGTAATGCCAGGAAGGACAGGCCCGTCACCGGATTTGACTGGCCGCAAAAAAGAACAACAAGGACGAGGTTCCACCATGCTGTCGTATTTCCTACGCCGGATGCTTTTGATCATCCCGACGTTTCTCGGTATCACCCTGCTCGTCTTCACCATCACCCGTTTCGTGCCGGGCGGACCGGTCGAACGCATGCTGCTGCAAGCCCAGGTTTCCCAGAATGAATCTGGCCGCTCCAGTGGCAGCAAGGGGGCGCAGGCCCTCTCCGATGAACAGATCGAGGAACTCAAGGCCTTCTATGGCCTCGACAAGCCGATGCTGGTCGCCTACTGGGAGTGGCTGCAGAAGCTGGCGGTGCTGGATCTGGGCGAATCAACCCGCTACTACGAGCCTGTGTGGGATCTCATCAAGGAGCGGCTCCCCGTTACCGCCTTCTTCGGGCTGGCAACCTTTCTGCTGAGCTATGCGGTCTCCATTCCGCTCGGGGTGGCGAAGGCGCTCAGGCACAACAGCCGCTTCGACTCGTTGAGCTCCATGCTTATCTACATGGCCTATGCCCTGCCCGCCTACGTGGTGGGGATCTTCCTCATCACCGTCTTCGCCTTCCATCTGGAGTGGCTGCCGATGGGCGGTTTTCCGGGAGACGACTTTGAGTACATGGAGAGCAGCTGGGATCAGATCCGCACTGTCTTTGCCCACGCCCTGCTGCCGCTTATCGCCTACGCCATCGGCGATTTCGCCATCCTCACCATGACCATGAAAAACAGCCTGATGGAGAACCTGTCGGCCGATTATGTGCGTACCGCCGTGGCCAAGGGACTGCCATTTCGCAAGGCTGTCACCGACCACGCCATGCGCAACAGCCTGATCCCCATCGCCAGTCACCTGGGGTCTGTGCTCACCGTTTTCTTTGGCGGCTCCTTCCTCATCGAGACCATCTTCAACATCGACGGCATCGGCCTGCTCGGTTACGAGGCGATCGTCGAGCGGGATTACCCCACCGTCATGGGCATTCTGGCCATCACCTCCATGCTGATGCTTATTGGCAATATCGTCTCCGATATCTGCGTTGCCCTTGTTGATCCCCGTGTGCGGTTTGGAGATTGACCATGAAGCTCAATCCGGTTACCTTGAAAAAACTCAAGCGCTTCAAGTCGATCAAGCGCGGTTACTACTCCTTCATCATCTTCACCACCCTGGTGCTGCTCTCCCTGCTGGCGGAGCTGCTGGTCAACAGCCGGGCACTGATGGTGAGCTATCAGGGACAGTTGCACTTCCCCACCTATGGCGATGTGATCCCCGGCCAGCAGTTCGGGCTCGATTACGAGTACGAAACCAACTACCGCCAGCTCAAGGCCAAATTTGCCGCAGAGGGCCAGGGTGACTGGGTACTGCTGCCGCCAGTGCCTTGGAACCCCTACGAGCAGGATTTCAAAGAGGATGCCTACCCGCCCTACGCCCCCAGCGCGGCTGAGCGCCACTTCCTCGGCACCGACACCAGCGGCCGCGATGTGCTGGCGCGGCTGGTTTACGGCTTTCGCATCGCCATCGGCTTTGCCTTTATCGCGCTGGCGGCCAGTTACGCCATCGGGGTCACCATCGGCTGTCTGATGGGCTTTCTCGGCGGCCGCTTTGACCTCATCCTGCAACGCTTTATCGAGATCTGGTCCCAGGTGCCATTTCTCTACGTCATCATGATCCTGGTGTCGCTGGCCAAGCCCAACTTCGGCCTGTTTGTCGCCATCAACGTGCTGTTCGGCTGGATGGGGATCACCTGGTATATGCGCACCCTCACCTACAAGGAGCGGGCGCGGGACTATGTGATGGCGGCGCGGGCGCAAGGGGCGACCACCGGGCGGATCATCTTCAACCACATCCTGCCCAACACCCTGATGATGATCGTCACCCTGGCGCCATTCGCCGTGGTGGGGAATATCTCGACCCTGACGGCGCTCGACTATCTGGGCTTCGGGCTGGCACCGCCGACCCCGAGCTGGGGGGAGCTGCTCTCCCAGGGCATCAACAACCTCGATGCCATCTGGATCGTCAGTTCGGTGGTGGCAGCGGTGAGTCTGGTGCTGATCATGGTCTCCTTTATCGGCGAGGCGATCCGCGAGGCGTTCGATCCGCGCAAATTTACCCGTTACCAATAAGCCAGTCGATGCCAGCGCATCGGCAGGCGCTGGGTAACGAACAGTAATAAATGAAGGACGGGCCGCCGCCATCGGCGGTCCCGGGAGCAAGGGATAATCCCGTTATCAATCAAGACCCCCAGTGCAGGGGCCAGACCTGGAAGTCAAACATGAAAAATAAAATCAAATGGATAGGTGCTCTCTTTGTGCTGGTAAACGGATCCTGGGTCTGGGCGGCCAGCCTGCCCGCGGATCTCAAATGGGAGACCAACGACACGGATCCTGTGTTCGCCTCCCCCAAGGCGCTGTCGGGCGGCAGCCTCAATATGTTTGTGGAGAGCTTTCCGCTGACGTTCCGCACCGTGGGGCCTGACTCCAACGGATCGTTCCGCTCCTTTATTCTCGATAACCAACTACGGCTCATCAGCTTCCACCCCAATACCGGCAACCCCATCCCCTCGCTGGCTACCCACTGGGCCATCGCGCCAGACAGCCAGACCGTCTACTTCAAGCTGGATCCGCGAGCCAAATGGTCGGATGGCAAGCCGGTCAATGCCGATGACTACACCTTCGGCTACGAGATGATGCGCTCCAAACACATCAAGGGGCCCTGGTTCAACAACTACTACACCACTGAAGTGGTAGCGGTAGAGAAGATCGATGATCACACCATTATGGTCAAAGCGGGCAACCGCAAGGCCAAGATGGACCTGCTCAACACCACCGAGCTGTGGCCCCAGCCCAAGCACTACTACAAGCTGACCCCCAACTGGGTGAAGCAGTACAACTGGGCCGTGGTGCCCACCACAGGTCCCTACGTGATCAGCGACGTCAAGAAGGGCAAGTCGGTCACCTTCAGCAAGCAGAAGGATTGGTGGGCAAAAGACGATCGCTACAACCAGCACAGATTCAACATCGACACCATCAAGGTGCAGGTGATCCGCGACCACAACATCGCCTTCCGCCACTTCCTGAAAGGGGAGATCGATACCTTCGAGATGATCCTGCCCAACTGGTGGCATGAAAAAGCGGTCACCCCGGAGTACAAAAAAGGCTACGTGCAGAAGGTAATGGCCATGACCGACACCAAACAGGGCGGTCAGGGGGTTCACCTCAATGTGGCCAACCCCAAGCTGGCGGACGTAAACGTGCGCCTCGGCATCCAGCACGCCTTCAACATCGACAAGATGATCGAGACCGTGCTGCGCGGCGACTACGACAGAGCCACCACCTTCGACTCGGGCTTTGGCGAGTTCACTGACATCACGCTGCCGGAGCGGGCTTATGACATTGGCAAGGCGCGGGAGTACTTTGCCAAGGGCGGCTACAACAAGCCGGGGCCGGACGGCATCCTGCAAAATGAGAAGGGAGAGCGGCTGACGCTGGCACTCACCTACACCAGTCAGGAGCACTCCAAGCGGCTGACCGTGCTGAAAGAGGAGGCCAAGAAGGCGGGACTGGATCTGGAGCTCAATCTGGTGGATGGGGCCACCGGCTTCAAGGTGATGCTGGAGAAGAAACACGAAGCGGCCTGGCTCGGCTGGGGCGGCGGCGGTCTCTATCCGCAATATTGGGAGTTTTTCCACTCCGCCAACGCCAACAAGCCGCAGACCAACAACCTGTTCAACGTAGCGGACAAGGAGCTGGACGCGCTGATCGACGCTTACAACGTCGAATTCGACATGGCCAAGCGGGCCAAGCTCTCCCAGCAGATCCAGCAGCGCATCTATGATCTCGCCATCTTCGTGCCCGGGGTGCAGCTTAACTATGTGCGGGCCAGCAGCTGGCGTTATGTGATGCTGCCGGAGGTGCCTGCCACCAAGAACACACCGGATCTGCTCTACTGGCCGATGGATGGTTATCCTCACAGTAGCGGCGGTCTGCTCTGGCTCGATCCCAAGGTGAAGGAAGAGACCCGCAACGCCAAGGAGGCAGGGGAGGCTCTGGCGCCCATCAACCTGCTCGACAAGACCTATGCACGTCATTGATATTCAGGCCATTGCGAAGGGAGCAGCCGTTATGCCCAACACCCAGGCCCCCATTCTTGACGTACCGGATAACGAGGGGGAGTTCGCCGTTGATAACGGCCAGCACCAGGCCTCGATCCTCGACGTACCGGATAACGGGGGGGAGTTCGCCGCTGATAACGGCCAGCACCAGGCCCCAATCCTCGAAGTACGCGATCTTGAGGTGGAGTTCGCCGTCGATGACGGCAAGATCAAGGTGCTCGACGGGGTCAGCTTCAAGGTGGCCCCGGGTCAGACGCTGGGGATCGTCGGCGAGTCCGGCTGTGGCAAGAGTGTCACTTCACTCGCCATCATGGGGCTCTTGCCCAAGCCCCACGGTCAGGTAGTCGCCGGTTCCATCCGCTTTCAGGGGGAGGAGCTGTTGTCGCTTGCACCGGATCAGATGTACAAGGTGCGCGGCAACCGCATCTCGATGATCTTTCAGGAGCCGATGACGGCCCTCAACCCGGTGCAGACGGTCGGTGAGCAGCTGATGGAGGTGTTTCGCCTCCATCGCCCCGAGTATGACAAGGCCCAGCGTAAAGCCGCGGCCATCGCCATGCTGCAGAAGGTGGGGATCCCGGAACCGGCTCAGCGCTTTGCAGTCTATCCCCACAACCTCTCCGGCGGTATGCGCCAGCGGGTGATGATCGCCATGGCGCTCTCCTGCGAGCCAGACCTGCTTATCTGCGACGAGCCGACCACGGCGCTGGATGTCACCATTCAGGCCCAGATCCTCGAACTGATGAAAGAGCTGCAAGCCCAGACCGGCATGGCCATCATCTTTATCACCCACGATCTCGGGGTAGTGGCTGAGCTGTGCGACGAAGTGGTGGTGATGTACGCCGGGCGGGCGGTAGAGCAGGCCGACGTATTCGAGCTGTTTGACCATCCCCGTCACCCCTATACCCACGGCTTGATGAGCTCGATCCCGCGCCTTGAGGATGAGCCCAAGAGCCTGCTCAAGACCATCAAGGGACAGGTACCGGCCCTGCACGAGATGCCCGCTGGCTGCCGTTTCTCCAACCGTTGCCCCCATGCGACCGACCTCTGTGTCAGCGCCATTCCGGCGGTGGAGCAACTCAATTCGCGCCACCATGTCGCCTGTCACTACTGGAAGGAGTTGACCGTATGAGCACTCTGTTATCGGTCAGGGATCTGAAACAGCATTTCCGGCTGGGAGGCGGCTTCCTGCGCAAGCAATATACGGTTCATGCGGTGGATGGCATCAGCTTCGATCTCAAGCAGGGGGAGACGCTGGGGCTGGTGGGTGAGTCGGGCTGCGGCAAGTCCACCCTCGGGCGCAGCCTGCTCAAGCTGTTCGAGCCGACCGCAGGCACCATCACCTTCGAGGGGCGCGACATCACCGCCCTCAGCCCGAAGGAGATGCGCTCCCTGCGTCAGGAGATGCAGATGGTGTTTCAGGACCCTGCAGAATCCCTCAACAGCCGCCACACCGTGGGCCAAATTTTGGAGGAGCCCTTCATCATCCACGGTAAAGGCAACACTGAGCAGCGCCGCGGCTGGGTGCAGGAGTTGCTGGCAAAAGTGGGCCTGCCGGGCAGTGCGGTGGATCGCTACCCCCACGAGTTTTCCGGCGGTCAGCGCCAGCGGATCGGCATCGCCCGCGCCATCGCCCTCAAGCCCAAGCTGCTGGTGTGCGACGAGGCGGTCTCGGCCCTCGATGTCTCGGTGCAGTCGCAGATCGTCAACCTGCTGCTCAGCCTGCAGCGGGAGATGAACCTCTCCATCATCTTCATCGCCCACGATCTGTCGGTGGTTAAACACATCTCGGATCGTATCGCAGTGATGTATCTGGGACGGATCGTCGAGCTGGCGGATGCCCAGTCGCTCTATCTGACGCCGCGCCATCCCTATACCCAGGCGCTGATCTCCGCCATTCCGGTACCGGACCCGCGCAGGCGCAGCCAGCGCATTCTGCTGACCGGCGATGTGCCCTCCCCCATCTCGCCACCAAGCGGCTGCCACTTCCACCAGCGCTGCCCCCATGCGACCGAGCTGTGCAAGAGCAAGGCGCCGAGGCTTGAGGTGTGCGATGAGGCCCATCATCAGGTGGCCTGTCACACCCCGCTCGCCGTCGGTAGTCACGCGATCAGCGGCAACAGCAGGCTGGAGCAGGCAAGCTAGGTGCAGCGAACAAACGCCAGGGTAGAAACAGACGAGGCGGCCATCAGGCCGCCTCGTGCTATCGGGTCACGCTTGTCTTATCGAGCCACTGCCGCAGCTTGTCAGGCAATCTGGTAGCGGCCCGGCTTGTGGTTGAGTGTCAACACCAGATTACAGATAACTGCCGCCACGATGGAGAGCGCCAGGATCCAGGGTTGCACCACGAAAAACGAGGCAACAACAATGGCGCAATCGAGCCCCATCTGCAGCTTGCCCGCCCGGATGCCAAAGCGATCCTGAATAAAGAGCGCCAGAATGTTGAAGCCCCCCAGACTCGACTTGTGACGGAACATAATAAGCAGCCCCATGCCAATCAAGGTACCGCCGATCAGCGCCGCATAGAGAGGCTCTATCTTGCCGATCTGCAACACCCCGTTGAGGTGATCGGTCATGTAGGAGACCGCCGCCACAGAAACGAAGGTGTTGAAGGTAAAACGTGGCCCCATCCGCAACCATGCCAGCGCATAGAAGGGCAGGTTGATGCCGAAAAACAGCAGGCCGAAGCTGATGCCGGTCACCTTTTGCAGCAGCAGCGCCAGCCCGGCAGTACCGCCAGTGAGCAGGCCAACCTGATGAAACAGAAAGATGCCGAGGGAAACAAAGCCGGCCGCCGTCAGCAGGGCCAGCACATCCTCATAAATAGGATGAGCAGTGCGAATCGAGGTGTTGTCCATAACCTGTATCCAAGCGAAGTAAAGAGAGAGTGTCTGTCGCCTGCCGTTGCGGGCGGGCTGCGAGCCCTTTCCACAGGGCTTCGTTATGGGGTCCAGTCTATTTTTTGTGAAAAGGATCACAACAGTCAGGCTGAACGCCCCATTCTGGTGCCTGTCATCTGGCATTGACACTCGCTGCACCAAGATGCAGCATGCCGCGGTTTAAGCGCGCCATCCCCCATTCACAGCACGAGGCACTTTTCATGAAGGTCACCATTTTTGGCACAGGCTATGTCGGGCTGGTGCAGGCCGCCGTTCTGGCCGAGGTGGGCCATCAGGTCTGCTGCGTGGATGTGGATGACGAGCGGATCGCCGCCCTCAGGCTGGGGCAGATCCCCTTCTATGAACCGGGGCTGGCCCCGCTGGTCGAGAGCCATCTTGCCAGCGGCCGCCTGAGCTTCACGGTCGATCCCGCCATTGGCGTGGCACACGCCGACCTGCTGCTGATCGCCGTGGGCACCCCGGCTGACGAGGATGGCTCGGCCGACCTGCAACATGTGCTGGCGGTGGCCGACACCATAGGCCGACTGATGAGCCGCCCCAAGCTGGTGGTGACCAAGAGCACAGTACCGGTCGGCACGGCGCAGCAAGTAAGGGAACACATTGAGCAGCAGTTGGCCATGCGTGGACGGCCCCTCACCTGCGAGGTGGCGGCCAATCCCGAGTTTCTCAAGGAGGGAGCGGCGGTCAACGACTGCATGCGGCCGGACCGCATCATCATCGGCTGTGACAGCAAGCGGGCGCTTGAGCAGTTGCGTGCCCTCTACGCCCCCTTCAACCGCAATCACGACCGGATCGTGGTGATGGATCTGCGTAGCGCCGAGCTCACCAAGTACGCCGCCAACGCCATGCTGGCCACCAAGATCTCCTTTATGAACGAGATGGCGGCCCTCGCCGAGCAGCTGGGGGCCGATATCGAGGCAGTACGCCAGGGGATGGGGGCCGATCCCCGCATCGGTTACCACTTTATCTACCCGGGCTGCGGCTACGGCGGCTCCTGCTTCCCCAAAGATATCAAGTCGTTGCGCCATACCGCGGCGAGTGTCGGCTGCGACGCCCCGCTTTTAGCGGCGGTCGAGCAGGTCAACCTGCGCCAGCAACAGAAGATGGCGCAAACCCTGCTGACCCGATTCGGCCCGGATCTGCGTGGCCGCACCTTCGCCCTGTGGGGACTGGCGTTCAAACCCGGTACCGACGATATGCGCGATGCGCCGAGCCGCCCGCTGCTGGCCGCCATCTGGGCTGCCGGTGGCCGGGTGCAGGCCTTTGATCCCAAGGCGATGGGGCGTGCCCGCCAGATCTACGGCCAGCGGCCGGATCTCCTGCTCTGCCCAACTCAGGAAGCGGCACTGGAAGGGGCCGATGCCCTGCTCATCTGTACCGAGTGGCAGGCGTTTCGCGCCCCCGATTTCCAGCAGCTGAAAGCCCTGCTCAATCAGCCCGTCATCATCGATGGCCGCAACCTCTATGACCCGCGCCAGCTCAGCGAGCTCGGGTTTGACTATCACGCCATCGGGCGACCACATCTTCCCGCCAAAAAGCAGCCTGCCAACACCAGTTGCAACCCGGAGACTCAACCATGATCTATCTGGTTACCGGCGTCGCCGGTTTTATCGGTTTTCATGTGGCCAGCAAGCTGTGCGCCGCAGGCCATCGGGTGGTGGGGATCGATAACCTTAACGACTACTACGAGGTGAGTCTGAAAGAGGCGCGGCTGGCCCAGCTGGCCAGTTTCCCCCATTTTCGCTTCGAGCGGCTTGATCTGGCGGATCGCGAAGCGATGGCAGCTCTCTTTGCCCGTCACGGTTTCGAGCGGGTGATCCATCTGGGGGCGCAGGCGGGGGTGCGTTACTCTATCGACAATCCGTTCGCCTATGCCGACAGCAACCTTACCGGCATGCTGACGGTGCTGGAGGGGTGTCGTCACCACGGGATTCAGCACCTGATATACGCCTCCTCCAGCTCGGTCTATGGCATGGGGGATCAGATGCCCTACTCCACCGCGCAGCAGGTGGATCACCCGGTCTCCCTCTACGCCGCCACCAAGAAGAGCGGCGAGCTGATGGCCCACGCCTATTCGGCGCTCTATGGCCTGCCCACCACAGGGCTGCGCTTCTTTACCGTCTACGGCCCCTGGGGCCGCCCCGACATGGCCATAATCAAGTTCACTCGCGCCATCCTCGCGGGAGAGCCTATCGACATATATAACCACGGCGATCTCAGCCGCGACTTCACCTTTATCGACGACATCGTCGCGGGGATCCTAGCCGTGGCCGACCAGCCGCCCCGCCCCAATCCCGATTGGCACGCCAGCGAGCAGAGCGCGGCCGAGAGCGCAGCCCCCTACCGCATCCTCAATATCGGTAACGGCCAGCCGGTACAGCTGCTCGATTTTATCGAGGCGCTGGAAGAGGCCATCGGCAAACCCGCCATCAAGCGGATGCAGCCGATGCAGGCAGGTGACATGCACGCCACCTGGGCCGACAGCGAACCGCTGCACATCCTCACCGGCCGGCGCCCCGCTACACCTCTCAAGCAAGGTGTTGCCGAGTTTGTCCGCTGGTATCTCGACTACTACCAGCCCGACCGCTGACGAGCGCGGGTAACCCCTCGGTCATTGATGAGTTAATCAGATACCACTGATGCCCCGCGGGTTTTAGGATGGCTAAACGCACTGTCTGCGCACCATAGCGAGGATTTGAGATGCAATCACAGGAACAGGGTCTGATCGATGGACTGTTCGACCGCCTCAAGCAAGCGCAAGCCAGGGATAGCAAGCGAGACCCACAAGCGGATCAGCTGATCCGCCAGCATCTGGCCCAGCAGCCCGATGCCCCCTACTACATGGCCCAGGCGCTGCTAATTCAGCAGGCAGCCCTTACCCGCCTCAACGAGCGGGTCAAGGAGCTGGAAGCCAGCCAGAGCGCCCCGAGCAGCGGCAGTTTTCTCTCCGGCCTGTTTGGTAGCGAAAGCAGCCCGCCCCCGCGCTTTACGCCGCCACCGGCATCCGCTCCTGCCCAGCCAGCATCCCGTACCAGCTCCTTTTTGGGCGGCGCCCTGCAAACCGCCGCCGGTGTGGCCGGTGGCGTGATGCTGGCCGATATGATCGGCGGACTGTTTCACAGCAACCGGCCCGAGGAGATCATCGACATCATAGAGCCTGCCCCCATTGCCAATCCGGTCGATGCGGAACCGGTGCGCTGGGACGGCTGGGATTCATCTCCCGATGTTGGCAGCAGTTTTCTCGACGACGATAACCTGAGTGGCGGCTGGGCCGACAGTGACGATAACAACGGCGGTTTCTTCTGACCGTCAAACCATTACTGGCCCCGCATCTGGCGGGGCCCAACTCGATACGAAACCCATGACTATGGAAAGTGTGATGACACCACGGATCGGCAGCGGCATGACGCGATATACTCAGCGCGCTTCGTGCCACCCGGGAACAAATCCCGACCCCAGGCGCTCTGTCCGTGGCCACGCAACACCCCCATGACGACAAGGAGCCACCTCATGATCCGAACCCTGCTTTTGACCGGTGCCGCCATTGCGGCCTATGCCCTGACCCAGAGCCACTCTCTGCTTCCCCTGCTCAGCCTGCTGGCCCTGCTTTCGCTCTGGGTTGTCAGCGAAATTGGTCTGATATATCGCCAGTTACCAGCCGCCCAACCAGACGAATCTACCTACCACTTGGATGTCTGAGTTTGTTAAGAAATCCTTATGCCAACGCTTCTTCATCTAACAAGGTCGATATCATGAACTCAACTCCCCCACTTTATTCGAGCCTGATACTACTTGCTTGCCTGCAAAGTGCTTCGCTGTGGGCGCAATCCCCATGCCCAACAGGGGATAACTGCTCAACACTTAGTAACAACCAACCAGTCTCCGTACTGGGTAGCAACGGTGGTAACGGTGGTAACGGCGGCAACGGTGGTAACGGCGGCAACGGCGGCAACGGTGGTAACGGCGGCAACGGCGGCAACGGTGGTAACGGCGGCAACGGTGGCAACGGCGGCAACGGCGGCAACGGCGGTGATGGAGCTGATGGAGCTGATGGAGCTGATGGAGCTGATGGAGCTGATGGAGCTGATGGAGCTCAGCCTGACCAATAATACGTCCCTTGCAATCTATTTTTAGATTGAGGGCACAATTGGCTAGCCTATAAGTTCCATACCGTTTTGCTCTCTGAAATCTCCACGCTATAACAACAGGATCCACTGGGTTCGTGGCGATAGCAGCCATGTTCCTCTATATCTTCTGTACTCAAACAGGAGATAACCCATGAGGCACATCAGCGAAAACGGACTGTTTTTGCTGCTTTTTTTGTCGTTGTTACTGGCAGGTACGCCGCGGGCGATGGCACAAGGCAGGGATTTCAGACAGGCCCCCAAGGCGCTGACGGCGATCAAGCAGGGTCAAGTGGCCCAGCAACACGGCAATCTGCAAAAAGCCATCGCCCTCTACTGTGTCGCCGCCAGCACCGGCAATCCCGAAGGTTATTTCCGGATCGGCCGCCTGCTCGCCACCGGCCCCGCCTCGGTACGCAGCGCAAAGCTGGCCAACAGCTACCTCACCATGGCAATGCGCCTGGGTAACCGACAGGCTGCACGCTACTACAACGCCCGCATCGGCAATGCTCCCATGGGTGATCAGTGCGGCATCGGGATCCGTGGCGGTCAGGGTGGCTATCTGGCCGGGCTCCCCTCCACCCCCTTCAATGTCGACTCCTGGGTGGCCCGCCAGCCCCCCGCCAAGCAAAAGCTGGTCACCATGCTGCGTCACGCCGCCAAACACCATAAGGTGGATGCCCGGCTGGTACTGGCGATTGCCATCGCCGAATCCAATCTCAACAGCCGCGCCGTTTCACCCAAGAATGCTCAGGGGCTAATGCAGCTGATCCCCGAAACCCAGCAACGGTTCGGGGTAACCCGGCCATTCGATCCGGCCCAGAACATCAAGGGTGGCGTCAGTTATCTCAAATGGCTGGATCGCCGCTTCGATGGCGACTGGATACTGATCTCGGCTGCCTACAATGCCGGGGAAAAAGCGGTGGAACGCTATGGCGGGATCCCACCCTATGACGAGACGCAGGAGTATGTGAAACGGGTGCTCTACTTCGCTGGCCACAAGCAGCCCTGAGCGGGAGGTCAGGAGCTCGCCCGATCGGAAGGCGGCACACGCCTCTTTCTGCGGCCACTGTGGCGGCCACGACCCCAATAATTGAAGCCATAGTGGCGGTAGTAGCCCACCATATTGCTGACCAGAAACAGCCCCTCCATCAGTGCGGCGACTGGTGAGCCCACCAGCAGGTTATTGCCAAACCAGCAGAGGGTACCGAGCAGCATCCAGCGCCGCAGTTGGCGATCATCCGGACAAAACGCGGCCCGGGTTTGCAGCAGGCTCGCCAGCAGCCCGATCAATGAGAGCAGGCCCTGATAGGTCGCCAGCGTTGCCGCACAGGCCAACCCCATGAAAAACCACATCAAGATGCGGCGAACCAGCCAGATACTCACCAGAAAGCGCACGCTGGCCAGCAGCAACAGGCAGGCGGCCGACCACTGCCCGAGCAGGGCAAAGTGACCGGCATTGAGGGTGCAGGAGAGGGCCAGACAGGCCAGGATCCTGCGGCGATCCCGCAACTGAAACGACAACAGATCGAGCAGCAAGGCCAGGCTCACCACCAGTTGCGACCACAGAAACAGCGACATCATCCACCCCTCGTCCGTCATTTGGATGACGCAGCATGAAGTGGCAACCGGCAGGTGGCATTAACCCGTGTTAATGCGCCTGCGGATCCGTGACAGGGTGACCGGACTGATACCGATGTAGTTAGCGAGCTGCACCTGAGTGAGCCGCGCAGGCCAGTGGGGGAAGGTGTGGCAGAGCTCCCGATAACGCTCTTCGGGGGAGTGGAGCAGCAAAAACGCCTCCTTGCGCTCCTTGTAACCGAGCTGCTGACGCAGCAGGGCCATGCAGACCGGCTGCCAGATGGGCTCATCCAGCAGGGCGATTGGCACCCGCACCACCTGCAGCTCCGTCAGCGCCTCCAGCTGGTAGCGGGCGGGCGACCCGGTGAGCCAGCTGTCGTAAAGCAGGCAGAGCTCCCCTTCGAAGTAGAACTCCTTGCAGCGCTCCTGCCCGTCCCGGGTGTAATGGCAGGCACGAGAGATGCCCGTTTCGATATAGAAGGCAGCCTCCTGTTCGGCCCCTTGCGCCAACAGCACCTGACCGGCGCGCAGCCTCTGCCGTGGCAAGCGCAGGCTGATGGCTTCACTCAGCGCGGCGTCCAATCCCATAGTGCAGAGAAAGGCGGCCAGCGAGGGGGCTTCAGAGGATGGGTTCATGACGGCTCCGGAACAAAACGACAGCCCACATCATGCCCAAATTGCACGGCTGATGCAGCAAGGCGTGACTGCTACGCCAAAGGGGGGACATAGCCGGGTGCCACCTTTGCCCCCCCTCGTCCGTTGGTTTACAATCGACGGGTTTTTTGGAACCCGGTTGACCTGTGTCGACCTGGCCCCACCACGACATCAGTCTGTTAATGCCAAGACATTAACCTGCTGAAAAGGAAGAGAATTAGCCAATGGCTCAATTTATTTACACCATGAACCGGGTCGGCAAGGTAGTGCCGCCCAAGCGTCATATTCTCAAGAACATCTCCTTGAGCTTCTTCCCGGGCGCCAAGATTGGCGTGCTGGGTCTGAACGGCGCCGGTAAATCGACCCTGCTGCGCATCATGGCGGGTATCGACACCGAGATCGAAGGGGAAGCCCGTCCACAGCCCGGCATCAAGATTGGCTACCTGCCGCAGGAGCCGAAGCTGGAGCCGGAGCAGACCGTACGCGAAGCGGTCGAAGAGGCCGTTGGCGAGGTGAAGCGCGCCATGGCCCGTCTGGACGAGGTCTATGCGGCCTACGCCGACCCGGATGCCGACTTTGACAAGCTGGCCCGCGAACAGGGCGAGCTGGAAGCTATCATCCAGGCCCAGGGCGGCCACAACATGGAAAACCAGCTGGAGCGCGCGGCCGATGCCCTGCGCCTGCCGGCATGGGATGCCAAGATCAAGCACCTCTCCGGTGGTGAGCGCCGCCGTGTGGCGCTCTGCCGTCTGCTGCTGGAAAAGCCGGACATGCTGCTGCTGGACGAACCGACCAACCACCTGGATGCGGAATCCGTGGCCTGGCTGGAGCGCTTCCTGCACGACTACGAAGGCACTGTTGTGGCCATCACCCACGACCGTTACTTCCTCGACAACGTGGCGGGCTGGATCCTGGAGCTGGACCGCGGCGAGGGTATCCCATGGGAAGGCAACTACTCCTCCTGGCTGGAGCAGAAGGACGCCCGTCTGGCGCAGGAAGCAAGTTCCGAAGCGGCCCGTCGCAAGTCCATCGAGAAAGAGCTGGAGTGGGTTCGTCAAAACCCGAAAGGGCGTCAGGCCAAGTCCAAGGCCCGTATGGCTCGCTTCGAAGAGCTCAACACCAACGACTACCAGAAGCGCAACGAGACCAACGAGCTGTTCATTCCGCCCGGACCGCGCCTCGGCGACAAGGTGATGGAAGTGGCCAACCTGCGCAAATCCTACGGTGATCGGGTGCTGATCGACGATCTGTCGTTTGCCATTCCGAAGGGTGCCATCGTCGGCATCATCGGCCCGAACGGTGCCGGTAAGTCGACCCTGTTCCGCATGATGTCGGGTCAGGAGCAGCCGGATTCCGGTGCCATCACGCTAGGTGAAACCGTGGTGCTGGCCTCTGTCGATCAGTTCCGCGACAGCATGGATGACAAGAAGACGGTCTTCGAAGAGGTCGCTGACGGTCAGGATATCCTGCGCATCGGCAACTACGAGTTCCCGAGCCGCGCCTATATCGGCCGCTTCAACTTCAAAGGTTCCGACCAGCAGAAGCGGGTTGGCGAACTCTCCGGTGGTGAACGTGGTCGTCTGCATCTGGCCAAGCTGCTGCAGACCGGCGGCAACGTGCTGCTGCTGGATGAACCGACCAACGATCTGGATATCGAAACCCTGCGTGCCCTCGAGAACGCCCTGCTGGAGTTCCCGGGTTGTGCCATGGTCATCTCCCACGACCGCTGGTTCCTCGACCGTATCGCCACTCACATCCTGGACTATCAGGATGAGGGCAAGATCGAGTTCTTCGAAGGTAACTTTACCGAATACGAAGAGTGGAAGAAGAAGACCTATGGCGCCGAGGCGATCCAGCCCCATCGCGCCAAGTACAAGCGCATCGCCAAATAAGGCTGACTGCGTGTTGAGGGGAGCTTCGGCTCCCCTTTCTCTTGCCTTTTGACTTACAATCCTAGACGGATGCCTTTGCATGGATGTAGCACGATGACGACCCCCATAGAGAAAAAACTCACCATCCAGATCCGGGTTGAACCGGGTTGCCTCGGGCCGGATGGCAAGGAGCACATAGAGACCTTCTGTGCTGCTGCCGCCAAGATTTTTGCCGCCGTGGAGCCCGAGCTGGTGAGCTGGGTGCTGATCCCCCGCTACGACAAGCAACTGCCTGAGCAGGAGTTCTTTATCGAGGGGCGCAAGCTGACCGAAGAGCAGGCAAGCCTCTTTCTGCGCCGCTTCGGCCGTGAACTGGGTGAAGTGCAAGACCGGCTCGACTCGGTACTGGCCCAGCTGGTCGAGCGCTACTTCAAAACCCTGTAAGCCCCCAATTTTCGATAAAAGGTTCTCTGCTGAGAACCTTTTTTCATGCTCAAAAAGCAAACGTTTGAATTTTTACTCTATTCATTGATCTGCTTCGCAGATCCGGGGTTTGTAAACGGCGCCGCCTGTGTAAAAATGTGCGCGCTGTCACGGTATCAGGACGAGTCTGGTTACTTAACCGCCAGAAACAGGGCAATTTACCCCGCATGGATGGGATAGCCCGTTCCCCTGCTGCTTATTTCACGTCACCTATTGGAATCCAACATGAATCAACAACACCAAGCTGCCAATCAGGCCGCCGGGCAAGGATTGCTTGAGCGCCTGTTTGCCCTGCAAGGCCATGGCACTACCGCCCGCACCGAAGTGATCGCCGGTATCACCACCTTCCTGACCATGGTCTATATCGTGTTCGTCAACCCGCAGATCCTATCTGCGGCGGGCATGGACACCCAGGCCGTGTTCGTCACCACCTGCCTCATCGCCGGTATCGGCAGCATCCTGATGGGCCTGTTGGCCAACCTGCCGATCGCGCTGGCCCCCGCCATGGGCCTTAACGCCTTCTTCGCCTTCGTGGTCGTCGCCGGCATGGGTTACTCCTGGCAAGTGGGCATGGGCACTATCTTCTGGGGTGCCATGGGTCTGTTGATCCTCACCCTGCTGCGGGTGCGTTATTGGCTGATCGGCAACATTCCGCTCACCCTGCGGGTCGGCATCACCGCCGGTATCGGTCTGCTGATCGCCCTGCTCGGCCTGCACAACGCCGGGATCGTGGTGGCCAGCCCCGCGACTATGGTGACCGTGGGCAACCTCACCTCCCTGCCCTGCCTGCTGGGTCTGCTCGGTTTCTTCCTGATCTGCATCTTCTCCGCCCGCGGCGTCCACTCCGCCGTGCTGATCGCCATCGTGGTCACTACCGGTCTGGGCTGGCTGTTTGGCGATGTCACCTTCAAGGGCTTTGTCTCCATGCCCCCCAGCATCGAACCGGTGTTCGGCCAGCTGGATCTGATGGGCTCGCTCGATATCAGCCTCGCCGGGATCATCTTCTCCTTTATGCTGGTCAACCTGTTTGACTCTTCCGGCACCCTGATCGGCGTCACCAACCGCGCCAAGCTGGCCGATGACAAGGGCCACTTCCCGCGCATGAAACAAGCGCTGATGGTGGATAGCGTCAGCTCCGTCGGCGGCGCCTTCATGGGCACCTCCTCGGTTACCGCCTTTATCGAGAGCAGCTCCGGCGTCGCCGTCGGCGGCCGTACCGGTCTGACCGCCATCGTGGTCGGCCTGCTGTTCCTGCTGGCGATCTTCTTCTCTCCGGTCGCCGCCATGGTGCCGGCCTATGCCGCCGCTGGCGCCCTTATCTATGTGGGCGTGCTGATGTGCTCCGAGCTGACCCGGGTGAAGTGGGAAGATCTGACCGAAGCGGTACCGGCCTTTATGACCGCCGTCATGATGCCGTTCAGCTTCTCCATCACCGAGGGGATCGCCGTGGGCTTTATCTCCTACTGCGTGATGAAGGCAGGCACCGGTCGCTGGCGCGAGATCAACCCCTGCGTGCTGGTGGTAGCCCTGCTGTTCGTGCTCAAGTTCGTCTGGGTCGACAGCCACTAAGCGGCACTCTGTCCCAATAAAAATGCCAGTCAGCTGACTGGCATTTTTTTATCCAAAGTATTTTCGACCTGTGCGCTGGCCATAAAAAAATCCGAAACCAGTGGTTTCGGATTTTTGCTATTCAGTATGTGGCAGAGCGGGGTAATCCCCTCGTCTGCCACATCGGCAGAGCTTACTCGGCAGCCATGCGGGCTTCGATGTAAGCCAGTGCGCGGTCGATACGCGCCAGTACGCGCTCCTTGCCCACCAGTGCCATTACGGCGTCGATGGCAGGGGGGATTTACCCAGAACGGTGATGACGACCGGCAACGTCAGGCTTACTCAGCAGCCATGCGGGCTTCGATGTAAGCCAGTGCGCGGTCGATACGCGCCAGTACACGCTCTTTGCCGACCAGTGCCATCACCGCGTCGATGGCAGGGGACTGACCCAGACCGGTGACGGCCACACGCAGCGGCATGCCGACCTTGCCCATGCCCTGACCCAGCTCGGCAGCGGTCGCTTCAATCAGCTCGTGCAGCGCTTCGGTAGTCCAGCTATCCAGTGCAGCCAGCTTGGTTTTGGCCAGAGCCAGCGGCTCGGCAGCCACGCCGCGCAGGTGCTTCTTGGCAGCGGCTTCGTCGATGGCCTCGTACTCTTCGAACAGGTAGCGGCTCTGGGCGGCCATCTCGACCAGGGTGTTACAGCGCTCGGCCAGCAGGGTGACTACCTCGGCCAGCGCCGGGCCATTGCTGGTGTCGATCTTCTGGTTTTCCATGTGCCATGCCAGATGCTTGGCAACATAAGCCGGATCCAGGCTGCGCATGTAGTGGTTGTTCAGCCACAGCAGCTTGTCGGTGTTGAAGGCAGAGGCGGACTTGGAGATGGCATCCAGGCTGAACAGCTTGATCATCTCTTCCAGGCTGAAGATCTCCTGATCGCCGTGGGACCAGCCCAGACGTACCAGATAGTTCAGCAGCGCTTCCGGCAGGTAGCCGTCGTCGCGGTACTGCATCACGGAAACGGCACCGTGGCGCTTGGAGAGCTTGGCACCGTCATCACCCAGGATCATGGAGACGTGGGCAAACTCCGGCACCGGCGCGTTCAGCGCCTTGTAGATGTTGATCTGGCGCGGGGTGTTGTTAATGTGGTCTTCGCCACGCACCACGTGGGTGATCTCCATATCCCAGTCATCGACAACAACACAGAAGTTGTAGGTCGGGGCACCGTCGGTACGGCGGATAATCAGATCGTCCAGCTCGGTGTTGGCGAACTCGATGCGGCCACGGACATGGTCATCGAACACCACTGAACCTTCGGTCGGGTTGCGGAAACGAATGACATGCGGCGCATCGGCCGGGTGATCGTGGGCGTGGTCGCGGCACTTGCCGTCATAACGGGGCTTCTCGCCGTTGGCCATCTGGCCTTCGCGCAGTGCTTCCAGACGCTCTTTGGAGCAGTAGCACTTGTAGGCGCGGCCATCGGCCAGCATCTCGTCGATCAGACCGTTGTAGCGATCGAATCGCTTGGTCTGGTAGTAGGGGCCCTCATCCCAGTTCAGCTCCAGCCATTCCATGCCCTCAATGATGGCGTCGATCGCCTCCTGAGTGGAACGTTCCAGGTCGGTATCCTCAATACGCAGCACGAACTCACCGCCCTGGTTCTTTGCAAACAACCAGGAATAGAGTGCGGTACGGGCACCGCCGACATGCAAAAAGCCGGTCGGGCTGGGAGCAAAACGGGTTTTGACTTTCATCTTTAAGCCTTGTGTAGAGGGCCTTGGGCCAATTCGTTAAAAAACCGTCGCATTTTAGCACCGACAATCACGGATGGGAAAACCATGACGCCATTGCGGGCTAAAGTAGGGGATTAAATCTGTCGCCATTTGCATCTGTAGCCCGATATTTGAAGAGGATCGCAAAACAGAAGCCCCGTTTCCGATTTGCTATGCACAATGCTGGAGAGCTGCCTCCTCCGGTCGATACCCAAATAACGCTCACCACACTTCTCACGAACAAGGAAGAGACGATGCAGTTCCGTTCTATCCAGAATCGCATTCTAGTGATGGCCGGGATCGCCATGACCGCAGCCCTGGTCATCCTGATCCTGCTCAACCAATACTCAGGCCAACAGACCCAACAACTCACCATCAGCTCCAGCCGTGAAGCGCTGCAGCAGGAGGCATGGCAGAAGGTCAGCGCCAATGCCCGCGCCGAGGCGGCCACCATCACCCAACTGCTGCAAAAAGGGCTCTCCTACACCCAGCAGATGGCCAGCGCCCTCGCCCTGCAACAACAGGGCAAACTGCCGCTGGATCGCCAGCAGGCCACCGACCTGCTCAAAGCACAGTTGGCGTTGGAGCCCCAGCTCTATGGCGCCTTTGCCGGCTTCGAGCCCAACGGTTTCGACGGTCAGGATGCCAGCTTTGCCGGTCAGACCGCGCTCGGTAGCGACAGCAAGGGGCGCTTCGTGCCCTACTTTTATCGCGACAAGGATCAAATCGGTACCGATCTGCTGCTCTCCATCGAAAAAACCGACCCGGACGAATTCGGCAATCCCGCCAACGACTACTACGCCTGCCCGAAACGGGAAGGACGCTCTTGCCTCATCGATCCCTTCAAGGTGGATATCAACGGTCAGCAGGTGCTGGTGAGCACTATCACCACCCCCATCATGGTGGATGGCCAGTTCAAGGGGATCGCCGCGCTGGATCTGGCGGTGGACTCCATCAGCCGTCAGGCCAAGAGCCTCAACAGCAACATCTATGACGGCAAGGGCGAAACCCTGATCGTTAGCGCCGCCGGAGTCATCACCGGCACCAGCGGCGATGCCAGCCTGCTCGGCAGCAGCGCAAGTAAGGTGCTGGGCACCCAGTGGCAGCAGTACCTGAAACCGGAAGTTCAGCGTCAGGAGCTGGACGAGTCATTCCGTATTTCCGTCCCCATCATGGTGCCGGGAATGAGCCGCAACTGGGCCATCATCGTCACCCTGCCCTACAAGGTGGTACTGGCGGGCGCCGATCAACTGGAAAGCCAGCTGAGCGACATGAATCAGGCAGCCATGACCCAGCAATTGGTGGGCGCCGTTATCGTACTGGTGCTGGCGCTGGCCACCATGCTGGTGATTGCCCGCAGCATCACTGGCCCCATCCGTCAGATGGTCAGCCTGGTGGATGACATCGCCGATGGGGAAGGGGATCTCACCAAGCGCCTCGCAACCCGCTCGGTGGATGAGCTGGGGGATCTAGCCAAGGGGATCAACCGCTTTATCGACAAGCTGCAAGGGCTGCTCGGGGATGTGCTCAAGACTGCCAGCGAGGTGAACCGCTACGCCGGTGACACCGATCGCATTGCCGGTCAGACCGACAACAACCTGCAGCACCATCAGGCGGAGATGGAGCAGATGCTGACCGCGGTACAGGAGATGTCCTACGTCAGTCAGGAGGTCGCCACCCACGCCAACAATACCGCCGACTCGGCCAAACAGGCGCAAAGCGCGGCGAATCAGGGCAAGGAGCGCTTCCAGCAGGTGATCCAGTCGATGCACAAGGTCGCAGCAGAAGCCGGCAAAGGGGCCGAAGTGGTGGAAGGGCTGGCTCACGACAGCGCCCAGATCACCAGCATCCTCACCGTCATTCAGGGGATTGCCGATCAGACCAACCTGCTGGCCCTCAACGCCGCCATCGAGGCTGCACGGGCTGGCGAACAGGGCCGCGGCTTTGCGGTAGTCGCCGACGAAGTGCGCAAACTGGCGGGCAATACCCAGCAGGCGGTGCAGAACACCCAGGAGTTGATCGAGAAGATCCGCCTCAGCTCCACCAATGCAGTCAACGCCATCACCCAAAGCCAGCAGCTGACCCATCAAGCGGTGGGCGAGGCGGATCTGGCGGAAGAGGCGCTCGGCAGCATCTACCAGGCCATCTCCACCATCAACGACATGACCTATCAGATCGCCTCCGCCGCCGAAGAGCAGAGCTCGGTCTCAGAAACCGTCTCCGGCAACCTGTCAAAAACCAACGCACTGGCCAACGACATTGCTCAGGATGCGACCGAAACGGCCAAAGCCAGTCAGGCATTGCGTCAGGCGGCCGACAAATTGCAGCAATTATTGGGTCAATTTCGTCTCAGCTGATAATTTTCCGCCTCAGGACTCTCCCCCTCGGGGGCGAGTCCGTTTACCATAGGCGACGAATTTGCCTGATGGCAGGCAATGTAGTGAGAGGTAAATGCCGTGCCCACCCCGGACCGTCGCCCACGAGGCCATAACAGACGAGCCCAGCAGCGTCGCCAAGACGAATCACAAGGATCCCTGCTCCATCGCATCAATGCCGCGACCCTGTCCCTGCGCCAACGTTTTGGCCAAGGGATGAGCAACCTCGGCCAACGCCGCCAGGATGCCAAAGCAGGCAAATTCAAGCTGTCCAGCCCGCTGCCCCGCAAAAACACCATAGGTCTGCTGATCCTGATCCCGCTCTGGTTGCTGGTACTGGCCTGGGAGCCGGCACCATCTGCACCCAAAGCCGCCCCTTCCGGCTCGCTGGAAGTGCCGCTGGCCGTGCCTGCTCAAGCTCTAACTGTCAGCAATGGCGCGGCAGGTAGTGCCCCCGCGGCAGCCAAACCAGTCGAAGAGAAGGTCAACGGTACCTGGCTGCAACACGATGTGCAGGCGGGTGAGACCCTCTACTCCATCTGGCGCAAATTCGAGTTGCCAGGTGCCGAGCTGAGCCGCCTGATCGCCATCGAGGGGCCGGATCGCCCCCTGACCCGCCTGCAATCGGGCCGCTCTATCTTCATCCTGGTGGACGACACCCGCCGCATCCAGCGGGTGGAGATCCGCTCCTACGGTCAGGCGGTTTACCGCTACGACCGGCAGGGCGAAGGGTTCGCCCTCAAGGAATAACAAAAACGGGAGGCGCTGGCCTCCCGTTTTTTTCAGTCAAATATCTTCAAATAAGCTACTGACTTCACAATATTTTTAGCTTGTTCAAAAAACGAAAGGGGTCAAATTGACAAGGATCGGCGCTAACGTACAATCGTTTGTGCTTTAGACAGGGATTGTTCTACGTGCTACTGGGACAAAGAGACGTGGTCAGTCATGAGCCAACCCCTGCTTGCAAGGCAAATGCAGCCCAGCACGGGCTTAGTTTCATTTTGTTATTGATAGGATTTAGCACATGTCTGACATTCGCACCGGCCAGGTAAAATGGTTCAACGAAACCAAGGGTTTTGGCTTTATTGAACAATCCCAGGGTCCGGACGTATTCGTTCACTTCTCCTCCATCCAGAGCACCGGTTTCAAAACCCTGGCTGAAGGTCAAAAAGTCCAGTTCACTGTGACCCAGGGCAAAAAAGGCCCTCAGGCTGAGAACGTTACTCTGGTCTAAGCCCGCGCCAGTGAATCATGCAGGAGGAGCCAAGGCCCCTCCTCTTTTTTGCCCACCATTCTCGCCTCCCACCACCTGTTACAACCGCTTGCCTCGTACAATCCGCACCATGAGCCCACATCCCCTTCCTGTTGGCAGGAGGTGGTAGAGACGCGCCTAGTAAACGCCAGATACGACAAAGCATCGCAGCGCGATGTGAAGGGCAATTCAAAGGGATTATGAAAACTTCGAAGAGATATTGGAGCGGGAAACGAGACTCGAACTCGCGACCCCGACCTTGGCAAGGTCGTGCTCTACCAACTGAGCTATTCCCGCAACAGAATGTCATTTACAAGTGATTGGAGCGGGAAACGAGACTCGAACTCGCGACCCCGACCTTGGCAAGGTCGTGCTCTACCAACTGAGCTATTCCCGCAACGGAATGTCACTTACAAATGTTTGGAGCGGGAAACGAGACTCGAACTCGCGACCCCGACCTTGGCAAGGTCGTGCTCTACCAACTGAGCTATTCCCGCAACAGAATGTCATCTGCAAGTGATTGGAGCGGGAAACGAGACTCGAACTCGCGACCCCGACCTTGGCAAGGTCGTGCTCTACCAACTGAGCTATTCCCGCATCGGAATATCACTTACAAATTTTTTGGAGCGGGAAACGAGACTCGAACTCGCGACCCCGACCTTGGCAAGGTCGTGCTCTACCAACTGAGCTATTCCCGCA